>NZ_SJUU01000003.1:0-296086 GCF_004337115.1 Exiguobacterium sp. SH3S3
CGACTTGCATGTATTAGGCACGCCGCCAGCGTTCGTCCTGAGCCAGGATCAAACTCTCCAAAGAATTTGATATAGCTCTTGAAAATGACGAAGCTTGCGCTTCAATCAAAACTTGTAAAACTTTTTTGCCTCATCGTTCAGTTTTCAAAGTTCGTCAGTTAAGATGGTGGGCCTAAGTGGACTCGAACCACCGACCTCACGCTTATCAGGCGTGCGCTCTAACCGGCTGAGCTATAGGCCCATAATAAAAATGGTGCACCCTGAGAGATTCGAACTCCCGGCCTTTAGATTCGTAGTCTAACGCTCTATCCAGCTGAGCTAAGGGTGCATGGTGCGGTCGAGAGGACTTGAACCTCCACGGTGTTAACCACCACTAGGCCCTCAACCTAGCGCGTCTACCGATTCCGCCACGACCGCAGCGTAATTAAATGTTACGAGGAATAAAAATGGTGAGCCATGCAGGGCTCGAACCTGCGACCCTCTGATTAAAAGTCAGATGCTCTACCAACTGAGCTAATGGCTCAAATATAAGCTGGGCTGGAAGGGATCGAACCTTCGCATGTTGGAATCAAAATCCAATGCCTTACCACTTGGCTACAGCCCAACGTAAATGGCGGTCTTGACGGGATTTGAACCCGCGATCTCCTGCGTGACAGGCAGGCATGTTAACCCCTACACCACAAGACCAGTATACGCGCTTAAATTTGAAATGGTGGAGGATGACGGGATCGAACCGCCGACCCCCTGCTTGTAAGGCAGGTGCTCTCCCAGCTGAGCTAATCCTCCATATATGGTGACCCGTACGGGATTCGAACCCGTGTTACCGCCGTGAAAGGGCGGTGTCTTAACCGCTTGACCAACGGGCCATTTGTTTAACTGGTGTTTTCTAAAAAGTAAGTGGCGGAGACGGAGGGATTCGAACCCTCGCACCGGTTTCCCAGCCTACTCCCTTAGCAGGGGAGCCCCTTATAGCCGCTTGGGTACGTCTCCAAAATAAAATGGCTCCGCAAGTAGGATTTGAACCTACGACCTACCGGTTAACAGCCGGTTGCTCTACCACTGAGCTATTGCGGAACGTTGCTTGAATCTTTCAAAGTAACGATTTAAATTGTAACCGCAAACCCGAAACGTGTCAATCACTTTTTTAGAAAAGCTTTAAATTTTCATGCCGCGCTCTTAGCGACCTCTATAAGATATCACGGTCAAAAACGACCGTCAACACTTTTCAACAAAAAAAGTTGAGCAAAATGAAACCACTTTGCTCAACTCCGACTTTCTTCTTACTAATATAGATTTATTGTTTTTTAGGCTCTAGCATCGTCAGGCTGATCCGACCCCGGTTGGCATCGACTTGCTCGATCCAGACGGTGACGATGTCCCCGACCGCGACGACATCGAGCGGATGTTTGACGTAGCGGTTCGACAACTTCGAGATGTGGACGAGCCCGTCTTGCTTGACCCCGATATCGACGAACGCCCCAAAGTCGATGACGTTGCGGACAGTCCCTTGGAACTCCATCCCGACCTGCAAGTCTTCTAAGTTCATGACGTCCGTCCGTAAGAGCGGTTTTTGAATATCCTCACGTGGATCACGGCCCGGCTTGGCGAGTGACTTCAAGATGTCTTCGACCGTCGGCAGTCCCGCCTCAAGCGTTTCGCTGAGCACTCGGGCATCGACCGATTTCAACCGATCTCGCAACCCGGCCGTGCCGACCGCTGCTTTCGAGACACCGAGTTCCTTCAATAGAGATAACGTCAACTTGTAACTCTCTGGGTGGATCTCGGTTTGGTCGAGCACGTCGCTCCCGTTCGTGATACGAAGGAAGCCAGCTGCTTGCTCATACGCCTTCGCCCCAAGCCGCGGCACTTTCTTGATTTCTTTGCGGGTATTGAAGCGCCCGAACTCATCACGATACGCGACGATATTTTTTGCCGTCGTCTTATTGAGGCCCGATACGTACGTGAGCAACGACTCGGAAGCCCGGTTCACATCGACACCGACCATGTTGACGACGCTCTCGACGACGAACTCGAGTGAGCCTTTCAATTTGTTTTGACTGACATCGTGCTGGTACTGTCCGACCCCGACCGATTGCGGGTCGACTTTCACCAGCTCGGCCATCGCATCTTGGATCCGGCGGGCGATCGATACAGCCGAACGTTCTTCGACTTTCAACTCCGGGAACTCAGATCGCGCAATCTCGGAAGCCGAGTATACGCTGGCCCCGGCTTCATTGACGATTGCGTACGCGATCTCACGCTCGGCCGTCTTCAGCCAGTTCGAGACAAATTGCTCGGTCTCACGCGAAGCGGTCCCGTTGCCGATGACGATGACGGAGATCGGATAGCGTTTTACGAGAGATGAGAGCACTTTTTCTGAACCGGCCACGTCATGCTTCGGCGCCGTCGGATAGAACACGCCGACTTCTTCGACTTTCCCGGTCTCGTTGACGACGGCCCACTTACAGCCGGTCCGATAGGCCGGGTCGATGCCGAGCACGACGACTTCACGGAGCGGCGGCTGCATATAGAGCTGCTTCAAGTTCTTCGCAAAGACGTCAATCGCTTGTTCTTCAGCCGTCTCGGTCAACGAACTGCGGATTTCGCGTTCGATGGCCGGGAAGACCGATTTCTTGAACGCGTCCTTTATAGCGAGCGTCACAACATCCCGTTTCTCGGTCGGAAGACGATCGAACTTACTGAGTGCTCGTTTCAAGAACAACGTCTCATCAAAGACGAGCTTCACTTGGAGCACGTCGGTCCGCTCGCCCCGGTTCAACGCGAGAATGCGGTGCGGCACGATGCCGACTACTTTCTCCTCGTAGTCGTAATACTGGGCGAACACTTCTTTCTCATCTTCTGCCGCCTTTTTCTTTTGGGACCGGAGGAGCGCCTCGTTCCGCACTTTCGTCCGCAGCGTCTGGCGGAGCGTTGCCTCTTCCCCCCACTCTTCCCCGATGATTGCTTGCACGAACGGAAGCGCCTCTTCTAGCGCCAGTTCACCCGTGAGTCCCTCTGCTTGTTGTACCGAATAAGCAGATGCTTCCCGGAACCAGTCAGCGAGCGGCTGTAGCCCTTTCTCTCGTCCTTGCTCGGCTTTCGTTCGGCGCTTCGGACGATACGGCAAGTAAATGTCCTCGACTTGTTGGAGACTCGTCGCGACCTCGATGGCCCGTGTCAGTTCCGGCGTCGCCTTCTCGAGTTCTTCGAGTTTTGCAAGGACGTCCGTTTTCCGTTTTTGGAGACTCTCTTCATATTGGAGCGAGTCGAGGATCGCTTTGATCTCGACTTCGTCCAAATTCCCCGTCATCTCTTTTCGATAGCGGGCCATGAACGGGATCGTCGCTCCGTCCGACGCAAGTTGTTGTACCGTCTCGATTTGACTCGTCTTCAGCTTCAATTCGTTCGCAATCTTCGTAATCAATCGAATCACTTCCTTTTCTCTTCTCTTCTCTTCTCTATTGAAGTGTAGCAAACTCTGTAGAAGACGACAAAAAAACGATGACCGTTTAGTCATCGTTTGAGAATACTTCGTTGAGCGGGACTTTGATGGCCTCACGCAATTTCTCGAGCGCGCGTCGTTGTAGACGTGACACGTGCATCTGGGAAATACCGAGGAGTTCGCCCGTCTCTTTTTGACTCATGTTTTTATAGTAAGCACATTCTAAAATCGCTTGTTCCCGCTCGTTCAAGACGCTGAACGCCTTTTCGAGAATGAGGCGCTGGTCGACTGACTCATACCCACGCTCTTGGCTGCCGACGAGGTCGAGCAGTGTGACCGTGCTGCCTTCATTGTCCGCTTCGATTGAACTGTCGACCGAGAGCGCTTGATAGCTCTTGCCCATCTCGAGCGTTTCGAGAATTTCTTCATCGGAAACGCCAAGGTATTCGGCGATCTCATCGATGCGCGGTGACCGTTGCAGTTCTGTCGTCAGCTCTTCGACCGTCTTCTTGATTTTCGGTCCAAGCTCCTTGATCCGACGCGGCACGTGAACGCTCCACGTCTTGTCACGGATGAAACGCTTGATTTCACCGATGATCGTTGGAACGGCGAATGATTCGAAGCTGCGTCCGAACTCCGGGTCGAAACGGCGAAGTGCGGCGAGCAACCCGATCATCCCGACTTGCACGAGGTCATCATGGATGGCCCGGCCACGCGAGAATTTTCGAGCGAGCGCTTCAACAAGGTCTGAGTATCGGTTGATGAGGAGCATCTGGACTTCTTCGTTTTGATCGTCCTGTTGATAGCGCTCAATCCACTCTAATACTTCATCATCACTGTGATGGCGTTGTTGAGATTTTGCTGGCACTCTGATCCACCTCGTCCCTGTTAAGGAGTTTCGTCATCGTCACTTTGACACCGTTGTCCTTGTTGATCGAGACGTTATCCATTAACGCTTCAATGAGGAAAAGACCGAGTCCCCCTTCGTGAAGCGATTCGATTTCCGCCGTCTCCTCGACCGGAGCCGCTTGGCGTTTCACGTCGTCTGCGAACGTCTTGCCCGAGTCTTCGATCGTCATCTCGAGGCGGTCGTCGTGGACACCGCACGTGAGCTTCACTTCACCCTTTTGGTCTTCATAAGCGTGCTGAACAGCATTGCCACACGCTTCCGAGACCGCAATTTTAATATCCTCGATCTCGCCGTACGTATATCCCATACGGTTAGCGATTCCTGAGACGACTAAACGGACCACGCCGACATATTCCGGTTTGGCCGGGAACGTCATCACCGTCTGTTCGATGTTACTCATTTCGTGCCACCTCTTACGTTTGTATTGATCGACAATAACTTGTCTAGGCCTGTCAATTCAAAGAGACGGTTGACGCGATCGGTAACGCCGACGAGCGATAACTCTTTCTCGTTACGTTTGGCAATTTTAAGTGCGCCGACGAAGACGCCGAGACCTGTTGAGTCCATATAGTCGACTTCGTCCAAATGAACGATGACATCTTGTTCCGTAATCGCCGGGTGCAAGACCTCTTTCAATTTTGGTGCCGTATATGTGTCTACCTCTCCAGAAACGTAAAGGTGTAATTGTTCTCCAATGACTTGCTCGCGAATCGCTAAATCCATTGTATATTCCCTCCTAATGTTACGCATAGAAAAATTGAGTACGATTAATCATATTTCCCTTATTTCAGGATTTGAAACCACTTTTATCGATCTGTTTGAAAAAAAACCGATACCCATGTACCGGTTTAGTTATATGTAAGCTAGAGCGGGATTAATCCCATACTGATCTCTAGCGCTCGGTCAACTTTGTGCATCGTCTCATCATCGAGATGAGTGACTTTATCCGTCAGACGACGCTTATCAATCGTTCGAATCTGTTCAAGCAAAATCACGGAGTCTCGTTCGAGGCCGTGTTTGACTTGATATACTTCCACATGAGTCGGCAGTTTTGCTTTCTGGATCTGAGCCGTAATCGCAGCGACAATGACGGTCGGGCTAAAGCGATTGCCGATATCGTTTTGAATGACGAGAACCGGACGAACTCCACCTTGCTCTGAACCGACTACGGGCGACAGATTCGCATAAAACACGTCACCACGCTTTACGATCACTCCGCTCACACCCCGCTTACTTGACGTAAGAGAGCATGTTCGGCTTCCGTCTCAATCATCAGCATCTCTTCTGCCATATTCAAATTAAACGCAGCCATCTCTTGATAGCCTTTCGCCAATTCTTCACGCAGTGCTTGTTGTCGATCAGCAATTTCCTTAGACAAGTACGTCACTACATCGTTCAATGACAGTGATTCACGATCTTTCATCGAAATCGGACTCACATGCTGCGAGAACCGATCTGGAACGGACACTAGAGCACCCGCAGTTCGCTGTTTCAACATCTTGCACCTCCAGAATCGTTTCGGTGATTGGCGGAATTTTTCCCGCGTTCTTTATCAATATAACACGCAAGAATGGGAAAATATAGAGGATTCGCGAAAGAATTCAGATAATTTCACACGTTTATAATTTACACGTAGCGCCGTGGCAATCGACTCGTCAATTGACAAACGACCTCGTAATTGATGGTCCCGAGGTGTGCCGCGAGTTCATCGATGGCGACCGCCCCGCCGATCAACGTGACGACGGTGCCGACCGGGGACTCGTGCGGAAGGCGGATCATGAAGCGGTCCATGCACACCCGTCCGACGATCGGGCAACGCTCGCCCTCGACGTCGACTTCGAAGCCGCTCGCCTTGCGGATCCAGCCGTCGGCATAACCGACCGGTACCGTCCCGATCCATTCATCGGCCGTCGTCGTGTACGTCGCACCATAGCTGACCGTCTGCCCGGCTTCAAGCGTCTTCACTTGCATGAGTCGGCTCTTCAATGTGAACGCCGGTTTCAAGAACGCATACGCCGACGCCATCTCGCTCGATGGGTATAACCCGTACAGCGCGATGCCGACCCGGACAAGGTTATAGGGAACATCTTCTCCGGCCATCCGGATCGCCCCGGCCGAGTTCGATGTATGAATGTAGCGGAAGCGCGGGATGAGTCCGTCGATCAACTGACTGAACCGCTTTTGTTGCTCGTAATAGAGCGGACTGTCCGGTTCGTCGGCCGTCGCGAAGTGTGTATAAATCCCTTCGACGTCAAAGCGATCGTCGGCTGCGTCGAGAAGTGCATCAAGTTCGGCCCGTGTCCGCAAGCCGAGACGCCCCATGCCCGTGTCGACTTTGACGTGGACGGTGAGCGGGCGCTCGGTCACATACGCTTTCGCCTCACGTAACCAGTCGGCCGAGAACACGGAGAGCGTCACATCATGCTCGGCCGCGACTCCGGCGTATTCTGGGAACTGTGCTTCCATGACGAGGATCGGGGCGGTGATACCGGCGTCTCGAAGCTCGATCGCTTCTTCAAGCAAGGCGACTCCGAGCATCGTCGCCCCGTTTGCGAGCGCGATGTGCGCGACCTCGACGGCCCCGTGCCCGTAGGCGTTCGCTTTCACGACCGCCATGAGCGCTTGCGGGATACGTTTTTTGATTTCGATGATGTTGTGGGCGATCGCCGCCCGGTCGATTTCAATCCAACTTGGACGAAACATGGTGATCCCCCTCTTCAATGATAACTTGTGCAACGGCGTACCGTTCGCTATGGCTGATGCTGACATGGATCCGGCCCGGGTGAGGCGCCGTCATATGCGGGCGTCCCGTCTCGTCCGGCAATATTTCAATCTGTTGCCACGACAAGCCGCGGGCGATGCCTGTCCCGACCGCTTTGGCGTAAGCTTCTTTCGCCGCGAACCGACCGGCGACGAACTCGATTCGGCGTTCGTCTGAATACGTGAGGGCGAGCCCGCGCTCTGCCTCCGTCAGCACTCGGTTCATAAAGCGAGGTTGTTCGATCGAGCGAGCGATCCGTTCTAGCTCGACAATATCGATTCCGATTCCCGCAATCATAGGACACTCGCTCCTTTCCTTTTCCACTCGTTTCCTTATACAATTAAGAAAAGAGGTGATGCTATGTTTAGTCGTACTGAGAATGTTCAAACGTTCGTACGGGCGTATCCGCTCGTAACGCTGTTCATTGTAATCCAACTGCTCGTGTTTGTCATCGATTCTTTGATGCCCTCACTGCGTATCGTCGCGCTCGGAGGGTCGTTCCACCTCGCGCTCGCCCAAGGCGAGTGGTACCGTCTCGTGACAGCCAACTTCATTCATTTAGGGCTCGGTCACTTGCTGTTCAACTCGTTCGCGCTCATCATTTTTGGCCCCGCCATGGAACGCATGGTCGGTCATGTGAAGTTCGCCGTGTTTTACATTGTAGCTGGGGCACTCGCCAACTTGTTGACGTTCTTCACGGTGAGCGAACTGTTCTATTTGCAAGCTGGTGCTTCGGGTGCGATTTTAGCGATTCTCGGCTTCTACGTGTTCATCGGCCGTTTCCGCCGTACGCTCATCAACAGTCAAGATGCGCGACTCGTCTTCATCTTCGTTGCCATCAGCGCCGTGTTCACGCTCATCGGGGCGAACGTGTCGCTTTGGGGACACGTGTACGGCTTCTTGGCCGGGTTCTTGCTCGCGATCCCGCTGTCTCGTTTCACGGTGCCTTACTCGCGTCCGCTCCGTTACGGGAAGTACAAGCCGCGGAAGTATGCTCCGCCCGTCGTCCACTCGAGCGATAGCAAATGGATTTTCTACGTCATTATCGGGCTCGCCGTTTTCGGCTTGTTCGCACGGTTCTTATGAAAAAATGGCCAAGCGCTCAGCGCTTGGCCATTTGAATTAGATCTGATTTTTATGACGTGCGTCTTGGAGCGCGTCGACCAAGTCTTTGACGTCTTCGACGAGGTTTTGGATCGTGTCTTGGTTTTCTTCGTACAACGCCTTCAAGTCCATGACGCGATCTTTCAAGCTGCTTTTCGATGAGGCTTGGAGCCCGACCGAATGTGATTGCGTCGATGTGTCCGTCGACTTGAGTCGTGACTTCATCCCTTTGAGCTGTCTGATCTGCTGATCGCGTGTCTCTTTGTGGAGCAGCGATGCGCTGGCACCGATAATGGCACCTGCCGCCAGACCCATCCAGAAGTAGTTCTTGTTCATAAAAAAATCCTCCCCTAACGTGACGTTATGTTTATTATAGGTTATCCGGTTCACTGACGACATAGTGTTTTATGATCGGACCGGCCCCTTTTTGTTCGACGGCTTCTTTCAATCGTTCTTGAAACAGTAAGTAGTCGGTCGAATCACGGAACCGATTTCCTTCTTCAGTGAATTGAATGATGACAATCCCATGGTTGTCGTCCGGGTCAACGCCGAGCCGATACGCGGCAAATCCGTTGTGCCCAGACCCGAGACGGGACTTTTCTGTCAGCAATCGGTGGAACAAGAGCGACCGGGCGTTCGAGTCGACCGGGATGTTCGCATAGATGATATTCCCTGTCGCCGCGAATTGTCCTGCCGCTTCTTCGATTTGGAACGTCTTCCCACTCTGGAACGGGGACTTGTCCCCTTCAGCAAGCAAGATTGTCTCGTTGCCGCTCGCGACGATGACGCCCGGTTCCTTGCGCAACCGGTCGGCGACACTGCCTGAGGCGAACGTCATAAACAGTTTAGACAAATTCCTCACAGCCTTTCGCGAGCATGATGTCCTTCTCTGTGATGCCTCCTTCGTCGTGTGTCGACACGGTGAGCGTGACGTTGCGATACTCGATCAATATGTTCGGATGATGGTTGAGCGTCTCGGCCATATCGGCAACGAGATGAACGAATTGGATCGCCTCCGGAAACGTCTCAAGGCGATACGTTTTCTGTAGCTCCCCTTCGACAACTTCCCAGCCCGGTAATCGTGACAACTGTTCAGACAGTTCGGTCGATGACAAAATCATCAGCTGATTCCCCTTTCGATTGCAGTTCCTCTTACACTTACTACCCGACCAAGCGCGAAAATAATCTTTTTCGCATGCCGTAAAATGATTTAGAATAAGAAAGATAGCCAAATCATTCTTCACAAGAGAGAGGAGACTTCCCATGCGGGCATTGATCGTCATTGATTATACGTTTGATTTTATCGCAGACACGGGTCGTTTGACTTGCGGGAAACCCGGGCAAGACATAGAAGAACGAATCGTCCAGTTGATCGAGGAATTTTCAACAGAGGACTACGTCGTCGTCGCGAACGACGTCCATGACGCCGGCGACACGTATCACCCTGAAACGACGTTGTTCCCACCCCACAACATTCGGGGCACGGAAGGTCGCGAGTTGTACGGTGCCGTCAAACCCGCCGCCGAACGCGCCGATCATTGGATCGACAAGACGCGTTACAGCGCCTTCGCAGGCACAGACCTTGACCTTCGCCTACGTGAGCGCGGCATCCATGAAGTCCATCTCGTCGGTGTATGCACCGACATCTGTGTGCTCCATACGGCCGTCGATGCGTACAACCTCGGATACAAGATCGTCGTCCATGCGGATGCGGTTCAAAGCTTTAACCCGGTCGGACACGACTGGGCGCTCGAACATTTTGTCACGACCCTCGGAGCTACTGTGACCGGGAAGTGACGCCAAACAGAAAGGAAACTACAATGTTACATCGCAACTTAGCGCTTCATACCGACCTTTATCTCCCACGCTGGATGTATATTTATTGGAAACAAGGCCGTCATAACGAAAAAGTCGTCTTCGACCTTTACTACCGCTCGAACCCGTTCAGCGGCGGTTACGTCGTCTTCGCCGGCTTGCAAAATATCGTGCACTATTTAGAGAACGTCTCGTTCACGGAAGCCGATATCGCTTATTTGAAAGAACAGCTCGGGTTCGAGGACGAGTTCGGTGACGTCCTCCGCAACTTCAAGTTCACCGGTTCTCTCTATAGTGTGCGCGAAGGTGAAATCATCTTCCCACACGAACAAGTCGTCCGGATCGAGTCGACGATCTTCGAGGCGAAGCTGTTCCAAACGGCGCTCCTCAACATCGCTAACCATGAGTCACTCATTGCCTCGAAGTACGCCCGAATCCGTCAAGCCGCGCCGAATGAGACGTTGCTCGAAGGCGGGGCCCGCCGTGCCCAAGGCGTCGACGCCGCCTACTATGGGACGCGCGCCGCTTACATCGCCGGCTTTGACGTGACGAGCCTTGTTTCGGCAGGACGTGATTTCAATGTCCCGACCGGAGGGACGATGGAGCACGCCGACATCCAGTTCCATGATGACGAACTCGAGGCGTTCCGTTCATTCGCCGAGATGTATCCGGACAACACGAGCCTGTTGATCGACACATACGACACGCTCAAATCGGGGCTCCCGAACGCCATCACGGTCGCAAAAGAGCTCGAGGCGAAAGGATACCGCTTGAAATCGGTCCGTCTCGATTCGGGCGACCTTGCCTACTTGTCAAAACGGGCCCGGAAAGCATTGAACGCGGCCGGTCTCGACTACGTTAAAATTGTCGTCTCAGGTGACCTCGACGAGTACGTCATCCAAGACTTGCGGATGCAAGGCGCTGAAGCCGACACATTCCTCGTCGGGACGCGTGGGATCACGGCTTACGAACAGCCGGCCCTCGGGATGGTGTACAAGCTCGTCGCCCGTGAAGGGGCCGATGGCGAGTTGAAACCGGTCATCAAAGTGTCGTCCTCGAAAGTGAAGACGACGACCCCGCACAAGAAAGAACTTTACCGAATTATCGATAACGAGACGGGCAAGTTCAAAGGGGATTACATCGCGCTCGCCGACGAACCGGTCGAGACGTATACGGAGATCGACTTGATCGACGTGCGTGACCCGGCGTTCCGAATCAAGACGCGCAACTTCACCGTCAAACGTTTGCTCGAACCGATCTTCCTAGATGGGAAGCGCGTGTACGACTTGCCGAGCGCGACAGACATCCGCCAGTATCACCATGAGCAGATGAACGGCCTATGGGAAGAGTACAAGCGACTCCGGTTGCCGGAAGTGTATGCGGTCACGTTCAGCAAGCCGCTGTGGGATTTGAAACTCGAAATGATCCGTCAAACACGGATTCCAAAATAAACAAAAGGTTACGGGGCGTCCCGTAACCTTTTGTTTATGCCGTCGTCATTTCGTGCGCGTGGAGTTTATCTTCTTTTCTCCGAAAGTAAAGTGCGATCGAAAGGGAAATCAAAATCAAGATGAAATAGATGGTCCGCTGCCAAAACGTCGCCTCCGTGTCCCCCCGGAACAAGGCGATGATATAGTCACTCCCACTCACGAAGAACAGTCCCGCGAGCAAAAGAAAGATGCGATACCCGGCTCGACTCCGTTCTTGCTTTACTTTGAAGAAAAGGACACCGTAATAACCGATTGCTAGGATCGTGATATATCCGATTATGCCAACAATCCAACTCATTGTGATGCCTCCTTATCCTCTGATATTCACGTCGCTTCCCCGTTATCGTAACACAATCTTCGAATCAGACTATGTTAAGATGAGTTAAAGAAAACGTGGAAGGGATCGATACGATGAAAACGTTCCGTCTGGTCCAAGTCCGCCTCGTCCAAGACGAGTACGGCAACGAGTTAAACCTCCCGATCGAGCTGCTCGACGGGTTGATCATCTCGAAAGAACACGATAATGAATGGCTCCTCGAAATGCTCGTCCCGACCGAATTTGCTGTCATGCTCCACCACTATTTGAACAAACGGATCCTTCTTTTAGCAGAGGCGGTCATCACCTCGGCCAACAACCGTCCCGCGGCCATCGCGATGACGTTCACGAGCGAGCGTTCGCTATCGAACCATCACACGTTCGTCGCTGAAGGGTTGATGCTCCTGCCAAAACAAGATCCGACGAAACAAGTTCTCGACTCCTTGATCTCAGAAGGGGTGGCGGACGCCAATCTCAAACCGTCGTTCTTCGAAAAACAAGTCGAGCAGCAACAGTCGTTCAGCCGCTCTGCCTTCACCCAGCTCGTCAAGACAGGATCGTTCGAATAAGCGAACGGTCTTGTTTTTCTTTCCCCGTTTTTGTAAACGGCTCAACCAAAAAAGACGAAGAATTTTCTCCGCCTTTAGATATACATGAAAAACAAGATGACCATCATTGTCATCCCGATGACTTTGAGCACGGTGCTACCAAGGAATGCGAGCACCGTCCCGACGCCGATGCTCCACGCCTCGCGCGTCGTTTTGCCGAGCGTGAGCTCCGCTAAAAACGCAAAGATGAACGGGAAGATGAGTACACCGACGAGCGGGAAGATGAACGGTCCGGCAATCAAACCGATGGTCGCGCCCCACTTCGCCCGTTCCGAGCCGCCGCGCTTGTCGACTGTCGCCCGTGTGACGATGTAGTCGACCGCAAACAAGAAAATCAAGAACAGGATTTGCCAGAGCCAAAACGTCCATGTGAGCGGTTCAAACGAGAACCCGAATCCGTAAATCACATAACCGATGAATAAGAACAGCACGCTCGGGATGACCGGATAGATCAATCCCGCGAACGCGACAACAAATGATGCGATGATGAAAATCCAGAGCAATGTTGTCATGAGCTTCTCCTCACTTCGTGACGATCTCGTTCGTAATATGATCGGCGACGTTCACGGCCTTTACGACGAACTGATCTTCACGACGTTCGATATAGTTCAAGCAGGCGTTCCGCATGGCATGGCGGAACGTGTACGTGTCATCGACCGCCGATAGGGCGGCTTTGATCGCATGCGAATGGCAGACGACGATAATCCGCTTCCCTTTATGCGCCTCGACGAGATGTTCCATCCCTTCAAGCACCCGGGCCCGCATCTCGTCTTCCGACTCAAGACCCGGAACCCGTTCCTGATCGTCCGCTTGAACTGCCTCGTAAATACCCGGCACCGGTTTGCCTGACGCATGGCCGAACTCACGCTCGATGAACCGTTCGTCATGAATAATCTCGCCCGGACTGATGCCGCACGCCTCCGCGATGTAATGGGCCGTTTCGATTGCTCGCGTGAGCGGGCTCGCGACGATCACGTCCCAGTTCTCTTGACTTAAAAAAGCCGCGCTCTCTTCGGCTTGGCGATGTCCAAGCGCGTTGAGCGGGATATCTTCCCGTCCTTGAATGATTTCTTGAAAATTCCAATCTGTCTGACCATGTCGGACTAAACAAAGTTCCGTCACACTCTTCACTCCTTCGTAATCGTTAAATCTTTTCCAATCGTAACATCTTTCTAAAAAAGCGCAACGTCACGTCAAGACATCGTCGATGAAACGATCGATGCGGGCCATGAGCTGTGTTTCTTTAATCGGATTATCGGATTGGAGAAAACTTGCAAGCGAGTGGGTACCGTTCGGGAACGAGATGAGCTGGACGTTCGCCCCGACCTCACTGGCGTGCTCGACGAAATGGAGCGCTTGCCCGAACGGGACGATCGGGTCTTTTTTACCGTGCAAGATGAGAATCGGCGGCGCGTCGTCATACAGATGTGTGACCGGTGAACATTTCACCATCAATTCACGCCACGTCTCGCGACTGCCCTCGTAAAACTTCAAGTGCGCAAGCCACGTCTGGATGAACTTGAACAAGAGGAAGTTCGTCGGCGGATACAGCGCGATGACCCCTTTCACCGGCGGTACGTCGTCACCGAGTTCACCTGTGAACTGTTTACTCCGGTCGAGCGCCGTCGCGAGGACGAGCGCCGCACCCGCCGAGTCGCCCCAGACGATCAATCGATTGATGTCGAGATTGAGGAGCCCGTCATGTTGTTTCAAGTAACAGAGCGCGTCGGACACGTCGATGATGTTGTCCGGGAAGTAGACACCGTCCTCGAACAGGCGATAGTCGATGCTGACGATGGCGAACCCTTTCCCCAAGAAATGATCGAGGAGGGGATGGAACAACGTCACCATGCCTCGACCTCCGCGGACGAACGCGCCACCGTGCGCGTAGACGGCGACCGGGAACGGTCCATCGCCCGGTGGGTAGTATATATCGAATTGGAGCGGTTGGTCGTTGACGACCTTGTACGTGTGGGTTCGTCGTTTGCGTATAGACGGGCGAACCGTCATCTCTGGTTCTTGCCATCTAACGAGCGAACCGTACTGATTCCAAACGCTCGCCCCGGCCGCGGTTGCCGCCGCTAACGCAGCGCCCCCGACAAACCAGGCGGTCTCCTTTCTCATACAAATCCACTCCTCGCTCTTTTTTTAATCATATTCCCTTTTTCTTTAAAAACCATCCATCGGAAGTCGGACTTGACGTGTGCTTGACTGCCCCCTATAATATTAGACGCAGTTACAGAGCGTAACCGTTACGGTTTAATAGTTGATATAGAGAATGAGAGGCGGAATAATACATGAACAAGAAATTAATGAGCGTCGCCGCGGCCGGGACACTTTTACTCGGCGGTTGCGCCAACAACGAAGAGAGCAATGCTACAAATGCTACAGACGAATCGAGCGATCAGTTGACGGTATACGCGTCGACATTCGCCTTAAAATCGATTGCCGAAGAGATCGGGGGCGACCGCGTCCGCGTTGAGATGGTGATCCCGCCAGGTGCCGACCCGCACACGTACGAGCCGACTTCAAAACAGATGACACAGATCGCGGAAGCTGATCTATTCCTCACGATCGGTCATGACCTTGAGCCGTACGTCGAGGCGATGGAGCAGAGTCTCGCGAGTGAGGACGTCACGTTCGTGAAGACCGCGGAAGACATCGCTCTGCTCTCGGCTGACGATACCGTCCACGTTCACGGTGAGGATGAGCACGGCCACGAAGCAGACGAACATGCCCATGAAGAAGACGAGCATGGCCACGAGGAAGATGGGCATACGGAAGAAGAAGCAGGCCACAGCGAGGACGACGGTCACGATCACGGCCAATACGACCCGCACGTCTGGCTCGATCCGATGAACGCCGTCTCGATGGCAGAAGCGGTCGAAGCGTCGTTCGCCGAGCAAGCGCCTGACTATAAAGACGAATTCGCAGATCGGTTGAGCGCATTCAAAGAAGAAGCCGACGCGCTCGATGCCGAGCTGCAAGCGGCTGTCGACGCCGGTTCGAAGTCAGAGCTCCTCGTGACGCACGCGGCTTATGGCTACTTGGCGGAACGATACGGTTTCGACCAGCTTCCGATCACTGGTCTCACGCCGTCTGAAGAACCGTCACAGCAAGCGCTCAAGCGGGTCATCGAAGAGGCAAAGCTCCATGACTTGAAGTACATCGCGTTCGAGGACACGGTGACACCGAAAGTGGCCGAAGTCGTCAAAAATGAAATCGGTGCCGAAGCGGTGACGATTTACAACCTTGAATCGGTCACGAAAGAACAGATGGACCAAAGCTATTTCGACTTGATGCGCGAGAACGTCAAAGCGCTTGAAATCGCATTGAAATAAGACAGAACAAAAGCTCGGCGCCGTTGCGTCGAGCTTTTGTTGTCTGAATGGTATTACACCTGCCCCTCTTACTAGCGTTCGGTGTTGTCGACCTCATCTTGTAGGACTCTTTCTAAGATTAGGACGTAGACTAAAGAAACCAAAACTCCTACAGTACCTGGTAGGACGGCGACGAGTGCATCGTCCAGATATGATGCTGGGATTAGGTAAGTTAAAAAAGCCTTAACGCCATAAAGTGCTATTAAAGCTGTAAGTAGAATTAAAGTTATAGTTTTTTTCTTCACATTTCCAAAAAACTGACGTTCAGTTTTATCGGTTTTATCTGCATTAGTTATGCCTAACCAAGATAACATTCAGCGAACCTCCATAGAATAATAAGTACTTTAAATCAATGCCCCCCAAGCAGTTCACAGCACCGCTCGACGCTATGACGTCGGGCTTTTTACATCTCCGGCTGTCGATCAACCTGGCGCAGCCGAATCCAGATGACGCTTGTGACAAAAAGTACGACTGTCGTCATACTCGCTTGTAGCAACATCTCCCACAGTATGTCACGTGAATCGAGACTATAAGTGACTAGCAAGCTTCCTAAAAAGAAAATGATCGCCGTGACACCGATGTACAACAAAGAACGGTTTGGCCGACGTTCATATAAGAACATCGCGCTAGTAATCACAGCCAATAAAAGATTCAGGAACAGCAAGACACCCCAAAGTATCGAGACAGGATGTTCGGAAGGGGTCCCCGCTTCAAGGACATATCCCCAGCTCACGATATAAAGCAAAAGCGTTATAATATTCATCCTTGCAACGCGTTTTCGGCCGACTCGATATGCAAACGCGGGGCTAACCATCATATAGAACAAAGCCAAATTAACAAAGAAATTGCCCACTTAGCTTACCTCCAGGTTTTCAATATTATACCATTCAGACAATATCATTCATAATAAATCAACACGAGCTCATCCCGCTCGCTCGCCTCGTCACAGAAGCGCTTCAACAGTGTCCATTTGAGCCAAATGTCATCGAGACTGTCACGATTCACTAGCGCCATCTCTCCGACATCTTCTTTTTCGAAGGCGTTCATCGCGTCTTTGACGATATGAAGCAGCTGCGGCGTCAAAATCCCGACGACGACCGCTTGCTTCTCATTGACGACCAACTCTTCCCCAATGACGGCCATCTCCAAGTTATACGTGTCATTCCCGTCGATATACACTTCGATTTGACCGAGTATTTGTTGAAACCGTTCAATATTTGGAAGCGTCAACGTCTCGTACGTGTCACGGTGTTGCTCGTGCACGTGAAGCAACCAGTCTAGAATCATCTCCGGATCTTGACCGAACGAGACCCATACTTCCGGGGAAATGCGTATATAATGTGTCGTCTCCATGAGTGAACGCCCCCCTTTTCTTCACTTTACCCTTCTTTCAGACGCAAAAAAACCGCCTACGTAGATTCGTAGACGGTTTGTTGCTTATGAACGGAACGTACCCGTTTTGACTTCTTCTTCCTCGTTATCCCAAGCCTCTAAATATTCACGACCAGGCAGGTCTTCGATCGAGTCAGCATAAAATACCGGATCGTCTCCTTGACGGCGTTGCTCTAAATAATCGTCGAGCACGAGCCGTGCGACTTTCGCGAGACGGAAAATCGCATACAAGTTGACGAGTGCCATGAGTCCCATGAACACGTCGGCGATCGACCAGACGAGACCGGCCGAACGGACAGCTCCGAAGAGGACCATCCCGACGACACCGATGCGGTAGAGCGTGACATAAATCTTTTTATTCGAGATGAACTGAATGTTCGTCTCACCGTAGTAGTAGTTTCCTAGGATCGAGCTGAACGCGAACAAGAAGATCGCAATCGTCAGGAACGATGTCGCCATCGGACCGATTTCAGCCGTGAGCGCCGCTTGTGTCAATTCGACACCTGCGAACGAATCCGAACCAGCCACACCTGACAACAAGATGATCATCGCTGTCGACGTACAGATGATGAGTGTATCGACGAAGACGCTGAACGATTGGATCAAGCCTTGTTTGACCGGGTGTGATACTTCAGCAGTCGCTGCCGCGTTCGGAGCCGACCCCATACCCGCTTCGTTCGAGAACAGACCGCGACGGATCCCTTGAAGGACCATCGCCCCGATCGCCCCGCCGAACAGTTGCTCGAGACCGAGCACACCTTCAGAGAAGATGAGACCGAACACGCTCGGCAATAGCGAAGCGTTTGAAATCATGATCCACAAAGCGAGCAGGATGTAACCGCCGGCCATGATTGGAACGATTATACTTGATAACATCGCAATCGATTGGATGCCGCCGAAGATGACAATTGCTGTGATGGCAGCCAACACGAGACCGACCGTTGTCGGGCTGACCCCGAACTGGTTGCTCATCGAAAGCGAAATTGTGTTCGATTGGACCGAGTTAAAGGCAAAACCGAACGAGAACGTGATAAGGATAGCAAACAAGATGCCGAGCCACCGTTGCCCGAGGGCGCGCTCCATGTAGTAAGCCGGTCCCCCGCGCCATGTACGGCCATCTCGAATTTTATACACCTGTGCGAGCGTGCTCTCGACGAACGCCGAGGCGGAACCGACTAAAGCGATGATCCACATCCAGAAGACAGCTCCCGGACCACCGAGCGCGATCGCTGTCGCGACCCCGGCGATGTTGCCTGTTCCGACACGGGCTGCCGTCCCGATGGCGAACGCTTGGAACGAAGACACTTGTCCTTTTTCACGCTTCATGCCGTCTTTGAACAAAAGGCGGAACATTTCAGGAAGCATGCGGAACTGAACGAACCCCATGCGAATCGTGAAGTAAAGGCCTAACGCGACAAGAACGACGATGAGCACCGACGACCAGAGCAGGTCGTTCGCTTGCCCAACAAACTTTTCGATCATATTCTCCATCTTCAATCCCCCATATGTATGTTTAGTTATAAGTAAAAGTTATGTCAACTTTCTTAACATGATTAGAATTATAGGAAAAGTGTGTGGAGAATGCAATCTTTTTCAGCAATTTTCAAGTTTACCCTCCAAACAATAGAAAGAGCGACCGGCCCATGGCCAGTCGCTCTGATTGCTTGATTTACTTAGATGAACAGGTTCAAGTTGCCGCCTTCAGCTGCCCCGAGATATGCTGCCACACCGCCGAGATTGATGCCGTCGATCAACTCTTCTTCTTTGATTCCCATGACATCCATCGACATCGTACAAGCGACCATCTTGACGCCTGCTTCTTGTGCCGATTTAATCATTTGGTCAAGTGATGGCACGTTTTTGTCACTCATCACTTTCTTCATCATTTTCTGGCCAACCCCACCGAAGTTCATGTTCGAGAGCGGAAGTTCTCCAGCATGCGAAGGCATCATCATGCCGAACATCTTCTCGAGACCTTGCTTCTTCACGTCAGGTGCGTCCGGTTTACGAATGACGTTCAATCCCCAGAATGTGAAGAACATCGTCACTTCTTTCCCCATTGCCGCTGCGCCTTGAGCAATGATGAACGAGGCGAGGGCACGGTCGAGGTCTCCGCTGAAGACGACCATCGAAGCGCCGTCGCCGGCTGGTGCTCCTGCTTGGGCGGCCGCAGGGCCGTTGCCTTTTTGAAGGATCGCTTCGACGCGACCGTTTACGAACTGTTTCGAGACGAGTTTATTGCCCGTCTTTTTCGCCCATGCTTCGATGTCTGCGAAGAAACCAGGATCGCTTGCGAGGACGCGGAGCGTCTCGCCTTCGCCGAGCTCTGCCACTTTTTTATTTACTTCTAAAATCGGGCCCGGGCATTGAAGACCACATGTATCAAGGAAAATCGGTTCTCCGACTGGTTCATTCGTCATTGCGGGTGGTGCCTCCTTCGTTGCTGTCGCAGCAGTCTCATCTGCCGTTTTACCTGTCTCGAGCGCGTCAAAATCACGTCGTACTTGTGACCACGTCTTGTAGCCACCGCTCAAGTTTTTCACTTTGAAGCCATTTTGGCGCAAGATGCGTGAAGCCAGGTAGCCACGAAGGCCGACTTGACACGTCACGTAGATCGTCTCGTCTTTACTATAGCTGTCCAAGTTGTCACGGAGCGAGTTGAGCGGGATGTTGATCGACCCAGGAATTTTCCCGAGCTCATGCTCAGACTCGTCACGGACGTCAAGGAGTGTCGCGCCGCTCTCGACCAATGCGTCAATCTCGTCCCAATGCACGACTTCGTTGTCACCGAGGATGACGTTCGAGGCGACGTAACCGATCATGTTGACCGGATCTTTCGCCGAGCTGAACGGCGGTGCGTAGCTAAGTTCGAGGTCTGGCAGGTCGAGGACCGTCAAACCACCTTTGATTGCTGTCGCGATGACGTCGATCCGTTTATCGACACCGTTCATCCCGACACCTTGAGCACCGTAGATTTCACCCGTTGTCGGATGGAACAACAGTTTGAGTGAAACTGGAGTCGATCCTGGGTAGTAGCCTGCGTGTGAACCTGGGTGCACGTGGACGGCTTCAAACTCTTTGCCGGCCGCTTTCAAACGTTTCTCGTTCCATCCTGTCGAAGCGACAGTCATGTCGAACACTTTTGCGATCCCGGTACCCATCGTCCCATTGTACTTCACGTCGCGGCCGTTGATGATGTCGGCAACGAGGCGTCCTTGACGGTTGGCTGGCCATGCGAGCGGAACGACCGTTGGCTCTTTGAAGATATAGTCGAGCACTTCGACCGCGTCCCCGATCGCATAGATGTTCGGGTCCGATGTGAGCATCTTCTCGTTGACACGAATCGCGCCACGTGTGCCCGTCTCAAGACCGGCTTCTCGGGCGATCGTCGATTCAGGAATGACCCCGATCGACATGACAACCATGTCCGTTTCAATGACACGGCCGCTCGTCAAATGAATCTTCTTCCCTTGATCAGAGAACGACGACACGCCGTCTGACAATTGGAGGTCCACGCCATGGAGACGCATATGTTCATGGATTGGTGCGACCATCTCACGGTCGAGCGGTGTCATGACTTGATCCGCCATTTCGACGAGCGTCACGTCAACGCCGCGTTCACGTAAGTTTTCAGCCATCTCGATTCCGATGAAGCCGCCTCCGATGACTGTCGCGTGTTTCGGTGCCTTGTCATCGACGTAGCTACGGATTTTATCTGTATCCGGAATATTTCGGAGCGTGAAGATATCTTCTGCTTCCTCGATTCCAGGAATGTTCGGACGAATCGGTTTCGCTCCAGGCGACAAGACGAGGACGTCGTATGACTCATCGTACGTTTCACCCGTCTGGACATGTTTCACCGTCACCGTCTTCTCAGCGCGGTTGATTTTCATCACTTCCGTCAAGTTGCGGATATCGAGTTGGAACCGTTTGTTCATGCCCTCAACTGTTTGGACAAGCAATTTTTGACGGTCTTGAATCACGTCACCGATGTAGTATGGGAGACCACAGTTGGCAAATGAGATATATTCGCCACGGTCGAACATGACGATTTGATTTTCTTCATTTAAGCGACGGAGACGTGCGGCTGCCGAAGCACCACCTGCTACCCCACCGACAATTACGATTTTTTTACTCATTGCTCATTTCCTCCTTTGACGACTTCACCAGGCCAGCTCATCAAGCCGTCTTCTATATTGACCACTTTATAACCTTTTGCTTCCATTTGCCAAGTAGCTTGCGTGCTGCGAGCGCCCGAACGACAGAGCACGATGTACTCTTGGTCTGTGTCGAGCGTATCAATCCACTCCGTTATTTCAGAGAGCGGATAATTCGCCGCCCCCGCGATGTGTGCTTCTTGAAACTCGTCGCGTTCGCGCACGTCGACGATGTTTACAGGGACTTCAAAGTCCATTTGACGTTTTAAAGCCGATGCTTTCATCTTTGTTTACCCATCCTTTTTATCTATAGTCATTTCACGTATTCATGATCAGCTTGGTAGCGGGCGTCCGATAAACTTTGTGATTCATTGAACAATTCGCTTCCACGTCATTAATATACCCCCTATGGTATGTGATTGCAAGGGAAATGTTTGACGAATCGGCAAACACTTGATTTTTTTCGGCTTAAACGTTGTTGCTCGACACATACTCCCCCACGTATTAAGATGAGACTACACAATACTAGTTGGGTTACTGAACGATTTGAATATAGAGGTGAAACTTATGGAACAGTATCAATACGACACGAAAGTGTTGAACCGGATGAAACGGGTCGAAGGCCAGATCCGGGCCATCATCCGCATGATGGAAGAAGGCAAAGAGTGTCGCGACGTCGTGACACAACTGAGCGCGGCCCGATCGGCACTCGACCGCGCCTCGACGATCATCGTCGCCAAGAACTTGGAGCAGTGCATCATCACGGCGCAACAAGATGGCGAAGATACGTCGGAAACGGTCGAAGAAGCCATCAAAATGTTGATGAAACGCTAGTTCCCCTTGCTTTCCCCTCTCAAATGGGAGAAAGTTAGAGTAACGACTTTTAAGGGGGATTTCTTTGTGAACTTCGAAGAAAAAGTAGAATCATTCAAAGCGCTCGTCGCAGAACGCAACATGACGTTCAAAGAGAGCGAGACCGAAACGCACGTCACGTTTTTAACGCGTGAAACGACTAAATCTGGGGCCCAGCCCGTTATGATTATCGCCTTCAACAAAAAGACGACTGACGCCGAGCTATACGCCGCGACAGTGACGCACGTGCCGGACTACGTCGAAGACCTACCGATCCTCAACGCATTGAACGAGTTCAACCAAGAGTTCAAGTACTTCCGTTGCGTGCTCGACAGCGACCGTGACGTCACGCTCGCTTCAACGCTCGACCTCGACCTCGGCTTCTCACCGGAAATCATCTTGCAACATTCGTTCATGATGTTCCAAGCAGCCGACGAAGTGAACGAGTACATGCAAAAACTGTACACGCAAGTTCAATAACAAGCAGCCGCCCCGGAATAAATCCGCGGCGGCTTTTTTTGAAACATGATGTCCATTCGGTTCGTATGAATCAGAGAAGGAGGGATTTTGATGTTAACTCGTTACACCCGTTACCTCGATTCGTTCGAAGCCATCAAAACGGCGACCAAGTGGGCACTCACTGACGACTTCCGGCGTTTGATGGCCGTCAACTACGCCATCCATGACACCCCGTTCGACCCAAATCAGTTTGAACAGGCGCAGGCGGCCGTCAAACAGAAAACCGGCTTGTTCTCCAAATTTCGCGGTAGCAACAACCTCGTCTGGTTATCGTTTCTCGACGCCAAGTATGAAGACGTCGGCCCCGCGATTGACGAAGCACTTCGTCTCGACACGCTGCTCGACCGAAAACATTTCCGTTTCAGTGCGCTGCGGCCGTTCCTCGCGAGCCAGTTGATCAACGTCGACGAACCGGAACGCAGGCTCGATGAGGCAAGCGCTCTCTATCAAGCGTTTAAACGCCAGCATCCGTGGCTCACGAGTGAAGAGGATCTGCTGTCGGCACTCGTCCTCGTGCAAGCGTTCGACGACCACACTGAACTGAACGAGCGCATCGAATCGTATTACGAGGCGTTGAAAGCACAGCTTCCCCGTTCGAACGAACTGCAGCTCGTGTCGCATTTGCTCATGTTCAGCAAATTGGACCGAGACGACGCCGTCGCTCGCTTCTTGGACTGGCGCACCCGCCTTGAAAACCAACAGCTTGCCGTCAAGAGTGAGCAGCTACCGTCGCTCGCCTTGCTCTCGATCGTCTCGGCACCGAACGACCAAGACGAACAAGCGATCCTCGACATCACGAACGCTGAAAAAGAGCAGCAACGCTGGTTCAACACGCACGGACTAAACGTCGCCATCCAACTCGTCGCCGCGGAACATATTACCGAAGATGCGAGCGACCTGCTACTGAACGGGACGTTCGCCCATTTGCTGGCGATGCAACAAGCGGCCTCGGCGGCAGCAAGCGTCGCCATCATCGCGAGTACCTCGTCAAGCGACTAAAAAAGAAGGGTTGCCCCTTCTTCTACGTGTAAAGATATGCGCTCAAACAAATTAAAACGAACACCGAGTTCACGATCTCAAAGATCCCGATTTTCATGATCGGGATCTTTTTGCCGTAGAAAACAATAGCTCGGACGAGGCTTGGTGCGTAAGCGAGCGCCAAGACCGGATAGCCGAACGCGATGAACAACACGACGAGCATGAGGTGATACCCCCACGAGATGTTCCGGTACAACGCGCTCTTCTTCTCCCGAATCATCGTCTTGACGTAAAAGATACTGCCGAGGAAATACAAGTACGGCAAAATGAACAGCCAGACGATCGTCGCGCCCAACGTCTGCGCACCCAAGTAATAGCTCGCCATCCCACCGATACAAAATGACGTGACGGCACTGACATCGTTCCAGACGTTGCGCTCGTCTTTGATTTTGGCGAAATAGGCGTTGACGAGACCGAACGGCATCATCGCGAGGACGAACCAGACGAGACGCCACTCGGCGATGAACACCGGGATCGCCGCGACGGTACTGATGCCGAGATACGTCACGACCGTCCGCAACAATTCATTCGACTTCTTCCGTTGCTTCACGTATTGGAACAAGAAAAACGTGCCCATGTAGACGAACAACCAAGCGATGGCGAACGGTAAGTGCGCGAGTGTCCATCCTCCGACGATGCCGCCGAGTAAGAACGGTAAAATAAGCATCGACCAGGCGCCGTGCTGTTTTGGAATCATCCATTTCATGTGACTCACTCCTTCTTTTTTAGTGTAGAGCAACGTTTTGTGAAAAGCTGTGATTTTTGTTACTGTTGCACAACCCGTTTGATTATTTATATCCATAATTAGTAAAAAACTATATCATCATCTTCTTTTTCTAGTATTCTAGTATTAAGATCTACGACAGGAGGGATAGAAAGTGGCTCAACACCCAAAACAAAGAACGAGTCGCCGTACCTTTAAAATCATCCTCGCTATGATATTTGCTCTTTTAGTCGTCGGCCGGGTCCCAATTCAGATGCCGATTGCTTTTACTACATCGTTCGTTCCGTTTGAAGTTGAAACTCCTTCCTACCTCCCACTCGAGATAGATGAACAATATTCACACCTTCTGAATTTGAATCAAGTTAGACTGGTCTACAAAAATGAAACCGAGTCAATTACTGTTTGGGCGACCAGTGAAATAGGTTGGAATCACGTCGATAGCTGGGACGAAAAAGTCATGATTAGAAACGGATTGAACGGTCACTATACCGAATTTGATGATATGAAAATGATCAGTTGGCAACAGGAAAACGTCGAGTATGCCGTTGACTATACCGGAACTCAACTCTCAAAAGATGACCTGCTCAAAATTGCGAATTCCATTCAGTAAACAGTTGAAGTTCTTTTTCAACTGTTCACGCCATAAAAAAAAAAAAAAACGATCTCAGGCGAGATCGTTTTTTGGTGTTAGTTTGGTCACACTTGGTATGGCTACTTCGACAGCGTCTTCCGTCAACATCTTCGTGACGACACGACCCGCGATTGAGACCGCGATGAGCGTGTAGAGCGCGTTCGAGAGCGGCAAGTAGATGAGCGAGATCGCAAGAACAACCACATCGAAGGCGATGAGAATCGTTCCGACCGATACGCCGGACCACTTTGACAGACTGAGTGCGAATAAATCGTCGCCCCCGGTCGCTCCACCTGACTTCAAGACGAGACCGAGACCGTAGCCGGTCACAATCCCGCTCGCAATCGCAGCGAACAGTGTCGCCGGCCAGACCTGGATGTCAAACGTCAACAGGTCGAGTCGATCCCACATCGCATAGCTGAGCGAAAGTGACGCCGCGGCAAGCACGGCTTGTCCGACGAAGCGCCAGCCTTTCCACCAAAGGGCGATTAAAAAGAAGGGGATGTCGAGTACGATCATCGAGATCGCCGGATCGATATCAAATAAATAGCGGCCGAGTAATGCTAACCCGACAAAGCCCCCTTCTGCCAAACCAAACTGTTCATTCAAATAATAATAACCGAACGCCATGATCAGCGTTCCGAGCACTATGGTAGCAACTCGTTTCATTCCGATTGTCCTCCCCGTTTTCAACGGAGAGGAGGATCCTCAGTCGTAGCCGCGGTTCCATCTGTTCCATCTCCGATCTTCCGTTTGTTGATTTTTTACATCGCTGTTCGTCTGTAAAAACTCAACGCTAGAAGTCCGGCAATTGAAACAGAGGCCATGTCCTCTCGGTGTCCATAAAGACCTTCCTTTCCCAAATTGCGCGTAATCATGAGGCTATTTTAACATACTCTCGCGATTATTTCATTAAATGTAAATTTAGTGTAGATTACGTTTCGGTAAATCTTTCTTCCCGAACCACCACCAGTTCCAGTCGCCGAACAGTTTCATCAAGGACGGGACGAGCAACATCCGGATGATCGTCGCATCGATGAAGATGGCGAGCGCGATACCGACCCCGAGCTGTTTGATCGGGCTGACACCGGTGAAGGCGAACGCGCCCGTGACGACGATCATGATGATCGCGGCCGACGTGATGATCTTGCTCGTCTTCGCGAGCCCCATCTCGGTCGCATAGTCGTTATCCCCGGTCTCGCGGTAATACTCCTCGATCCGTGAGACGAGGAACACCTCGTAGTCCATCGACAGGCCGAACACGAGCGAGAAGATGAACACCGGCGTCAAAATACTGATCGTCTCGGCGTCGTACACGTAGCCCGACTCAAAGATGATGACCAATAACCCAAACGTCGCCCCGAGTCCGAGCACGTTCATGATGATCGCCTTGATTGGAATCAAGATCGAGCGGAACGCCCACATGAGGATGACCATCGTCGCTAAAATCACGGTCACGACCGCATAGGGGATGCTGTCGTAGATCTCTTCATAGATCTCTTCGTTGAAGGCGGCCGGTCCGCCGACGTCGAAGCCTTGGTCGCGCCAATCGCGGACGAACGCCTGCGCCGCTTTATCACTCGGCGGCACGTCGAAGCTGACGTTGACGAGCGCGAGGTCGGTATTCCCTTCGAGCGTGACGAGACGTTCAAACGCCTCGAGCTGTTCCGGGGCGACTTGAACGAGCTGTTGGAATTCCGCAGCTGTCAGATTTGATGCGGTCAAGAACGTCGTGACGTTGTCGACGATCGGGTCTTCATTCAACTCGTCTGTGAGGGTTGTCAACTCGTCAAGAATCATCGAGTCGGTCAAATCGTTCGTCTCAAACAACAGCACCGCATCGGTCGACGTCTCGCCGAACACATCGTCCCACCGCTCGAGGGCGGCCCGGGATTCGTACGACGTCGGGAGCGCATCGGCGTCCGGGATGTTCAGTTCTAAGTCGCGGACGAACCAAAGGCTCGGCAACAAAAGGAGCAACGCGACGAGCGTCATCACGACCGGACGCTTCATGACGAACCGGGCCAACTTTTGCCAGCGCACTTCAGAGCGCGTCTCGTTCGTTCTGATGAGACGTCCTTTATTGATGGCATCGCCGACGATATAGAGCGCCGACGGCAAGAGCGTGAGCGCCGACAAGACGGCGCCCGCGACCGCAATCAAGGCACCGAGCGCAATCGCTTGAAACACATCGACTTGAATGAACAACAGTCCGGCGAGCCCGACGAAGACACACAGTCCTGAGAACAGGATCGAGCGACCTGCCGTCGCGACCGTCCGGACGATGGCCGCTTCCCGTGACAGTCCTTTGGCGAGCTCTTCACGGTAGCGGTTGACGAGCAGGAGCGAGAAGTCGATCCCGAGCGCAATCGCGATCATCGCGACGGCGTTTAATACGAAAATCGATAGCTCCATCGTCTGCGTGAAGAAGAAGAGCGAGCCCGCCGCGACGATGAACGTGATCAGTCCAACGAATAAGGGCATGAAAGCGGCAAGCGGTGTCCCGAAGACGAGCAGGAGGACGACGAGCGCGACCGGGATCCCGATCAATTCGGCCCGGATCAAGTCATTTTTCGATGCCTCATTCAAATCTTGGGCAAAGACCGGCTCCCCGGTCAACCGGACTTCCGTGTCCGTATCTCGAATCAATTCAGCGCGAACGTCGGCGATGGCCGCCTCGGCCGCTTCCTGGTCCTCAAACTCGAGCACGAAGTACGCGGCGTCATCCGAACGCGCGTCCGGGTTCTCTGCTGGCGTGATGACGCCATCGACGCCTGAAACGGATTCGAGCCGTGTTTTTTGTTCGGCCATGACCGTCTCTAAGTCACCGCCTTCGAGCAAAACAATCATCGAAGCACCGGCCCGGTCGAACCGATCGTTCAACGTGTCCTCCACTTGCGCGAAGCGACCATCTTGAACCGCAAACCCGTTTCCTCGCAATTCCCCAGGCAACTGCAATCCGAAGTAAATCGAGACCGCTAATAACACGGTCCATACGGCGACCACCCAAAAGCGCCACCGCACCAAATTTTTACCTAACCGTTCCATCCAAGTCCACCCCTCTCCATCTAAGAAGACTGTTCCCGTTTCGCACGAGTTTCATCAAGTCTTCGCAAAAAAATCCTGAACCGTGAGTCCGGTCCAGGAACGTCAACGCTCGAACACTTGTAGCCAACTATGGCAAAATCGTCGAGGCGTCGATAATACGACGAGGCGGTCTCCCGACTCATCAAGCAACATCACTTTCAATAATTCACTTTCGGCACATACGTCAGAAGCAAACAGTAGACGGTCACGCTTGAACAGCTGGAACGACGTCATCGACGTAATCGCTGTCGTCGCACCGACCTGGTCGACGATAACCGTATCATAATCGCCGCCGTAAGGAATCGTCCATCGTTCACCCGCTTCGACATGCTCGACCATGAATTGCTGATTCAATTCATCGTAAAGCGTGACGAGGCCCGGGGCCGTGAATCGCTCAAAATCATAAATCGGATGATATGCTAACTCAATGATGGCGCCAAACTCCGGCGTCTCCTCATAGCGGCTATAGCGGAACGTGTGGTCGGTCATGTTTAACGCCACGATGTCAGATTCCGCCGAGTAGAGAAATAAATCGTCTCCTCGCCAATGACATAAATTGCTGAACCAATCGTCATGAAACGTTTTTGGGATTGGGTGACACTCCATCATGCCTTGCTTCAAATCAATGACTCCATACGTTTGCATGTCTCGGAACAGCGCGACGGCTTTTTTTCCATGTGGTTCAATATATAGTGCGCACGGTGCCGATTTCCACTCGAGTTCCCATCTGATTTGGAACGTCTCGTCGAAAAAGACAAATCCGGTTTGCGCCAAATACAACATCCATCCTCCACCGACGCGCTCTAACCATTCAACCGTCTGATGAAACTGATAGTCTGCTACTTGTTTGTACATTTGATCACTTCCTAGTTTCAGCTTAGCAACGACCGAACGGTTTTTCGATTTTGAATGTGTTCACACGACACATTCTCACTCGGTCCGTTTTTGCTGTATACTGGCTGTAGCAAACCTGAACTTAGAAAGGAGAAACCACATGCGCCCACTACAACTGTCTCCCGAGACGGCGGTCGAGCTTGCCAAAAAGTTGAACGTACCGCTTGAAGAACTCATGCATATGCCAAAACATATCCTCGTTCGGAAGATGATGGAGCTTGAAGCATCCAAGACCGAGCCGAACGAAGAAAAGGAGACGGAATGACGTCTCCTTTTTTTGTTACCCTTGTTTATTCTTCCGTTTTTTCGCGACGTACCAGAGTCCAAGGATGGCAAGCGCAGCCCCACCGGCGACGGCGTACTTGCTGTAATCCGGACGGCGTTCTGTCACGACGAGCGTCGACAGCGGCGCGACGGTGAGGTGCCGGTCTTCGACGAGGCGTGGCGCCGTCAAGTTGACGGTATGGTCCTCGACATGAACTTCGAACTTGCCTGCTGGCAGCTTCACGTCGACCGCGACTTCGAGTCCGTTATGGTAGACGAGGTGACGCTCGACATAACCTTCGACGTGACGATGAAGTTCGTAGGCGATTACCCCTTCTTCTTCGTCAAAGAAACGTAAATGCTTTCGAATCTGTTCGGTGTTCTCGAGACGGAACAGCGGATACTGTTTGCGTAAGTTGATCAAGCCTTTCACATATTCGACGCTCGGCGTCTCTTGCTCGGCCTGAGTCCAATCGAGGCGGTTGATGACCTCGCCCGATTTGAAACTGTTCTCATCCCCGTCTTTCGTGCGGAAAAACTCTTGACCGCTATGAAGGAACGGAATGCCTTGACTGAGCAGGACGATCGTCGTCGCAAGACGATGACGGCGGCGGCGCGTCGTCTCGTTGTCGTCAGGACTAGCGGCGGCAAGTTTGTCCCAAAGCGTCAAGTTGTCATGGCATTCGACGTAGTTGACGACTTGGTTCGGCTCATCGGCGAAGCTTTGACTCGTGACCGCACCGGCGATCCCGCGCTTCACGTCAGCCGTCACATCAAGATTGCCGCTGATCCAGCCCGGCAAGTCTTCGATGAACACGTCACCACGGATTCCGTCCCGGATTGCATCGTTGAACTGGGCGATACGTGGCATTTTATGGGCGTTGTGTTGGTTTGCCTTCTTACGAACTGCCAGTGGTGTATCGAGATCCCAGCCTTCTCCGGTGACGAGGATCGAGGGATCGATCCGGTCGAGTGCTTTGCGGACTTGGTTCATCGTCTTGACGTCATGCAGCCCCATCAAATCAAAGCGGAAGCCGTCGATCATAAACTCTTTGGCCCAATACGAGACGCATTCGACGATCAGCTTGCGCATCATCGCCCGCTCTGACGCCGTATCGTTGCCGCACTCCGAGCCGTCGGCAAGCGTCCCGTCCTCGTTCAACCGATAGTAGTAGTCCGGCACGAACTGGCCGAGCGGTGTCGTCAAAGCGTCATACGTATGGTTGAACACGACGTCCATGATGACGCGGATCCCGCGGTCATGGAGCGCTTGAACCATCGCCTTCAATTCGAGGATACGGGCGGCCGGGTCATCCGCTGTCGAGGCGTACGAACCTTCGACCGCGAAATAATGGACCGGGTCATAGCCCCAGTTATAGTTCGACTCGCTTTCCCGCGACTCGTTGACCGAACCGTAGTCAAAGAACGGCATGAGTTGAAGGTGGGTCACGCCGAGCGCCGTGATGTAGTCGAGCGCTGTCGGGTATCCGTTTTTCGTCTTCGTGCCAGCCTCGGTCATCCCGAGGAATTTACCACGGTGCATGACACCGCCATCCGGGTGGCTCGTCAAATCTCTCACATGTGCTTCATAAATGACCGCTTCTTGCGAAGAGTGGAAGAGCGGACGTTCTTTGACCCAATGGTCCGGGTTGATTGAAGACGGGTCGAGCAGGCAGCCCCGCTTCCCGTTGACGCCGACGACTTTCGCATACGGATCGAGGGATTCGATGCGTTTGCCGTCAACGATTGCCTCGAACACGTAAAACTGACCTTCGAATTGCGCCCGGTCAAGCTCGACCATCCATGTCCCTTTTTCGGCCCGTTCGAGCTCGATGCGATCAAACTTACGCGCCCGCGCCGTACGATAAAGCTTCACTGTCATTTGCTCGGCTACCGGCGACCACACCCGCAGACGGATGAGTTCACTTTTAAACGTCACCCCAAGGTCTTTTCCATGGTATGCAACGTGATCCAAGTCTACATTTGTCTGTCTATCGATTGTATGTTCCATCGTTTCACTCCTTCACTGCTTCAAATCTGCTATCATTATAACAAAACCCATACAAAGGATGGATGAAACATGGCAAAAGACAATTCTTTTGATATCGTGTCAGAAATGAACCTCGAAGAAGTGAAAAACGCGATCCAAATCGCCGAAAAAGAAATTTTGAACCGTTACGACTTTAAAGGATCGAAGAGTGAGATGTCACTCGATAACGGTGACCTCGTCCTCGTCTCAGATGACGATTACAAACTCGAACAGTTAAAAGACGTCATGATCTCGAAGTTGATCAAGCGCGGCGTGCCGACGAAAAACCTCGACTATCAAAAAATCGAACGCGCACTCGGCGGTACCGTCCGTCAACGTGTCAAGCTGAAGAGCGGGATCGATAAAGACGATGCCAAGAAGATCAACAACGCCATCAAAGAGTCGAAGTTGAAAGTGAAATCGCAAATTCAAGACGATCAAATTCGTGTGACGGCCAAATCACGTGACGACTTGCAAGCGGTCATGCAACTCGTCCGTGAGCTCGAGTTATCGGTCGATGCCCAGTTCACGAACTACCGATGAAACTCGCCATCATCAGTGACCCGCACGGTTCGTTTGATGATTTGAAAGCCGTCCTCAAGGCGGTCAGGCGCGAGACCGAGCACATCCTCTGCCTCGGCGACTTGTACGAGTGCCATATCGGTAAAAAGCGGCGCAACGAACGGTTTCATGACGTCTCCGACGTCATGACGTTTGACGAGCAGTACGAGACACTCCTGACATTCCCGAGCCTGCGTGGCAATCAAGAAGAACGGATTGACGAAGTGCTCATCGTGTCGCACCCTGTCAAGACCCGCATCTCATTATTGCCTGAACAGACGACGCTCGATGAGGCCTTGTTCTTGCACGGTCACCAAATCGAGTGGAGCGCCGACTGGGAGCCGATCGTCGAAAAAGGCAAGTACCCGCTCGTCTTCATCGGGCATAGTCATATTCCGGGCATCTACCGGAAAGGCCGCTCGATTCCCTGGGAAATCGGGACACCGTTCAAGTTGAAGAAGAAGCGCTACGTCATCAATGTCGGCGCCGTCATTTTCGACCGGGAATGGTGTCTATATGATACGAAGACGCGAACCGTCACGCGGATGAAGGCGTGACACGACAAAAGGGACCTTTCGCAGGTCCCTTTTGTCGTGCTTACATTTCTTCTGGAGCTTGGACACCGATCAAACGGAGTCCTTCCGTCAAGACGATCGTCACGGCTTTGACGAGCGCGAGACGCGATTGTTTGCCCGCATCTTCTTCAAGCACACGGACGTGGCCGTAATACTTGTTGAACGCTTGCGCCAAATCGAGGACGTAACGGCTGATGATCGACGGCTCACGGCGCTCATGGGCACGCGTGATGACGTGTGGGAACGCGTTGAGCATCGTCACGACGCCCCACGTGTGGTCGTCGTCCGCACCTGCGAACGTTGAACCGTCGTAGTTGCCTTTACGGAGGAGCGAGTTCGCCCGTGCGTTCGTGTACTGCACGTAAGGTCCCGTCTCCCCTTCGAACTTGAGCATGCTATCGAGGTCGAACTCGATGTTGTTGATGCGCTCGTTCTTCAAATCGTGGAAGATGACGGCGCCGACTCCGACCATGCGAGCCACGTTCTCTGCGTTTGGAAGCTCAGGGTTCTTCTGTTCGATGTTCGCTTGCGCTTTCTCGATCGCTTCTTTCAATACTTCTTCAAGCAGGACGATGCGGCCTTTACGTGTCGACATCTTCTTCCCTTCTTGCAAGATCAAGCCGAACGGCACGTGGTGCATGCCGTCGACGAAGTCGTAACCGAGCTTGCGGAGTACCGAGAACAACTGTTTGAAGTGGAGTGCCTGCTCACCACCGACGACGTAGTTCGCTTGGACGAAGTTGTACGTCTCATGACGATAGACGGCCGCAGCCAAGTCGCGTGTCGCGTAAAGCGTCGCGCCGTCTTTCTTTGTGATCAGGCAAGGTGGCAAGTTCTCGTCTTCAAGCGAGACGACCATCGCCCCTTCACTCTCGACGAGCAGGTTCTTCTCTTCGAGCATGGCGACGATTCGGTCCATCTTGTCGTTGTAGAACGCTTCACCGTGTAAGCTGTCAAACTCGACACCGAGGAGATCGTATACTTTTTGGAACTCTTTGAGCGACTCGTCACGGAACCACGTCCACAGTTCGGTCGCTTCAACGTTACCGTCCTCGAGCTTTTTGAACCAAGCACGGCCCTCGTCTTCAAGCTCAGGCTGAGTTTTCACTTCTTCATGGAAGTGAACGTATAGCTTTAAGAGCTCAGCAATCGGATTTGCCCGGACCGCTTCCTCATCGCCCCACTTCTTATAAGCGACCATGAGTTTCCCGAATTGTGTACCCCAGTCGCCGAGGTGGTTGACACCGACGACGTTATAGCCGTTTTTGCGAGCGATCTGGTTGATGGCGTTACCGATGACCGTCGAGCGCAAGTGTCCCATCGAGAACGGTTTGGCGATGTTCGGTGACGAGAAGTCCGTGACAATCGTCTCGTTGCGTGTCGCATGCGTCGCGTAATCCGCTTGCTCGTCGAGAACCGTGTTAATGATTTCCTGCGAGACGACGTCACGGCTCAAGAAGACGTTCACATATGGACCGGCCGCTTCAACTTTTGTGAACAGTTCGTCGTTCAATTCACCAGCGATGTCAGTCGCAATCATGACCGGCGCTTTCCGGTACGCCTTGGCGAGTTGGAAGCATGGGAACGCGAGATCCCCGTGCGCCTCATGTTTTGGTTTTTCAATCAATGCCTCAATCTGGTCGAGCGTGAGTTCGTCACCGATGACACGTGACAGAGCCTCCGCATACTTGCGTTCATAACTCATGTAAATTTCCTCCTTCAAATCTAGTCATAAAAAAAACGCCCTTTGCACAGATGCAAAGAGACGGGTTGGCCCGCGGTACCACTCTTCTTGCCTGTTTTACACAGACCACTTTAACGGTGATAACGGGGGGCCCCCGGCTACGCCTACTCGCTTCGGATAGCATCTCAAAAGTGCGTTTCGCGATGTTTGTCAGCCTAGGCTCTCACCAATCCCTAGGTCGCTTTGTTGACTAAACGATCGTTACTCTCTTTTTCATCGACTTTCGTCTATGTGGTTGAAAAGCAACTTCATTATAGAGGATATTTGATGTAGACTCAATGCTAGAATTCAGCCATTATGATGAATAGGCAGGACTTGGGCGCAACCGTGCCGAATCTCCTACCATACATATGAGAAGACTTTTCCCACACAGGAGGGAACTATGAATCATTTTCGCAAAATGTCCGTCCTCGGTTGGAGCATTTGGAGTTTGATCGTTTTACTGACCATCACCTTGTTTACAACCGGTGTCCTTGATGTTCCGGCGATCGAGCCGCTTCCGTTCATCTTGATCGCGCTGCTCGTCATCATTTTCCAAATGGACTCGATTGAACGGAAAGGCGTCTATTTCACGTTTTCAGAAAGCATCGTCCTCATCATCTTTTTATTCTTTGATTTTGAGACGGCGCTCCTCGTCAACCAAATCGGACTCCTCGTCTTTCAGTTCGCCAACTTAAAACCGCGCGTCGCGCTCCGCCGCTTCCGGTTCACTTATCCTTGGAACGCGATCACGTCATTTTTAGAAATCGCCATCCCGGCAAGTGTTTACTTGGCACTCGGCGGTGAGACCGGTCTTGGCTTCTATTCGCAGGATTCGTTCGTCCCGCTCATCGGTCTGATCAGCGCCATCATTTTGAACACGGTCGTTCAAAAGTATCAAGTCGGCTGGTGGTTCCGCGTCGATATCCCAGTCCGTGATTTTCTGAATATCGCTTTTTACACGTACATCGTCAGTTTCGTCTTCATCCTTGCCGCGTCGTTCTTCCGTGAGACGAACTTGCTCGTCGTCAGTAGCATCGCGGCCGCCCTCACGTTCTTTATTAAGCGGTTGATGATCCAAAAAGGGCGCCAAGACGCGTTCAAGTCATTGATCGAACAGTACGATGAAGCGAAAGAGGCCGTCTCCCTGTCTCAAAGCGAGGCCCAGGCGATTGAAGTGTTCTTGAGTCAATGTGAGCGCCTCAACCAATATGATAAAGGGTTTGTCGAGTTCGTCCTGTTCGACCGAACGCTCTATTTCGATTTGTTGACGCGACAGCCGATCGACCGTCCGATCGTCTTCGACTTGATTGAAGCGCGCCATCCACACGCCAAGTCTGTCGATTATGAGATGCGCTTCGAATGGGACGCAGCGTTGTCAGAAGCGTTTCATGACGATTACCACAGCTTCATCTCGGTCCAGTCAGAAGAGATTGACGGGATCCGCACACGCATCGTCATGATCGGTGAACACGTCTATGGCTATCCGCCCATCATTCAAAACGAGATGATGAAACTGTTGAAGTCGTTCAACCGAACAATCAGCCGTTGCCACGAACGCGACCGCCTATACACGGAAAGCCGCACCGATAGCTTGACGCTGCTCGCCAACGCGCGCGCGTTCTACGAGTATGGGATTCAACAAATCTCGGACGGCTCGATGTACCCGATCTCAGTCGCGATGCTCGACATCGACTTCTTTAAAAAAATCAATGACACGCACGGTCACCAAGTCGGAGACAGCGTGCTCCAAGAGTTCGGACGGCGAATCCGGCAAGTGCTCCGGACCGATGACTTTGCGGCCCGTTACGGGGGCGAGGAGTTCATCTTGCTGCTCAATCATTGCGACGTCGACCAAGCCGTCGATATCGCCGAACGGATTCGACAGAAGATTGAAGATAAGCCGTTCCGTGTCGATGGGGTCGATATTCCCGTGACCGCCTCGATCGGCGTCGATACGATTCAAGCGTTCGGCGACAAACGGCTTGATGATACGATTCGTAACGCTGACCGGGCCCTTTACGTCGGCGGCAAGTACGCCGGTCGTAACCGCGTCGCCCATTATAATTTTTTGACGACATGACTTCCCCCCGCGTCCATTGGCGCAGGGGGATTTCTGTTGACAACCCGACTTGAAACAGGTACGTTAGAAAACGTGTCTAACAACTACATCATGACGACTTTTTATCAAGAGAGACGGAGGGACTGGCCCTTAGATGTCTCGGCAGCGGGTAACCCGTGCCAAATCCAGCGAGCGTTCTGCTCGAAAGATGAAAAGGGTGTCTCTTACAGAGAGCCTTTTTCGGAAGGCTCTCTTTTTCTATTCTATGAAATGAGGTGAATCGATTGGAACAACCAACAGCTAACAAATGGGCGCTCTTGCCCTTGCTCGTCTTCCTCGTCTTCTTTATCGGGGCAGGTATTTATTATGGTGACTTTTACAAGTTCCCGGTGCTGATCGCGGCGTTGATCGCTTTAATTGTCGCCGCGATGATGACGAAAGGAAGCGTCACACAGACCGTCGAACGTATCGCCCAAGGCGCCGGTAATCCAGGTATCTTGATCATGATATTCATCTTCCTGCTCGCTGGCGCGTTCTCGAACGTCGCCGGTGCAATCGGTGCGATTGACGCGACGGTCAATGCGGCGTTGACGTTCCTGCCGCCGTCACTCTTACTGAGCGGATTGTTCGTCATCGCTGCCTTCATCTCGATGGCGATGGGCACATCGACCGGTACGATTGCCGCGCTCGCCCCAATCGCGCTCGGCATCCATCAAGAGAGCGGGGTCAATATCGCGATCGCGGCCGCGGCCGTTGTCGGCGGGGCCATGTTCGGAGACAACTTGTCATTCATCTCAGATACGACAATCGCCGCCGTCCGGACACAGCGGACGAACATGCGTGACAAGTTCCGGACCAACTTTTGGATCGTGCTCCCGGCCGCAATCATCACGACCGTCCTGTTAGCCGTTCTCTCAAGTGGAGAATCGACGATTGAAGTGGCCGCGTTCGAATGGTACAAATTGATTCCGTATCTCGCCGTCATCGTCCTCGCCTTGACCGGACTGAACGTCATCCTCGTTTTGCTCGGCGGCATCGCGCTCGCTGGCATCATCGGACTGATTGACGGAAGCTTGGCCGTCACGTCTTACGTTACGGCGATGGCCGACGGTATGATGGGCATGGCCGAGATCTCGCTCTTGACGTTATTCATGGGCGGACTCGTCGGGCTCATCTCGCATAACGGTGGACTCACCTATTTACGAGATGCACTCACGTCACGGATTCAGCGCCGGGCTGGTGCGGAATGGAGCATCGCCGGGCTCGTCAGTGCGACGAACGTCGCGACGGCGAACAATACGATCTCGATTCTCGTAGCAGGCCCGCTTGCCGCGAATATCGCCGATACGTATGACATCGAACGGAAAAAGTCAGCGAGCGTACTCGACATCTTCTCGTGCGGGGTACAAGGACTTCTGCCTTACGGGGCGCAGCTCCTCATCGCCGCCGAGTTGACGAACACGGCGTCCCCCGCCCTCGTCCCGTATATGTTCTATCCGTTCCTCCTGTTCATTTGCGGAGGCTTGGCGATCGTCTTCAACTTCCCACGTTTCAAAAAAACCAACTAAGCAAAAATCCTCGAAGGCGGCCGCCTTCGAGGATTTTTATGTTCTTGCTTCACGTTTACGTTTGAGCTCTTCGTTCCGTTTTTTGAAAGCGCGCCGTTTGAGAAGTTCTTCGAGACCGCGACTGATCGCCCACAATACGAGCAAGAGCAGGCCGAGCATCGATAAGCGGAACGGGCTTTGGATGAACTCTTGCCACTGATCACCGATGACCGAGAAGATGATGACGACGAGCAGTTTCCCGAATCCGGCCGCCAATACGAACGTTCGGAGCGGCATTTGAATCAAGGCGAGTAAGTACGTGATCAAACTGACCGGGATGAACGGCAACGAATATAAGAATCCGAGCGAGATTGGACTCATATGGTTGATGCGATCGAGCCAATAGACACCCTGTTTATGTTTTTCGAGCCAACGCGTCATCGGTTTGCGGAACACGTATCGGACGGCGGCGAACACGAGGAGCGTCCCTGCCAAACTGCCGATCCATGACAAGAGAACACCAAGCCAGAAGCCATACGTGGCAGCGTTCGCCGAGATGATCAAGACGAGCGGGAGAAACGGGAAAATCGCTTCTAGGAACGGGGCTCCGAGTCCAGCCCAAGGACCTCCCGGCAGTCCTTGGAGCCATTCGATGATGTTCAATATATATTGTTGTAGTGATGTGAGCATCTCAGTTTCCACCTTCGGCTTTCGTTACTACCTTTTACCCGAATTCGTTCAAGAGGACGCATCCCCCTGCCCTCCTCAAAAAAAATAAAAAGTATTTGCGAAATTTCACTGTGATATCTATCATATAATAATGGACTTGTGGTTGCAGGCAAGTTCATTCGTCGAACGACACAACCCAACGTTCGTTTTCCTGCAAAAAACTGAACACAGGGGAGCAATAACATGGAAACAAAACCAATGCGGGTCTTACTGTACTATAAGTACGTCAACATCGAGGACCCAGAAACACTGACACAACAACACCTCAAGTATTGTAAGGACCTCGGGATCAAAGGACGTATCTTGATTTCTTCCGAAGGAATCAACGGGACGTGCTCGGGCACTTGGGAACAAACCGAACAGTACATGAACGACTTGAAAGCCGATCCATACTTCAGCGACATCGAGTTCAAAATCGATGAAGTCGAAGAGCATGCTTTCAAGAAAATCTTTGTCCGTCACAAACAAGAGCTCGTGACGTGGCGCTTTGATGGCGAGTTCGACGTGCCTAAACAACACGGTGCGTATCTCGAACCGGAAGAATGGAAAGAGATGATGAATCGCGATGATGTCGTCATCCTCGACGTTCGTAACAACTACGAGTACGATCTTGGTCACTTCAAAAATGCGATCAAAATCGACGTAGAGGCTTCTCGTTACATGCCAGACTGGCTCGAGGAGAACAAAGACCTCTACGAAGGGAAAACACTTCTCACGTACTGTACCGGAGGCGTCCGTTGCGAGAAATTTACCGCATATATGCGTGACCAAGGTCACGACAACATCTTCCACTTAAAAGGCGGCGTCGCCATGTACGGCAAGGACGAAGCGACGCAAGGTGAAAACTGGGACGGCGAGCTTTACGTCTTTGACGAGCGCATCAACGTCCCGGTCAACACGGTCAATCCGTCAGTCGTTTCAGCGTGTATGCACTGCGGAACGAAGACGACCCGTTACGTTAATTGTGCCAACCCGGAGTGCAATAAACAACACTTCTGTTGTGAAGAGTGTGAGCCGAAACAGATGCGTTCATGCTCGAAAGAGTGTCAGGAGCATCCACGCAACCGCTTTATCATCGAGAACATCGCGGAAAAACTTCAAGAGACTGAAGGCGTCGTCGGGTAACAAAAATCGACCGAATAGCGTCGCGGGCATTTGCCCGCGACGCTATTTTTGACAGAAACTTTACGTCTAGCGCGGCATGGAATCGGGTATAGTGTAGATACTATTGTCAGACAGGAAGTGACTGAATTGCTCTTTAACGAACCGTTACTCGCCGCAATACTGGCCTGGTTTATCGCACAGGCGGCCAAACTTGTGACCGAACTCATTCGAACACGTGACTTTGAACTTGAAATTATGTTCGCCTCAGGCGGAATGCCAAGTTCCCATACCTCGACCGTCGTCGCGCTCGCGACCGCGATTGGCCGGGCTGAAGGCCTCGACTCGAGCATGTTCGCCCTCGCGCTCACGTTTGCGACGATCGTCATGTACGATGCGACCGGCGTCCGTCAAGCCGTCGGTTTCCAAGCCCGTCTATTGAACGACTATTTTAAAGGGATCAAGCACGACACACCGATCTTGAACGAACTCGTCGGCCATACACCGTACCAAGTCATCGTCGGCGCATTGCTCGGCCTCGTCGTCGGACTATTTTTCCCCATGTAAACGATACACACGTTCAGGCATGTCGTTCCCCTCTCAAAAACTATCCATCTTTTTGTGAACTTTCACAACAGAGACGGTATAGTGATAGAGAGGAGGAATCGACATGCCTTTTTTACAGAAATCATATGAATCGCTCGACACACTCGCCGAAGCGATCGGGCAAGCGATCCGCGCACCGATCACGATCGAAAATCGCCACCATCAGCTACTCGCCTATAGCACGCATCCCGACTCGACCGACCCGGCCCGGATTGCGACCATCATCGGCCGCCGTGTCCCGGAAGCCGTCATCGAAGATTTGTGGGAAAGCGGTATCCTGCAAGAGCTGATCGACCGAGACGAGCCTGTCGTCATCCCGGCCCGGATGGCCATCGGTCTCAGCGAGCGCGCCGCCGTCGTCATCAAGCAGCAAGAAGACGTGCTCGGCTACATTTGGAGCCTGGCCCGGACGACCCCGTTCTCCGAGCAGGAACTCACCGTCTTGAAGGACGGGGCAAATATCGCCAAGAAACTGCTCATGACGATCGCCATGCACGAACGTCGCATCGATGCCGAACTCGAGCGTTTCTTTTTAGAAGTGCTCGCTTCGCCATACCTCGCTCCCGCACATCGGGAACGCTTGAACGAACTTGCCCCAATCGCCGTCGCGAATCGCCTGACGATCATCGACTGCTTGCAGCCGATCACTCCGCAATTCGCTGAGCGGTTATTTTATGCGCTTGCGACACAAGAAGCGATCGAGGTCGTCCTTCACGCCATCGACGGCCAACAGCTGCTCGTCTGGCACTATATGAAGTCCGAGCTATCTGAAGAAGAGGCCGCCCTCCTCCAGTGGGCCGACCGCTTCGAGACCCAGCTTCAAGACAAGTTCACTGACGCCGAACCTCGCCTCGGGATTAGCCGTCGTTTCTTCGAGAGCGATACGCTCTATGCCGCGACCGAGGAAGCGAGACGGGTCACATCGCTACGCCGGAAGTTCCCGTTCGAGCTCGCTAGTGCCCGGGCGTTCGAGCAGATCGGCATCTATCAACTCGTCCCCGATTTGTCCCGACGGATCGGCCTGCGCCTCGAGACGCACCCGACGATCGAACGGTTGCAGGCGTATGACCAAGTCCACCACACCGAACTCGTGACGACGCTTGAATGGTATTTCTATTTTGACGGGAACGTCAAACGAGTCGCCGCCCACCTCCATATCCATCCGAACACGGTCTTGTATCGGATTCGACGGATCGAAGAACTGACGAGCATCACCCAAGTCTCGCTCCCGGAACGGGCTGCTATTTATTTAGCGATCAAGGCCGGACAATATCGTCAAGACGACTGACCCCCACTTTGTGAAAAATCACAAAGTGGGGGTTGCCGTTTTTAGAATCCATGCTAAAGACAGCGATTTCACTTGGGTCTATACTAGAGGTGTGAACAGATTGTGTCAGCAGATAGAAAGGGGAACTACACATGAAAATCGGGGTATTGAAAGAGATTAAAAATAACGAAAACCGCGTCGCGTTGACGCCGATGGGTGCATCCGTCTTGACGGAACTCGGACACGAGGTGCTCGTCGAGACGGGGGCCGGTATCGGGAGCGGCTTCACGAATATGGAGTACATCGACGCTGGGGCAAGCATCGTCGATTCAGCACAGGACGTTTGGGGAGACGTTGAACTCGCCTTGAAAGTAAAAGAACCACAGCCGTCAGAGTATCAATATTTCCGTCCAGACCTCACGCTCTTCACGTATTTACATTTAGCGGCCGAACCTGAACTCACGAAAGCGCTCGTCAATTCAGGCATGACCGCCATCGCCTACGAGACGGTCGAAGTCGACCGTACGCTTCCGCTGCTCACACCGATGAGCGAAGTCGCAGGACGGATGGCTGCTCAAATCGGGGCGCAAATTTTAGAAAAACCGCATGGCGGCAAAGGGATCCTCTTGGCAGGTCTTCCCGGGGTGCCTCGTGCGAACGTCACCGTCATCGGGGGCGGTGTCGTCGGAATGAACGCGGCCCGCATCGCCATCGGTCTCGGAGCCAACGTGACCATCATGGACATCAGTCCGGCTCGTCTCCGCCAAATCGACGACCAGTTCGGGAACACGATCAACACGCTCATCTCGAACCGCTATAATATCGCGAAGCAAGTCGCCGAGAGCGACCTCGTCATCGGTGCCGTCCTCATCCCGGGCGCGAAAGCACCTAAACTCGTCACGAAAGAGATGGTGCAACAAATGTCACCGGGGTCAGTCATCGTTGATGTCGCCATCGACCAAGGCGGGATCTGTGAGACGATCGATCATATTACGACGCATGACGCGCCGACGTACGAACGCTACGGTGTGCAGCACTATGCCGTCGCCAACATGCCAGGGGCGGTCCCGCGCACGTCGACGCTCGGTTTGACGAACGCGACGATGCCTTATATCGTCGAGTGCGCTCAAAAAGGAATCTTCCCGGCGCTTCGCGAAAATGCAGCGCTCCTCAAAGGGTTGAACGTCATCGACGGTACGGTCACATACGAAGCCGTCGCCCGTGACCTCGGCTACACGTTCGTACCAGCCTCTGAAGCCGTCACGAAGCAGCTCCACGCGTAATCGAACACATCCGAAATATGCGGACAGAAAGACGCCCGAACGGAAAATCCCGTTCGGGCGTCTTGCGTATGTTTATGCGTTTTCGACGGCGATGTCTTCACCGATGATTTTCACTTCAGGTTCAAGTTCGATCTCAAACTTCTGTTTGACCGTCGCTTGGACGTGACGAATGAGCGAGATGTATTCAGTCGCTGTCGCCTGATTGATATTGACGATGAAGCCCGCGTGCTTGAGTGATACTTCCGCCCCGCCGATGCGCTTGCCTTGCAGTCCGCAATCTTGAATCAGTTTACCGGCAAAGTAACCGGGCGGGCGCTTGAACACACTGCCGCATGACGGATATTCAAGTGGTTGTTTCGATTCACGCTTATGCGTCAAATCGTCCATTACGTCTTTGATCGCTTCATAACCGAGCGGATCGAGTTCGAACGTCGCCTCTAAGACGATCAAGCCTTCTTTCGAAACTCGGCTCGTTCGATAATCGAGGTCAAGCTCATCTTTCGAGAGCGTGAGCAGTTCGCCGTCTGGCGTCAAAACGACCGCACTCGCGATTACGTCTTTCGTCTCGCCGCCGTAGGCACCCGCGTTCATGTAAACAGCGCCTCCGACCGTTCCCGGAATACCGCATGCGAACTCCAGTCCAGACAGCTCTTCAGTGAGCGCCTGGCGCGACACGTCGATGATGGCCGCTCCTGCTTGGGCGATGATCCGGTTGCCGTCACGGCGAACCGTGTTCAATTCGTTCAAATTCAAGACGATGCCACGCAGGCCGCCGTCTCGAACGATCAAGTTGGACCCGAAACCGAGAATCATGAATGGTACGTTCTCGCGATGGGCGAGCTCGAGGACGGCTTGAACTTCTTCATACGTGTGTGGAGCTACGAAATAATCCGCTTTCCCGCCCAATTTTGTATATGTGTGTGCTGACAGCGGCTCGTCTTGCTTGAAGCGCTCGGCCGGGATGATTGTGAGTAGTTGGTCTAAAAAGCTCATGCGTTGCCTCAATCCTTTACGGTCTATTTTATTAGTGCCGCAAGCGAAAAAGTTCGCCTCGGACACGTTGCTGAATGGTTTCAGTACGAAACACAGTATACAAATGTTTACCGAGAGTGACAAGCAACGTTTTCTTTACAATCTAGCAAATAGTTTACAACAATAATGATGTCGCGACGGCGACGACAATCGGGATTGTGAAATTATCCCAGTCTCGATACGAAATCGCTTCTGTCAGCGTCGCTATGATGGAAATGATAAACCCATAAGTTACCACTTGCCACATCGGAATACCTTTCCACAAAAACAATAAAAAGAGTACCACGTACGAACTTAAGAACATGGCCATGCTGCCTTGGAACGATCGCTTTTGCCCATACAGGTCATAGATCACCGTCCCATATTTTCGTCCAATGAGGGCTGCTAAGCCGTCTCCCCATGCCAATACGAGCGAACCCGCTAAAAAGGCGAGCGGTTCCGTCTCGAAAAAGAAGAACAAGATGACGAGGAGTGCAATCGGATAATAGACGGTCCCGAGCGATTTCCGCTCGGTCTGATGGACCGGAGACGGGCTCTTATATAGAAGCCACGCGTTTGCGAACGTAAAGAACACGAGCGGTATGGCGGCGATGTACCATGTGTCCATCAACCAGACAGCGAGCAATGACCAATGCCCGACTGCAATATGTACACTCTTTCGAATTGTCTCATCCGTCCAGCCGAGGCGCTTGCCAATCTGTTCGAGACCGACAAGAAACACCAGGACAATGACGATGGACAGAATAGAACTGACCCATTCATTCATCGTGGGACCACCTTTATGTGCGATTTTTATACGTACTCATTATACCTTAATCAAGCCAGAACCTAGCTTCCTTTTCAAACATTTGGTAGAATGAGGTCAAATGACTGTATAGCCTGCGAACGAAGTCGGCTATAGAAAGGATGCCTGTATGCGCGACGCAAATTCGATTCAAACGTTGGCTGATTGCCTTCACTATATGCGGGTTGGTGACGTCGATCGGGCCATCTCACTTTTTCCTGAAGAAGTGCGTGAGCATTTCCCGAAAGAGCTTCGTAAAATCCATTTGTTTCATATTGAAAAGAACGGATTGTCGATCAATCAAATCGTGGCTTTGGCCAACACACTGACCGGAGAGCATTTGTCCGCGACGACGATTCAAAACTGGACGAAACGCGAAGTTCGTAAAATCATCGGTGTCCCCCGGGTCGGTAAAAAATATTCGCTACAACAGGCTGCGATCATTTATTTGCTCGACGACTTGAAGCATCTGTTTTCGCTCGAAGAGACGAGCTCGCTGCTCGCACTCATCTTCAACAATCCCGACCGCGACGAGGACGACCTCATCTCCCCGATCGACTTCTACCGCTTGTACGCGGAGTATGCCAAGTCGACGAGCCCGATCGAGATGTTAGACACTCGTGCGAAGCGTTCGATTGAGAAGATGGGACACACCCATCCGAACATCATGCACGTTCTGAAGCTATGCTTGTACGCGCACCGCGTGACGACACTCGAGATCGAGGCCAAACACTATTTAAGCCGCTTCATTTGAGCCAATCAAATGAAGCTTTTTTTGTGGAACGCAAAAAAAAACACCAGTCGCAGTGACTGGTGTTCGTCATATTGGTTAGACTGACATGGCGACCGGCATCCGTGATTTGACCGTCAACGTCTTCAAAACTGACAACAACTCGAACATCGAGAGCTGATCCGCCTCTTTCGTCAAACAGAAAGAATCGTCATCTTGTTTGCGAAGTTCCGCCACAAGTTTCCCAGCTTTATCGCGAACACTGAACTTGTAGCGTTCGACGTCGTATTGAATCGTGTAGAGACCGCGTTCATAGACGTTGTATTCACACTTTTTCCCGAATAACGAGAACTTGTCTTTTAATTGACCAATCGCTTGCCCGTCATGGTTCATGACGACCCACTTTTGACAGTTCGGGATGTACTTCCCGTGAGCGATTTGTCGACCGGACAAGTTGTGCACTTGGACATTGCCCTCCGCGTTGCGGTGAACAGATCCGATTGCATCATTTGTTTCGTCATAAATGGTCGCCTCGCCTTGCGTAAAGACACAACCTTTTACATAAATTAATTTGCGCACCGCTTTTTCCTCCTACTACGTTCCAACCTCGATTTTTGTGTTTGTTCGGTTGGTCATTCTGTGAAACCCCAATTTAGTTTCTAGTAGTCGTGTTTCTCTGTTCAACTACTACATATTTCATATGACGAAGATGATTATTGCACCGTTTGAGGAAAAAGACAACCCCTTTTTCTTCGACACAATCCGCCAGTCTGTCAAAGCTGTGAACAGGCGCCATTTTAGCACTTAAATCCAGCCTGTTTAAGCAGCTGTTCGAGCTCCGTTCTTGCAATCAGACGAACTTGATTTGGTTCGGCGAGTTCGTATGCACTATCCGTATAGGACGAGTTCGTGACGACCCATCCTTCGTTCGCCCCGTAGTATGGAACGGACGCGGCTACTTGCTGGACCGCTTCGAGTCCGACAACTTTTTCATAGCGTTTTGCTTGGACCGCGATCGACCAGCCGTCCGACGTTTCAAGGAGCAAATCCGCCCCGAAATCACGTGACGCTGGCGTGACCGTCACGGTGTACCCGAGCGCTGTGAATACTTCTTCTAAAAACAGCTCAAACTCACGGCCGTCCATTCGATCAATCCGATCAATCGTCGACAGGCGCATCCGCCAGATGAGCCAAGCAATCCCGAGAGCGAGCACCGTGACGACGCTCCACATCGGTGCTTCGAACCACCATAATCCGGTGGCAATCAATAGGCTAAGCGCCATTCCTTTCACGTCAATCGTCCTCCCTATCGTTTCTTTTATTTACTTTACCGAATCAATGCAGGAAAACAAAGGGGCATCTGTCGAATGTATTCCAAATGTACCCGTTTGATATAAAGAAGGAGGGATCAAACGTTAATGGAGAAAAGGATGTATCTCCAAAACGAACTGCTGCACGCTTTACCTTACGGCGTCGCGTTGATTACGAAGGACGGTACGATCGTTCAGGCGAATCGTCCGTTCATGGAGCAGTTTCCTGAAGACTTACAGACGAAAACGAATATTTTCCACATGGTCAACCAATCACCCCTCACCATGGAATTGTCGCGTCGGATGGAGCAAGGACTTCCTTGGATATACGAGATGCCGACGATTCGCGTCCATGCGATCCCATATGAACATATATACGTTCTCTCCATCGAGCCGCTCCCGCTCGACACGCGGGTCACGGTCCAACATAACGCCTTTGAGGCGATGATGCATACCGAGCTCGACATGGCGATGATCATGACAGATGCCAATCTGCTCATCAATCGCTTCAATAAAGGAGCGACCGAGCTGTTCGGCTATAAACCTCACGAAGTGCTCTATGAGATGACACCGTTCGCCTTGTTCGAGTCGCGAGAACTGAGTGAGAAGCGGACGCATTATCAAGACGAGACGGAGCGCTTGTTGTCGTTCGAACAGATGCTGCGCGTCGCACTCGATCGTGGAGACCGAGAATGGAAGTTTCAGCGCAAAGACCGCACCCATTTTGTCGGTAAACTGTTCATGCAGCCGGTCTATGAACACAATCAAATCATCGGCTTCTTTTTCTTCGTCTTTGATGTCAGCCCTGAAATCGCGCTCAAAGGCGAACTGCTCCATAAAGAGCAGCGTTACCGCATGTTTGCTGAGTCCGTGATTGAAGCTGTCCTGTTTCATGAAGGTGGAACGATTCTTGACGCGAACAAGGCAGCCGAAACGATCTTCCGTATCCCGGCCGAGGACATGGTCGGACGCCAAACGATCGAATTTATCGCGGAAGGCTACCGGGCCGATGTCCTCAGACGAGTCCGTAATCACATTCAAACCCCGTACGAAGTCATCGGACGGCGCGAGGACGGTACCTTTTTAGAGATGGAAGTCTATCCGAAAGAAGTGACGTTCCAAGGCCAGACGCTCCGCGTCGCCGTCATGCGCGATATTAGTGACCGTAAAAAAGTCGAGCGCATGCTTGAACGAGAGAAAAATGCGATTGCTCGTCAGCGCGACATCATCCAATCGATTCTGCAAGCATCGAACGAGGCGTTCGTCTTGACCGAATCGAACGGTAGTGTCCTGTTCATGAACGTACATGCCCGGCGCTTACTCGACCTGCCCGGCATCGCTCCGAACAAGATACAGGAACGCATCCCGCTCCTGACGACATTCCGGGGCCGTGACCGCACTGAAATGTTAAAGAAAATCGACCTCTTGCTCGACGGGTCGGCTCGTGAAGTGTCGCTCCGTTTTTCGATTCCGCAACCGAACGATCGCGACGAACAGTATTATGAGATGTACGGAACGGGAATGGACACAAAACGGCAGATTGGTATGGATAGTGGCTTTTTGTTCGTCTTCCGCAACCGGACCGAAGAAGAGCGGATGGACCAAATCAAAAACGAGTTGGTCAGCACCGTCTCACACGAGTTGAGAACGCCATTATCTTCTTTATCGGGATACATCGAATTGATGCTGACACGCGATTTGTCGAAGGACAAGCGCGAGCGTTATTTAAAGACGATGGCGAAAGAAGCGAAGCGGTTGACGGACTTGTTGAACGACTTCCTCGATATTCAGCGCATGGAAGATGGCAACCAAGAGTATAAACGAGACCGCTTCGTCTTGAACGAGCTCGTCCGCGAAGTCGTCGAACGCTTCCGCGAGACGACTGACCACTCGATTCATTTCGATGATGCCGACGAGTTGCTCGTTCTCATCGCCGATAAGGACCGGATCGAGCAAGTCATCATCAACTTGCTTTCAAACGCCATCAAGTACTCACCTCACAGTCATGAGATTGAAGTTCGCGTCCGGAAAGAACACAAGCAAGCCCACGTGTCTGTCCAAGATTTTGGGATTGGGATTCCCGAGCACGCATTCGAAGAACTGTTCAAAAAATTCTACCGTGTCGACAACTCAGATACACGTCAAATCGGAGGCACCGGCCTCGGGTTGTCCATCTGTAAGGAAATCATCGAGTCGCACGGCGGCAGCATCGAAGTCGAGTCGAGCGTAGGCGTTGGCTCGACGTTCACGTTCACGTTAGATGTAGCGGAGGAGACGCCATGAACCATTATGCCTTTACCGGTTTCCCAGGATTTTTAGCAGGAAAGCTGATTACCCATCTCGCGACATTGCCGGATCAGATCGGCACGATCTATGCGCTCCATTTACCGGCACAACGACCGGAAGCGCTCGCTTTGAAACAAGAACTGTTGGCCACGACTTCGCTTCAAGACGAGCAGTTAGTGCTTGTCGAAGCCGATATCACACTCCCGGAAGTCATTCTCGATCCGATCATGCGGTCGGTCATCGAACGGGAAGTGAATTATATCTTCCACTTAGCGGCCGCTTATGACTTGAGCATCCCGTATGACGTCGGCTACCGAGTCAACTTGCTCGGGACGAAGCATATGACGGCGTTCGCCAAACGGGCAAAACATTTAAAGCGATACGTCTACTTTAGTACCGCCTACGTCTCCGGACGCCGCCAAGGGACCGTCTATGAGAACGAGCTATGGCATCGGGTCCAGTTTAAAAACCATTACGAGGCTACGAAGTATGAAGCGGAAGCCATCGTCTCCCGTGAACTCGGCTCGATACCCGCGACGATCATCCGTCCCGGTATCGTCATCGGCCATAGCAAGACCGGAGAGACGAAAAAATTCGATGGCGTCTACTTCGTGTTGAAGTTGATGGACCAGTTGCGTCAAGCAGCGCCGCTCCCGTATATCGGACGGCAAAACATCGAAGTGAACCTCGTGCCGTATGACTACGTGGTCGAAGCGACTGCTTATCTCGCCCACGCCCCAGTTGGTCTAAAGCGCACGTTCCATTTGACCGACCCGTTCCCGCATGGGGCTCGGGAAGTGTACCGTATGATCCACGAAGCGATGTTTGGTCGCTCGCCTCGCGGAACGATTCCCCATTTCGCCGCAGAAACCGGATTTTCCGCTTTACAGCTATCGGAACGATATGGGGTTCCAAAAGAACTGCTCGCCTATTTTAAGCATCAAGTCCATTTCGACACGACGCAGACGCTCCGGGCGTTAAACGGGACCGGCATCGTTTGCCCGGACTTACAAGACTACTTGCCTGACATCGTCGCTTATTACAACACACACAAAAAGCCCTGACCAGGGCTTTTTGTGTGTCCTCATCCAATTAACAGCTTCTCTTTCGGGTAACGGATCTTCCGGTCCATCTGTCGTGCGACCGTGAACAGAATGGTCAGCGAGCCGACACGGCCGAGGAGCATCATGAACATGATGAACCCTTTCCCGGTGTCATTCAATTCAGCCGTGATGCCGAGCGAGAGACCGACCGTTCCGAAGGCAGACACGGTCTCGAACAAGAGAGCGGTCGCCGGAATATGATCATTCGTCAAAATCGTGAGTGCCGTGATCAACAAAATAAAGAAGAAACTCGAGATGGCGACGACGTATGCTTTCTTGATTTGAAACGCATCAATCGTCCGCTCGAGAATGACCGTTTCTTTTTTACCGGCGATGAACGCCCACATGTCCGCTAAAATGACAGCGACGGTCGTCACTTTGATCCCAGAACCCGTTGATGCCGCCCCGGCCCCGATATACATCAAGATGAGGATTAATCCGATTGATACCGGCGCCATCATCGAGATGTCCACCGTATTGAATCCAGCCGTCCGTGTCGTCACCGCTTGAAAGAATGTGACGTTTAGCGCCTCGCCAATCGGACGGCCGTACAAGCCGCCTTCCACTGATACCCACTCGAACAGCATGAGTCCGAACCAGGCGATCCCGTTGATGACACCAAGCGAAGCAATCATGATTTTCGAATGTAGGGCGAGCCGCTTCCATCGTTTCACCTCGGTCGCGTCGGCAATCGTCGTGAATCCGAGACCACCGATCATCAAGAGCATCGAAATCGTGACGACGATGGCCGTATTTTGCTCGAACTGCATCAAGCTGTCGGGCCATAACGCAAAACCTGCGTTATTAAACGCCGAGACGGCATGGAAAAAGCCATAATACAGTGCTTCGCCGAACCGGTAATCACCCGTGCTGTAAAGTTCGACCGTCAAAAATAACATCCCGATGAATTGGACGATGATGGTCGTGAAGACGATGTTGCGGACGAGGCGGACCGTTCCACCCGGCCCTGACAAGTTGAGCGACTCTTGGAGTAAGATCCGCTGTTTTAAGCCGATTTTTTTACCGAGCACACTGAGCAGCATGAGCGCGACCGTCATGAACCCGAGTCCGCCGATTTGAATCAAGGCGACGATGACGAGCTCGCCGAGCGTATTGAACGATGAGCCGATGTCGATCGTCGACAATCCGGTCACCGTGCCTGCTGACGTCGCGATGAACAGGCAATCGATCCAAGAGACCGGTTCGGTTTGGGCGAACGGCATATACAGCAACGTCGCTCCGATCAAGATGGCGAGTAAAAATCCAGTCGCGATAAATCGGGCCGGCTTTTCAAAGACGAGCCGGTATAACGCCTCAATTCGTTTAAGGCGCAACTCCCGTACTGTCAATCGATGTCGCATCTCGCTATCTCCTTCGAATCAAGTTTTCTAAGCATCATCTTACTCCTCGACGTGTAAATTGCCAACTAGAAAAATGTATCGCTAACCCTTCCTATATTTTTTTGGTAATATGGGAGATAGACTTTATGAATATTGAGGAGGTTGAATGAAACCGTGGACCCTAGTACGGTAGATCATTCGCTAAAGGATGTCTCGCGAAGGTTGGAGCGTCAATCACAATGTATGCCCGCCCATCTCTATTTCCAGCTCGAAGAACTGTTGAATTGGTCACTTGATCAAGAAGTTATGAATCAATTGTACGCATTATTAAAAAAATACGATGTGCTAACCGATATAGAGCGTGAAGAACGAAATATCAGCATCCAACTGCTGATTGACGAAAACGGCGCTTAACCATCGGAACGCATTTGCGGGAGACGAGTTAAGTCTCTCGCTTTTTTTATATCTCTCTTTTTTTAGAAAGGTGGAAAACATAGACATGGATGTCGTCACTTTAGTCGGACTTTTACTCGGTTTCTTTACGTTAATCGGAGGGATGATTTTGAAAGGAGCGGGGGTCGCTCCGCTGATCAACCCTGCGGCGCTCGTCATTATTTTTGTCGGGACGGCGGCCGCGGTCAGTATCGCCGTTTCGAAAGAACAGCTACAGACGGTACCCCAACTATTTAAGATCTTATTCAAAAAACAAGAACTGCCAAGCAAATCTGGTTTGTTGACGCAATTCGTCGACCTGTCGACGCAGGCACGTAAAGAAGGCCTGCTGTCACTCGAGACGGCACTCGAGCAAGTCGAAGAACCGTTTTTGAAACAAGGCATGATGATGGTCATCGACGGTCAACCGTCTGAATATATCGCCGAAGTGATGTCGCGTGATATCGAGAATATGGAAATACGCCATAAAGCGAACGCTGATGTATTCACGCAAGCAGGCACGTACGCTCCGACGCTCGGTGTACTTGGAGCCGTCATCGGGCTCGTCGCCGCACTAAAAGACTTATCCGATATTGATAAACTCGGCTACGCCATCTCCGCCGCCTTTGTCGCGACGCTGTTCGGGATTTTCAGTGGATATGTTCTTTGGTTCCCGTTTGCCAACAAGTTGAAGCAGTATTCGAAAAGTGAGGTCGTCGTCAAGGAAATGATGATCGAAGGAATTTTGTCGATTCAAGGCGGAGAGTCACCAAAGACGTTAGAAGATAAGTTGGCCGTGTATTTGTCTCCAAAGGAGCGAGCGAACTATGAAGCGCAAAAAGAAGCATGATCATGAAGAACACATCCCGGAAGGCTGGCTCATCCCTTACGCCGACCTGCTGACGTTACTTCTCGCTTTGTTTATCGTGTTGTTCGCCTCAAGTAACGTCGACCAGACGAAGCTCAATAAGATGTCTCAATCGTTCAATCAGGTGTTCTCAGGAGGCACGAGTGTTTTCCAAGCCTCAACGGCGTCAAACAGTGACATTAGCCGAACGGACAAGACAGATACGACCGCCAATCCGCGGACGTATGAGCTGGCCAAACTCGACGAGTTAAAAGAAGAAGTGAATCAGTACATTAAGAAAAATGGATTAGAAGACGAAATCGAGGCGACCATCAACTCAAGTGGGCTCGTTCTGACGATCCAAGACCGGGCTTTGTTCAGCATGGGGGAAGCGACACTCGACGCTGACGCCCGCACGGTCGCCCAGTCGATCAGCGGCATTCTCGAACAAGCCGGGAATCGAGAAATCGTTGTGTCCGGTCATACCGATAACGTGCCGATCAATACGGCTCGTTTCCCGTCGAACTGGGAACTCAGTTCAGCCCGAGCGACTGCGTTCATGCGAGGCCTGTTGACGAATGAGTCGCTCAATCCGAATCAGTTCACGCTCGCAAGCTACGGGGAATATAAGCCGATTGCGACGAACGAAACGGACGCCGGCCGTTCCAAAAATCGCCGTGTCGAAGTATTGATCAAGCCGCTCGTCGACTTATCAGAAGGTTCACCAAAAATGATCGAAACGCTTGTCTTACCATGACGAAAAGCCCACTCTGCGACAGAGTGGGCTTTTTGTTAACGTGTCCATTCAAAATATTTTCGGGCGAGCTCGGTGAGCGGGCTCTCGAAGAGCCGCTTCCGCCAGTATAGATCGGCCGCTTTCTTAACGGCCTCACTCCGCGAAGGATACGGATAGATCATACGTGACAACTTGCCGATCTTATCGCCGCGTTGCATCGCATAGACGACGATCTGCATCCAATCGCCAGCCGTCATCCCGACCGCGTGTCCTCCGAGAATCTTGCCGTTCTTCCGGGTGATGATTTTGACGAAGCCTGTCTCTTGGCGATCGGCGACGAACCGATCGACTTCGGACAGCTTCGCCTCAAAGATTTCGATGTCATCCCCGTGACGCTCACGCGCCTCGGCCTCGGTCAATCCGACATGGAACACTTCCGGGTCGGTAAACGTGATCCAAGGCATCTTGCTGTAATCGACCTTGTTCCATAGCCCGAATAAGGCGTTGGCGACGACCGCCTTGCCTTCTTCGCCGGCCGCATGTGTGAACGGTAACGTCTTGATCGTATCTCCGATGGCGAAGATGTGGGACTGTGACGTCCGATACGTCGACGTCACATCGACATAGCCATCTTTCACGTCGACTTTCGCCCGATCAAGGCGAAGTTCTTCGATGCGTGGAACACGTCCTGTCGCCATGAGCAGTTTTCCCGCCTCATACTCGACAGTTTCCCCATCGACTTCGGCTGTGACTTTGATGCGTCCTGCCACTTCAGCAATCTGTTTGACCTTGACACCGATTTCTAGATGCAGCGCCATCTCAAGCTGTGAGCGGAGCAACGCACTGACAGACTCGTCTTCTTTCGGTAAGAACGTGTCTTGTGCCTCGAGCACGGTCACTTGGCTACCGAGCCGTGCGAACGACTGCGCCAGCTCAAGCCCGACCGTACCAGCCCCGATAACGATGATGCTCTCGGGGAGCGTCTCTTCTTCAAACACGTTTTCATTCGTTAAGTAGGAAACGCTGTCCAATCCATCGATTGGCGGGACGGTCGGTTTCGACCCGGTCGCGATGACGAACTTTTTACCGATCAGTAAATCGTCACCGACTTTCAGTTCGTACGGGCTTTGGAACGACGCTTCCCCGATGTACACATCGACCCCGATCTTTTCGAAACGCTCCGTCCCATCGTGTTCTTGAATGATCGCCCGCGCTTTGTCGACTCGTGCCTTCGTCGTCTTATAATGATCGCGCCCGTCAAACTCGGCTCCGAGCACACGTGCGGCCTGCATCATCGAACTCGCATCTTTCGAGGCTGCGATGAGCGCCTTCGACGGGATACAGCCGACGTGGAGACAATCGCCGCCTAGATGTTTTTTCTTCTCAATGAGTGCGACTTTCACACCTAAATTCGCGGCACCGGCTGCTACCGTCATCCCGGCCGCGCCTCCCCCGATTACAATCAACTGATAGTCCTTCATCCCATCAACCTCCGATATCGTTTGCTTACGTCGTCCATCCGTTTCCGGTTCACACCGAAGTCGGAATGACCGAGTCGTGAAGCAGAACGAAATTCTACTTGTCTCGCTTCATCGTCAAATAAAAATTCCACATCATCTTTAAAACGCATCAGTTTCGAAGAGACGACGTAATGGAGCGTGTCCGTCGTCTCTTCGGCAAGTTCAGTCCGAGGCAGCTGCCCCATCACCATTTTGATGGTTTCGACCGTTTGATTGCGGTCTTTTCCATACGGAAGCGGGTCCATGTGCAGCGCTTTGATCGACGTTTGTGTCGATACGGCATTCGGACTTCCTTTCAACGGTTTCAATGTTTTTGCGGCCAAGACAAAAAACCTCCCTCATTCTACATACAATTGTATGTATCCTGAATTCGGAAGGTTTAACCCTTTTATTGCAGTTCGCTCGGGTCGAGCGGTAACAGAACTGTCACAGTCGTCCCTTGTCTGACTTCACTTTCGATGACAAGTTTCCCTTCATGCGCCTCGATCAACTCCTTAGCGATCGCAAGGCCGAGGCCGCTGCTTCCTTTCGTCACTTGCGCTTGATAGAACATTTCCGTGATGCGCTGCAAGTGTTCTTTCGAGATGCCAGGTCCTTGATCGATAATCGAGATGAAGGCGACCCGCTCCGACTGGACGAAGCGAACCGTGAGCGTCCCGCCGACTGGTGAGAACCGGATCGCGTTTTCAAGTAAGTTTAAGAATACTTGCTTGAGCCGGTTCTCATCGAATAGACCGACCGACTTGGCCGGGTAGCGCTCGATCAACGTAATCTGCTTATCTTCAAGCGATTGTTTCAGTTGAATCGTTACTTTACGTAACAGTGAGACGAGATCGAGTTCTTGACGATAGAGCACGAGACGACTCTCCTCGATTTTCGTGTAGTCGAGCAATTGCTCGACGAGACCGATCATGCGCTCGGTCTCCGAATGAATGATACTCAGACCGAGCTCTGTCTCGTCTGACAGTTGTTCGTCCCCGCCTCGGATCGTCTCAGTCCAGCCTTTGATGGAAGTGAGCGGTGTCCTAAGCTCATGGGAGACGTTCGACAAGAATTCGTTGCGCGTCGATTGGTGCTGTTGCACTTTAGCGCCTAAGTAAGTCAGCGTCCGGGCAAGCGCCCCGAGCTCGTGCTTCTCGTTCGAATATACCTCGACGTCGAAATCACCTTGCGCCATCTCGTCAGCCGTCTCAATAATCTCGCGGATCGGACGGACGAATCGGTCCGCGATTCGGATGACCGCGTATAGCGCCACGAGCCAAATCAAGACACCGATCATGAGGACCGCCATCCAAATCTCGCGGATGAGCGTGTCTAAGTCTGCGAGCGGACGCGTGAAACTGATGGCGAACTCGCTCGTCCCCTCGGTCATGATCGGGCTCGTCACCGACAGAAAGTGCTCCTCGCTCACGTCATAGTCTTGGACGACCGACTCGCCTCTAGCGAGACGCTCGAGCTGCTCAGGTGTATACGACGCTTGTTGTGCTCGCTGTCCGGTTGTTTTTATAATCGCGCCAGAGCGGTCGACCATCGTCAAATCGGTACCCGGATACCCGAACGTCCGGACGAGAACCGAGAACGCGCTCGGTGTCTCAAATCCGACTTGTGCCTGTGGATACAAATAAGCGCTTGTCGTCGCATGGCTGACCAACGCATCGGACTCATACTCGTAGTAATAACGGTACGTACCGTACGACAGGACGCTTACGAGCAGTAAGAGCACGAGTGTCACGACAATCATCATGCGGATGACGAGCTGTTGTCTCATCCGTCATGTCTCCGCCACTTATAGCCATGCCCCCATAGCGTCTCGATATAAGCCGGATGGCTCGGGTCGTCTTCAATCTTTTGCCGTAAGCGGCGAATGTTGACGTCCACCGTCTTCCGGTCCCCAAAGTAGTTGATGCCCCAAACCGCGTCAAGAAGTGCGTCGCGTGATAAGACGACTTCTTCGTTTTGGACGAGATGACAGATCAAGTCATATTCGGTCGGCGTCAAATCGATCGATTGTCCGTATTTCGTCACTTGTTTCGCCGCCAAGTCGATGGCGAACGGTCCTGACTTGAGACGTTTCTTCTCTTTGCGCTTCACTTTTTCAACGCGTCGCAGGAGCGCATGAATGCGCGCGATGAGCTCGCCCGGGCTGAACGGCTTGGCGATATAGTCGTCCGCCCCTTTCCCGAGACCTTCGATTTTATCTTCTTCAAGCGTGCGTGCCGTCAACATGATGATCCCGACGTTCTCGTCTAAGTCACGAATCGCGGCGCACGCTTCAAAGCCGTCCATCTCAGGCATCATGACGTCTAGCAAGACGATATCGAACGGTTCACGATCGAATGCGGTGACCGCTTCACGGCCGTTCGTCGCCTCAAAGACATCAAATCCGGCTCGTTTTAAATTTACGATGATAAAGCTGCGAATCGCATGCTCATCTTCGGCTACTAATATCCGATTCATATTTCCACCTCTTCTGGAGTTCACTACTCTACATTATAGTTACGTTTTTGCGACAAGGTTGTCAATTGACCTCAAATCGTATTAGGATGGAGTCATTAGATTCTAAAGGAGGACTCCTTACCACTATGAGTTATAACATGATTGTTTTAGATATGGACGATACGCTCCTCACGAGCGACCACACGATTTCCCCTGTCACGAAAGCGGCGTTGCTTGACGTCCAAGAACGCGGCCATAAAGTCGTTTTAGCAAGCGGACGTCCGACGTACGCCATGTGGGCAGCGGCCCGTGAGCTTGAGCTCGCCAAATATGGTAGTTACATCTTGTCATTCAACGGTGCTTCAATCATCAATTGTGAAACAAATGAAGAAATCTTCTCGAGCACGTTAATGCCGGACACAGTCGCCCACCTCCATGATATCAGTGTCCGGGAGGAAATCGCGATTCATACGTACATCGGTAACGAAATCGTAACCGATCAGCCGAACCCGTATACCGATATCGAAGGCGAATTGACGGGCATGCCGGTCATCCACGTCAACGATTTCAAAGAAACCGTCACGACCCCTGTCGTCAAATGCCTCATGCTCGGCGATGGCGACACGCTCGCTCCAATCGAGACGAAGCTGCAACTCGAGCTCGAAGGCAAGCTCGCCGTCGCCCGTTCGAAACCGTTCTTCCTCGAGTTCACGGAAGCCGGTGTGACGAAAGGGACGAGTCTCGCCTTTTTGGCTGACCACGTCGGAATCGACCAAGCACACGTCATCGCTTGCGGAGACGGCAACAACGACTTGACGATGATCGAATGGGCCGGACTCGGTGTCGCCATGGGCAACGCCAACGCCACAGTCAAAGGGAAAGCTGACTTCATCACGAAGTCAAACAATGAAGATGGGATCGCCCACGTCATCGAGACGTACATGAGCAGTGTCGTTACGACTCGTTAAGTGACAAACTGTGTTTGAACCAAGGAGGAATCACGATGAATAAAGGATTGAAACGAGCTGGACTCGGACTAGTCGGAACGGCCGTCGCCGGTGCCGCCTACGTCTTCTTGTCACCGAAGCCTGCGTCCCGTCTCGTCAAAACTTCATTTACTGGAGGCAAGGAAGTCGCGATCAAAGGATTCGACGAAGTCGTTCAAAAGACGTCGGTCCGTAAAGACATCGATTACTATTCTGCCTACGAGAACGGGACGTTCGATTTGATTCGCTATGAAGGCGATAAGCATGTCGTCCCGACGATTTTTTGGGTGCACGGTGGCTCGTTCGTTGGCGGTGATAAGGCTGATGTGTTCAAGTATGCGACGTCGATTGCAAGCAACGGCTACAACGTCGTCAGCATCAACTACGCCCTCGCCCCGGACGTCACGTATCCGGTGCCGCTCCAGCAAATCGAAGAGGCGTACACGTATATTACCGACAACAACGATCGCTTCCGACTCGATCTCGACCGCGTCTTCTTCGCCGGAGACTCGAACGGAGCGCAGCTCGTCGCCCAATTCATCGGGATTCAACTGAACGATGACTATGCACCGTCAGCCGAAGTGAATCAAGTCGTCCCGCAAGACTCGATCCTCGGCGCGGTTCTCTTGTCTGGCCCGTATGATTTGAAACGGACGATTCTCGAGTCTTCGAAAGCCGTCAACCGTTTCTTGTTCAAGCGGATCGGTTGGGCCTACTTCGGGACGTACAATTGGGAGAACCTCCCCGTCGTCACCGAAGCGTCCCCTCTCGTCAACATCCCGGCCACGTTCGTCCCGACGTTCATCACCGACGGGAACACGGGGTCGTTCGAGACGCAAGCGAAAGAGTTCGCGACAATTCTCTCCGGACGGACTGATGTGACGAGCGTCTTCTATAATCGAGACGAATACGAACTCGGAAACAGCTATCACTTCGAGATGGATCAACCAGCAGCCAGCTCAACGTATCGTCGCTTGATCACGTTCTTGCGCGAAACGACCAAATAAAAACAACCCCGACTTTGAAAAAAGTCGGGGTTGTTTGCGTTATTTGAGCAAATCCATTGCGCGGCCAATCAGCTCGTTGCGAGAGTCTGAAGTTTTCCGTAACGCTTGTAGCCGGTCGATGAGTGCTTGACGAAGCTCGTCTGACTGAACGAGTTCCAAGCATTCAATCTGAGCCAACCAGGCGTCCGCATGCTCCGAGAGGACCATCGGGACGAGAGCGTCGATCGACTCCCCTTGTTCACGCATGAGCCGGATGCGATTGAAGAGCGGGTCGTCTTCCGTCCACGTCCGGGCGTCCCGTTCGATTTGAACCGGTTTCTCTAGGACGACGAGCTCTTCGACGTCCGTGCCCGGGAAGATCGACGGTAACGAATCGTGTCTCACTTCAAGCGTCGCGAGCTCGATTTGTTTGCCGTCGATGTGCACGCTCACGTCTTCTAGCGTGATCGCGTCTGTCGTCTCGCTGACGATGCGACCATCGAGGCGAACGTCCGCTTCCGCGAGCGCTTCTTGGATTGGTCCATCTAAAACGAGTAGTCCGTGATTGCTCCAATTGCGAAGCTGGCCGTGGTCAACTTTCACGCAGTCCCCCCATTGAACGAGGGCAACTCGGCCCGTGTTCGTCACGTGTCGAACCGTTCCGACACGGTCGGTCCCATCTTCGAGTCGGATCGTCGATTGACTTCCTGAGGCGAGCGCCTTCTCAAGCGATGCGATTCCGCCCGTGTGGACGGCCATCCGTGATTCGAGTTCATCGAGCGCATCCGTCAACGCCTCGAAGTCAGGGATGACGAACAGTTCACTTTGCATATTCGTCACATCCTGTTTCGTCTCTAGCGCATGCTCGAGGTTGAACGGATGTTTCGTGACGGCGTCGGTCAGGCAGTGACGGCTCTCGCCGACCGAAGACAACAGTCCGGCCCCGTAAATGAGCGGGCGCTCGATGTCGCCGATCAGTCCGAACTCGACCGTCCACCAAAAGATACGTGCCACTTGCTGCGCTTCGGAGAAGCCCGTCACTTGCGCTTTCGCTTCATGCAGCGCTTCTAAGGCGGCTTTGACATCCGCTTCCGTCGAGTTGGCATTCTCTTTCACGATCGTCAGTCGTTTGAGTGCCGCGAACGAGGCGTGTTCCTCACGATTCATGAACGCTTTCGCGCCAAGTTGACCGAACCGTTTCACGATTTTAGAAAACTCAGGGTCCATCAGCATCGGCGCGTGACCGGCCGCCTCATGGATAATGTCTGGTGCCGGGCTGTACAAGATGTTCTCGACTTTCCGGATGTCGGTCGCGACCGGTAACATCCCGTTCCCTTGGAAGTCAAAGAACGCGACGCCAGGAATCAATCCGTCGACCGCGACCGTCGACCAACCGGCCGCTCGCATCTCGGCGGTCATTTTTTCGACGTCCGGGAGGCGTTCTGGTCCCATGCCTGTCTTTTTCAACCCTTCGATGTAGAACGGATGGGCCTTGCCTTCGAGCGTATGCAAATTGAGCCGTAATACGAAGCGCCACACCGCGTGATCGGTCGGTGTGTACTCGTTGTAAAACTGGGGCGAGATATGAGGCGCCAAGTGGCGTGGGATTGATTGTGTGAGCATGATATTTCCTCCTTTTGTCTACTGGACGTCAAAAAGTCCCTATCGATTCACTCGATAGGGACGACTTAGCCGCGGTACCACCCTGATTACTAGACGTTGTCTAGTCACTCTAATCCGATAACGGGGGACCGCTCACATGTGAGAGCTCACAAACTGTAATTCGATTCATCTTTTGGGCGTGTTCGCAGCACCACACGCTCTCTGGGCCAGGGAAGATGTCTCTACTTCGGTTTGATCATCGCTTTTGTTACTGTTATGCAGTTATGCTTCTATGCGAACTTGCTTTTAAGCGTTAAAGTATCTTGTTGGTTGTAACTTTACCAAATCGTTTTGTCGACGTCAACAAAAAAACAGTCCGCAACTGCGAACTGTCACAAACACCAATCAATTTCAGGCTGTCCCCACTGTTTCAGCAAATCGTTCACTTGCGAGAACGGACGGGATCCGAAGAAGCCGCGGTGTGCCGACAGCGGACTCGGGTGGACCGATGTCAAGATCGCGTGCTGCGGCCCGATCAGCTTTTGTTTCTTTTTGGCATCGTTTCCCCAAAGAATAAACACGATCGGTTGCTCACGCTTCCCGAGTTGCTCGATGATCGAGTCCGTGAACTGAACCCATCCTTGTCCGCGGTGTGATCCGGCCTTACTCGCTTCGACCGTGAGCGCCGTGTTGAGCAACAATACGCCTTGGCGGGCCCAGTTCTCTAAATTCCCGCTCTTCGGCACGCTACAACCCAAGTCTTCATGCAACTCTTGAAAGATGTTGCGCAGCGATGGTGGAAAACGGACACCGTCTTGGACCGAGAAGCTGAGTCCGTGCGCCTGATTCGGACCGTGATACGGGTCTTGGCCGAGGATGACACATTTGACGTCTTTAAACTTCGTGTAGACGAACGCGTTCCAAATGTCTTCCCGTGGCGGATAGACGGTCGTCGTCGTGTACGCCTCATCGACGAACGCTTTCAAGTCAACGAAGTACGGCTGCTCCATCTCCGCTTCAATGATGTCGCTCCAGTCGCCGAGCAAGCGGTCTGATAACTGTTCTTCCATTCGATTCGCCCCTTTCCGTCTTATCATACCCGAATCGATGGCACACAAAAAGACGAGCCCAGTGGACTCGTCCGATGATTATACTATGACTGTGCCTGCTACTTCTTTCGCAAGTGCTTCTGCTTTCGCTGTCGCGTCAGCAACGATGTCTTCGATCTTGTCTGGGAACTGGTTCATTCCTTCAACCGCAAGTGTCGTTACTTCGTTCACGCCGACGAACGCAAGCGCTTGACGGAGGTACGCGTCTGCAAAGTTGAGGTCTGTACCTGTGTAGATGCCGCCTGTGCCTTGAATGTGAATCGCTTGTTTGTTCTCAAGGAGACCGACTGGCCCTTGCTCTGTGTAACGGAACGTCTTGCCAGCTGAGAGGACGCTATCGAGGAACATCTTCATGCGTGCTGGGAAGAAGAAGTTCCACATCGGCGTCGCGAACACGTAAAGGTCTGCTTCCATGAACTTCTCGAGCATGCCGTTCATCGTCGCGACTTTTGAAGCTTCGACGTCTGTGAGTGCTTCACCAGACGCGAATTTTCCCCAAGCGCTTAACACGTCGCCATCGATTTCTTGGACGTCGACATCGTAAAGCTCGATTGCTTCGACTTCAAACGATGCGTTCTCTTGTTGAAGTTTCGTCATGAACGCCTCGGCAACTTGTTTGCTGTATGACAATTCTGTCGGTTTTGGGTTAGCTGATACGTATAATACTTTATTCATAATGGGTTCCTCCACTGGTAATCTCTATTTTGATAACAACAGTTAAAACTATATCATCTGTATATCTCACCGTCAATTATTTCAACTTCAAGATAATTGACAAAAAAACAGGCAGGCGTTATTTGCCTGCCGCGTTGTAGCCGACGCGTTTCAATAAATCGATCAACGTCTCGGTCTCTTGTTCGCTGAGCGGTCCATAAATATCTTTGAAGATTTCAATATGCTCAGGATAGACGACGTCCATCAATTGCTTGCCTTCGCCTGTCAACGATGCATACGTGACACGACGGTCTGACGGACAGGCGACGCGCTCGATGAGCCCTCGCTTCTCAAGCTTGTCGATCACATACGTGACGCTGCCACTCGTGATCAAAATTTGATCACCGATTTGTTGCAGCGGCGTATCTCCTCGTTTATACAATACGGATAGAACACCGAACTCTGTTGAATTCAATTGGTGGCGTCTAAGATCGTCTTTGACACGATCACTGATTGCGTCCATCGCTCTTGCTAAGACGACCCATGCCTTCAATTCGAGTGATTCAATCATGTCGGTTTCACCTCAATTCGTTCATCATTTACCTTTAGTATAGCAGGACATGAGCAGTATACGTCGCTAAAAACACTTCGTCAAGAAACTTCTCCGTTGTCGCGTCTCCTTGAAACGTTTAGAATAGAACTATTGTGATTTTTAGAAAGGGTGGACGGTATGCGTGAGTATTATGAGATTTCATTGACGATTAAAGCAGGCTATTTGAGTTCGGTCATCGAGTTGTTGAACCGGGAAGGCATCGCCCCTGACTATGCCCTTGAAAAAGAAGGCGCGGTCTTTTTACTGTTCAACCACTTGCCATGGCCGAACGTCACGCGCGAACCGCACGCAGTCGAGCGTTTCTTGTTGACGTTGGCGCGCGAAGACTACCTGTTCGTCAAGACGAAACGAAAATCGCCCGTACCCGGCCATGAACCGGTCGCCTGCATGGGAGCGTATGATTCGCCTTTCCACGAATATTTGAAAATCGAACTCGCCGTCGACGAATCCGATGCGAGCCATCTCGATATGTCGGCGTTCCGCCATTACTAAACAACGCACGCGCGTTGTTTTTTTGATGACTAGGTTCGAGTACGGACGGGAATATAGGACAATATCTGACTGATAAAGGGGAATGTCTTGAATGGATACAGCTATGTTGATCGTCAACCCATCGTCTGGGAAAGAATTAGGGAAAGAGCACGCGCCGTTCGCTGAAGAAGTGCTGCGCGAACGTTACGGAAACGTCGACATCCGTTTTACTGAAAAAGCCGACGACGCCACACACTTCGCACGAGAAGCGGCGTCGAAACAATATAAAGCCGTCGTCGCCATGGGCGGCGACGGCACGTTGAACGAGACGGTGGCCGGTCTCGCCGAAGCCGATCATCGTCCTGACTTTGGAATCATCCCGCTCGGAACGGTGAACGATTTGGCACGGGCTCTCGGCGTACCGAGCGACCCGAAAGAAGCGATTGAAGCGCTGCGAACGGCAAAACCGACACCGATGGACATTGGGAAGTATGAACACGGCTACTTCATGAACGTCATCGCCATCGGCCTCATCGCTGAGGCGGTCGATGAAGTCAGCGTCGAAGAGAAGACGAAATGGGGCCCGTTCGCCTACTTGATCGAAGGTATCAAAGCGTTCCGGGAACACAGTCCTTACTCGTTATCAGTTCAGGCCGAAGAGCATACGTTCGACGGGGACGCTTTTCTCGCCGTCATCGCGCTGACGAACTCGGTCGGCGGCTTTGAAAACTTCGAGCCTGATGCGAAGTTGAACGATGGTCTGCTTCACGTCTACTTGTTTGAGAATCTCGGTTTCACAGACGCCTTCCAGCTCGCCCCGGCCTTATTTACCGGCAAGCTTAAAGAAACAGACAGTGTGACCGCATTCCAGACGAAGCGGGTGTATATCGATTCGCCTGATTCGCTTCCGGTCAACGCCGATGGGGACACGGGCGGGAAACTCCCGCTTACGTTTGAAGTGCTCCCAAGCCATCTCCAAGTGCTGAAACCAGTCTAATCTCTCGCCTCGGCACAGAAGGCTTGATCGAGAAAGGAGAGATCGTTCGATGAACATCACACTCGTTCCGCTGCTCGAAGCGTCAGACGACATCGTCCAGACGTTCAACCGGTGGAACAACGATCCTGAAATCGTTCATTTGATCCGCCCTGCTCGCTCGGAAGAAGAACTTGCGGCCGAGCAACGGATGACCGTCGCCGACTTGACGGATCGACTTCAGACACACGATATCTTTCTCATTTACGCTGACGACAGGCTCGTCGGCGAGGTGAACGTGATGTATGACGCAAACCATCTATACGTTCAAGAACCAGGGAGTGCCTGGCTCGGACTCGTCATCGGGGAAGCGGCGGGTCGCGGCAAGGGTGCGGGCAGCGAGGCACTCCGACTTTTGGAGGAACGGCTTCGTCACCAAGGCACGCCGCGCATCGAGCTCGGCGTGTTCGGGTTCAACGAGGCGGCACACCATCTTTATAAGAAGCTCGGCTATGAAGAAATTGCGCGCATCGATGCGTTCACGTACTGGAACGAACAATTTTGGCCTGATATCCGCATGGAAAAGCGACTGACATGACAAAGACCTTCCTCAAGCGAGGAAGGTCTTTCGTCAGTTGTTCAAGTTTTCGACTTCGACGACGCGGAACCCTTTTTGTTCGAGTTTGGCGACGATCTTGTCTTTCTTCGGCTCATCACAGTCAGGCGGCAACGTGATCAAGACACGGCGAAGGACTTTACTCTTCGCGTCGAGCGTCATCAAACTCGCGATTGACGAGTATTTGCTGACGACTTTCGTGATTTTCTCGAGCGCACCTACCTGCTCGCTGAGTGCGATCGTGACGACGTAGCTGCCTGTGTCACGGCTCCACGCCTCTTCGAGCATGCCGAGCATCTTCCCGTGTGGCAAAATGCCGTAAAATTCATTGCTCTCGTCTTTTAGGACCGCGATATACGGTAACTCTTTGATCGAGAAGAAGACTTTGAAGAATCCGTCCGACTCGTGGACGTATTTCTGCGTATTTTTAATCAATTCCATGACGTTGTCGTCAAGGCTCGCGCCACTCATTCCGTGACGGTAAATATGCATCTTATAAATGTTACCGCGGAAAAATATTCCCGTCTCATCGAGGACAGGGACACAGCGGTATCCTGTCTTTTCAAGCGTATCGAGCGCTTCACGTAACGTCGCCTTTTCACTGATTGTGACGACGTCTTTTTTTGGAATGCATAAGCTATGCACTAACATGCGGTTTTCCTCCTAGCAAATTGAAAGTGGTCTACACCCTATTCATTACTATTCCCCAAATATGATTGAAATCCTGCCATCTTTTTCAAAACTTCGATTCAACCTTTGGCGGTCATGGGATTTGTCGTAACGCCTAAAAGTCGTTATAGTGAAACTATCCAAACAGACAAAGGGGATTGAACGACTATGACGATGAAAAAAGCATTAACGATCGCTGGTTCAGATACGAGTGGCGGTGCAGGCATTCAAGCTGACTTGAAGACGATGGAAGAGCTCGGTGTGTATGGCATGACCGCACTCACGGTCATCGTGGCCCAAAACCCGCATAACGCTTGGCACCATGAAGTCTTCCCGATCGATACGACGTTGATCGAGAAGCAGATTGACACCGTCCTCGCCGGAATCGGCGTCGATGCCGTCAAGACAGGGATGCTCCCGACGCCAGAAATCATCGAGCTCGCGGCTCGTAAAATTAAAGAGTACGGCATTCAAAACGCAGTCGTCGACCCGGTCATGGCTTGTAAGGGCGCCGACGAGATCCTCAACCCGGACGTCGCCGTCGCGATGCGCAAATATCTCGTCCCTGTCGCCAAAATCATCACGCCGAACTTGTTCGAAGCGCGTATGCTCGCTGGCCTCGACAAGACACCGTCGACGATGGAAGAAATCAAAGAAGCCGCACGCTTGATCCATGAGCTCGGGGCTGAAATCGTCATCGTTAAAGTCGGCGGAAAACTTGGGTTCGACACGGCGTTCGACGTCCTCTATGACGGTAACGAGTACCGTCTGCTCGAAAGTGAAAAGATCGAACCTGCTTTCACGCACGGTGGCGGTTGCACGTTCTCTTCAGCCATCGCCGCATCACTCGCGAACGGACATTCCGTCGACGAGTCGATTCGCATCGGGAAAGAGTTCATCACCGAAGCGGTCCGTCACTCGTTCCGCCTCAACCAATACGTTGGGCCGACGAACCATACCGGTTATCGTCAAAAACTAGCAACACAATCATAAACAAGGTGGCCCGGGGCGAACGTCCTGGGTCATTATTGCCATTGGAGGAGACTAGCGTGAAACCGATTCAACCTGAAACGATTCAAACGTATTTAAACGCACACGTGTCGACGCCGTTATACGCTCACGTCGAGACGACGAACGGCGCTTACGCCACGCATAACGATCCCGATTTCCATAACGCCGGGATGTTTATCCGTAACGTCGTGATCGAGTACAGCATCGGTCAAATCAAAGGAGACGGACCGTATCGAGTCGGACTAAAGCTCGATCACGGTTGGCTCTACGTCGAAGGATTGACCGATTTCGAACAACACGGTGAACAGTTGCTGCTCGCCGGGCACGACCGTCTCGGACGCCTCGCCTGCGCGCTGCATCTAGACGTCAAACCGCTCCCGCAAGGAGCATCGGAGGTGGACAGCCAATGAACGGACCGTTACTTGTTATTTTCCCACACCCGGACGACGAGGCGTTCAGCTCGGCCGGAACGATCCTTCAACATCAGAAGAACGGCTTCCCCGTCACATACGTCTGTCTGACACTTGGTGAGATGGGCCGTAATATGGGCTCGCCAATCTTCACGACACGTGAAGAACTGCCAAGAATCCGTAAACGCGAGCTCGAGGACGCCTGTGCCGTCATGGGCATCGACGATCTCCGGATGTGGGGACTGCGCGACAAGACCGTCGAATTCGAAGACGAGACCGAACTGACGAATCGCTTCAGCAAGTTGATCGCCGAAGTGAAACCGACCCGCGTCATCTCATTTTATCCAGGCTATGCCGTCCATCCCGATCATGAGGCGACGGCACGAGCGGTCGTCCGGGCGCTCCAAGAGATGGACGAAGCGAAGCGTCCCGAATTTTTAGGTGTCGCTTTCGATCACCGGACGGAAGATGAGCTCGGCAAACCTCACGTCCTCATCGAAGTCGGTCAGGAGAGTGCCGCCAAACGTGAGGCGTTGCTCGCCCACCGTTCACAGACGGAAGGGTTGCTCCGTGCAATCGACAACGCAGAAAACGCCCACGTCATGGAGTTACTCCAACGTGAGCGCTTCTATCATTATCCGTTCTCATGATTCAAACGCGTAACGCGTCATATACAGCAACAAACCTACAGTCCCTAACCCGATCAACGTTCCTAGCACGACGACGATATGTCCCATGTTCTCACCTCTACTTGGTTTTACGAACTGAATGAGTAATAAGTTTCAATAACGCGTGTGCGAACACGCGTTATTTTTATTAAAAGTACAAGACGTAGATAACGGCAGCCAAGACGAGCCGGTAAATCGCGAACGGCGTCAGTTTCACTTTGTTGATCAACTTCAAAAAGAATTTGATCGACAGCAACGCGAACAAGAACGCGCTGACGAAACCGATCAGGAAAACAGGCAGCGTGTCGACCGTGAAATAGCTCCACTTGCTGTAAAGCGAGAGCGCGCTCGCCCCGAACATGATCGGGACGGCCATGATGAACGTGAAGTCGGCCGCAGCCCGGTGACTCATCCCGAGCAACACTCCGCCCGAAATGGTCGAGCCCGAACGTGAAAAGCCTGGCCAAAGCGAGAAACATTGAATCAAGCCGACTCCAAGCGCTTGTTTGTATGTGATGTCGTCGAGTGTCGGCGTCGTCTGTCGTTTCACGCCGGACAAGTCGGCGGCAATCATGAAGAACGCACCGATGACGAGTCCGATCAATACCGTCTTAATCGAAAACAGATGCGTGTCGATGTAGTCCTCAAACATGAGTCCGAGCACGGCCGCCGGGAGCAGACCGATAAAGATATGTAGCAGGTTCAACTTTTTCGTCGGCCCTTCGTGTCGAATCGCGAGCAATTCTTTCGGATTCAATAACGCTTTGAACCGACTCCTGAAAACGACGATGACCGCTAAGATCGAACCGAGCTGAATCACGATCTTGAACGTGTTGGCTACTTCTTGACCTAGAAAACGACTCGAGTTGAGCCAAATATCGTCGACCAAGATCATATGTCCGGTTGAAGAGACAGGCGCGAATTCCGTCAATCCTTCGACGACGCCTAATAAAAAACCGATGAATAATTCATACCATTCCATTGCATTGTCCCCTACTCCAGTATTGCTTTTTATCATACACGGACGGGACGACGTTCTCTCTCGGTCTTGAGACGTAAAAAAGAGGGCGCAGTGAAATGCCCCCTTTCCCCTCATGTACATAAAAAAGCCACGGAACATGTCCGTGGCCGATAGATTATTTTAATAGGTTGAGCATCTCACGGTTAAACGCCGGAATGTCGTCCGGTTGACGGCTCGTGACGAGCTGATCTTGGCAGACGACGACTTCTTTGTCGGCATACTTCGCACCGGCATACTCCATGTCGACTTTGATCGACTTATAGCCGGTCGCGTCGCGGCCTTCGAGCGTCTTCGCCGTGATCAACAGTTGCGGCCCGTGACAGATGGCGAATACGGGTTTGTTCGCATCCATGAACGCTTTCGCGAACTGGACGAAACGTTCGTCTTCGCGCAACAAGTCAGGTGAGAATCCGCCTGGTAAGAGCAGAGCGTCAAAGTCTTCTGGCGACACATCGTCGACACTTTTGTCGATCGTGACTTTCGCCTCGCCTTGTTTGCCTTCGACGGTGTGACCGGCTGCCTTTTCGATCGTGACAACTTCGTGCCCCGCTTCCACCAATGCGTCGCGTGGACCTGTGAACTCTACGTCTTCAAACATATCCGTGATGAGCGTTGCTACTTTTGCCATATCGGAAACACTCCCTATTTTTTGTTTTACGCACATAGGGACTGTTCCACCCGTCACCGGCCATTAAACATTCAGCGGAATTTCGAGACGTACGGATTGTCCCGCTCGAAGAAGCGGTACGCATAGTCACGCGCCTCGCCGCTGTTCGGGATGCCGATGCGCGGACCGGCCTCGATTGTGTTCACGCCGTCCCCTTCGACAATGTAGAGCGGTTCGTGTTGGAGCGAGTGTCCGTATAAGTCCATCGTGATCCCGAGCGCCTTCGTCAGTTTACCGGGTCCGTTCGTCCGGTCGAACCGTTTGATGCCAGGACGATTGAATTCGATCAACTCCTGCCCGGCGACGGGTTCGATCGCCCGGATCAACACGGCTTCCGGTGAGCCAATCGGACCGCTGACGACGTTCAAGAGCGTATGCGTGTGCATTTGATACGTGTACACATGTCCAGACTGCCCGAACATGATTTCGGTCCGATTCGTCCGTCTGCCGCCAAAACTGTGGGCTGCCTGATCGACCGCCCCGAGATACGCCTCCGTCTCGACAATTTTGCCAATGATCTGTCCGTCGAGATGATCATGGACGAGATAGTGCCCGAGCAACGACCGGGCCAGTTCGAGCGTCGGTTGTTCATAAAATGATGGGTCGAGCCGTTTCATCGTCATCCCTCCTCGTCCTTATTTTCTCAAACGAGGCTTGGCGACACAAAAAAGATGCCCTGAACGCGTTCAGGACATCACTTTCATTACGATGCGAGCTTGATCGCATCACGCTGCTTCCCCAACTTCACGTAACCGAGCACGATTGAGAAGATCGGGCTGAGCCAAAGGAAGAACGCGAACGGTGCGTACTCGAGCACCGGCACGCCGAGCGTGGCGGCGAAGAAGGCACCGGACACACCCCAAGGAATGAGCGGGTTGATGACCGTCCCGCCGTCTTCAAGCGCACGCGACAAGTAACGCGGGTCGATGCCGCGGTCGATAAACCCTTGTTTGAACGCTTGTCCCGGGAGCAAGATCGACAAGTACTGCTCGCCGGCGAGCAAGTTGACGCCGATCGAGCTGAGCACGACCGACAGCACCGAGCTGCCTGGCGACTTCAGACGCTCTAGTAACGCATCGACGATTGCTTGGAACACACCGAGTTCACGGAGCAGTCCACCGAAGGCGAGGGCAATCAACACGAGGCTGACCGACCAAAGCATCGATTCGAGGCCACCGCGGTCGAGCACGGCCGCGATCGTCTCGTTCTCGACGCCCGACTTGAATCCGGCCTGCATGACACCGAACCAGTTCGAGACGTTCCAGTTACCTTGGACGAAACCGGCCGTCAATACACCGGCAAACATCCCGACGAGCATCGTCGGCAATACCGGCATCCGACGGAAGGCGAGCACGGCGACGAGGACCGGTGCGAGCAGTGTCAACCATGACAAGTTGAACCGTCCGGCGAGTGCCGTCTGTGCTTCCGCAATTTGCGTCGTGTCAGCCGCTTGACCGCTCCGTCCGAGAACTGTGAACAGGATGAGTGTGATCAAAAATGCGGGAACGGTCGTCCCCATCATGAAGCGGATATGATCGAACAGTTTGACACCGGCGACAGCTGGCGCAAAATTCGTCGTATCCGATAGCGGGCTCATCTTATCACCGAAGAGCGCACCTGACACGATGGCTCCGGCGGCGAGCGCCGGGGAAATCCCGAGTGCCATCCCGATCCCGAACAAGGCGACCCCGACGGTACCGACCGTCGTGAAGGCACTCCCTGTGAACGTCGAGACGATCATCGTGATGAGCAACACGCTCGGTAAGAACCACTGGGCTGAGATTGTATTTAAACCGATGGAGAGGATCGTCGCCACCGTACCGGACATTTGCCATACTCCGATCAGCATCCCGATCAACAATAAAATCATGATCGGCATAATCGCTTCACGAATCCCGTTGATCATCGCGGTCTCGATGCGTTTAAAGTCGCGCGTACGATAATACGCGTAACCCCCTATTAGTACCATTGTGCCAAAGATCGCCATATGTGGCGTCGCTTTGGCCAAAAACATCAGTGCGAGCAAGGAAATCCCGCTCATCAGCACGACGAATACAGCCTCTTTCCCTTTCATCTGCATCGACGTCCCCTCCTTTCAGTTCCATTATTTTCTACCTAACCGCTTAAACGCTTTTATGCATGAAAGTATGTCAGTGATGTTCTTTACTATACCTACTTCTCTTTTCCCTGTCAAACGTCTTTTTATGGTAAAGTAAACGCTCGAGGGTGACCTCCGGAGTTCGTAACCTCCTCCGACATCAAAACTAGCGAAAAAGGAAGTGTGCACGTTGCAACACGAAAAAGCATTGGTCGTCTTCAGTGGCGGTCAAGATTCAACCACTTGCCTGTTTTGGGCAAAACAACAATTCTCTCATGTGGAAGCCGTGACGTTCGCCTACGGGCAGCGCCATGACGCGGAAATCGAGGTCGCGAAAGAGATTGCGGCCGAACTCGATGTCCCGCACCACATCCTCGATTTGTCCTTACTCGGACAACTCACCTCAAACGCGTTGACGAGACATGATCTCGACATCGACAATGCGGACGTCCCAAATACGTTCGTCGATGGACGCAACCATTTATTCTTATCCTTTGCGGCCGTCATGGCCAAACAACTCGGTATGCATCACATCATCACCGGCGTCTGTGAAACCGACTTCTCGGGCTACCCGGACTGTCGCGACCAATTCGTCAAATCATTGAACGTGACGCTCAACTTGGCGATGGACTACCCGTTCGTCATCGATACGCCGCTCATGTGGCTCGATAAAAAGCAGACGTGGGAACTCGCGGACCGGCTCGGTGCGTTCGACTTCATCAAAGAGCGGACCCTTACCTGCTATAACGGTGTGCTCGGTTCAGGCTGCGGCGAATGTCCGGCGTGTGTGCTCCGTCAAAACGGGCTCGCTGCATACGAGGAGGTACGCGTATGAAACACGCCCCATTCCTCGCCCCGACGAGCGTCGAGGCCAAACAAGACGGCTCGCTCATCTACTGCCCGCACCGCGTCCAAATCGTCAAAGAAGTGACGTTCGATGCGGCCCATCACTTGTTTGATTACGATGGGAAGTGCCGAGCGCTCCACGGACATACGTACAAACTTCAAATGGGGATCAGCGGTTTCCTCGATAATCGCGGGATGACGCTCGACTTCGGTGACTTGAAAGCCATCTTTAAAGAAGAGCTCGAACCGTATCTCGACCACCGCTATTTAAATGAGTCCCTTCCATATATGAATACGACAGCAGAAAACATGTGCTATTGGATTTTCGATCAGCTCGCTAAGCACTTGCCTGACGAACGCGACGTCCGCGTCGAATTCGTCCGCCTTTATGAGACACCGACGTCATACGCCGAGTTCCGACGTGAATGGCTGGTGGACGAATGAAGATCCCTGTCCTCGAAGTGTTCGGACCGACGTTTCAAGGTGAAGGCCGTGCCATCGGACAGAAGACGATGTTCGTCCGGACCGCCGGTTGCGATTATCGCTGCGCCTGGTGCGACTCCGCCTTCACCTGGGACGGTTCGGAAAAACCCGACATGCTGACGGCTGATGACATCATCGTGCGTCTCGACGTGCTCGGAATGTACGATTACGTCACGATCTCAGGCGGCAACCCGCTCCTCATCGCCGGTATGAAAGATTTGGTCGAAAAGTTGAAGGCGCGCGGCGTCAAGCTCGCCGTCGAGACACAAGGTAGCCGGTATCAAGACTGGCTCCAAGACATCGACGACGTGACGCTCAGCCCGAAACCACCGTCGTCCGGCATGACGACCGATTGGGAAAAACTCGACGCCATCGTCGAACGGCTGCGTCCCGAACAGACGACGTTCAAAATCGCCGTGTTCGACGAAGTCGATCTCGCCTATGCGAAAGACGTCCAAACCCGCTACACCCCGGACGTCATGTACTTGTCGGCCGGCAACCCTGAGCCCGGGGCGGACGGTGACATCACCGACGCGCAGCTCAGACGTTTGAAAGAGTTGTGGGAAGACGTCGCGCGTGACCCGTCATGGCAAAGCGTCCGTGTCTTGCCGCAGCTACACACATTACTGTACGCCAACGAACGTGGCGTCTAAGGAGAAGATATCTATGAGACCAGAAGACTTACAAGACTTGTCGCTCCTCGGCCAGAAGAGCGTCCCATACATTTTTGAATACGCCCCAGACGTGCTCGAGGCGTTCCCGAACCGGCATCCGGAAAACGATTATTTCGTGAAGTTCAACGCACCGGAATTCACATCGCTCTGTCCGATCACGAATCAGCCGGACTTTGCGACGATCTACATCTCGTACATCCCGGACGAGAAACTCGTCGAGTCGAAGTCACTCAAGCTTTATTTATTCAGCTTCCGTAACCACGGCGACTTCCACGAAAACTGCATCAACGTCATCGGGAAAGATCTCGTCAAGCTGATGGAACCGCGCTACCTTGAAGTGTGGGGCAAGTTCACGCCCCGCGGCGGCATCTCGATCGACCCGTACTACAACTACGGCAAGCCGGGCACGAAGTACGAGCAAATGGCCGAACATCGCCTGTTCAACCACGACTTGTACCCTGAGACGGTCGACAACCGTTAAGCAAAAAGTAGGCGCTCATCCAATTGAGCGCCTACTTCTTTTTGTAACGATTGATTTGTTGCTTGATCGGTTCGCGGAACACGGTCGCGACGAGTGTCAACACGACAAAGACGAAGAGTGCGAGGATGACCAGCTTCATATCCCCGCTCGCGAGGCTACTACCGAGAAAATTATTAGCGAACGCCCCTGGAATCATACCGACCGAGGTCGCGAAGACATAAGCCGGGAGTCGCACTTTCGCCAAACCTGAGGCATAACTGACCAAATCAAAGTTGACGAGCGGGATCAATCGTAAGATCAAGACGTAAAAGAATCCGTCTTCTTCGATTTTGTGCTGAATCTTCTCATAATCGCTCGATTCGAAATGGCGCAGAAACCGGTCCCCGAAGCGAACCGCTACATAATAAGCGACGAGTGCGCTGAGCGTGGCGCCGATGACCGTATAGACGACACCGGGCAGCGTCCCGAACGCCAACCCGCCCGCAACCGACAAGACGGACGTCGGAAATAAAATCAACGGGCGAACGGTGAACAATAAAATATAAATGAGCGGGGCGAGCCAACCGAATTGAACGATATAATCTCGGATCTCCCCCGGTCGCAAGTCGATCCACTGATAGAGAAACGTCGCTGTCCCGAATACGAGCAAAACGACGGCAATGACCCATTGTGTTTTCCACTTGTTCATCGGTCGACCTCCCCTCTTTCTTTCATCATATCGCCTCACCTCGAAAAAGTAACGCCTTCCTTTTTTTAGGAATCACAGTGTGGTACGGTTAGAAAAAGCAGAAGGAGGAATCCCAATGTACCTGGCAGATGCCATCAAATTGAAACACCTGCTCTTGAAGCAGATTGATAAGTTGTTACAAGAAGTCGAACGGGTCGCGTTCATCGAGCTCGAGAAGGATGAGCCGCTCCCGACGATCCAATCCCGCTCGCTCGAGGATATCGAGGTCGAGCTCCAATCGATTCGGACCGACATGCGTCGTCTCGACCGCCTTGTCTGTGAAGCGCACTTGCATACCGTCATCGAGACGAACGATGGACCGCTCCCGCTCGTCGAGGCGATTGAGTTCGCCGTTCAGTTGCGAGCTCAGGCTCGGATGTATCAAGACTTGGCCGAACGTCCGAAACGCGAATTTCAATCGGGTCACGGTGAAGGCACTTCTGTCATCAAGCACGCGCTTTATGATCCGGAACTGTACCGTCTGAAGGCGCTCGACGTCGAGAAACGGGCCAACCGTATCTCAAGCGCTATCGATGCGGCCAATCACCGGACCGAAATCGATTTTGATGCGAGCCGATATATGTAAGTTGTAAAACGCGCCGGGACCTTCCCGGCGCGTTTTACATGTGATGATGGTCGTTATGATGATTGTGGTGGTCATGATGGTGCGAACCAGAACGACGTCTCGGCGCCGGCTCATCGGCGAACTTCTCCCCGTCTAAAATGCCGAGCCGCTTGTATTGGCGGTCGACCCGCTCCTTCGTCCCATCGTTCACATGCGGCGACTCCATAACCAACTGATAGCTGCCGAGTGCGACCCGGAACGGCTCCATGTATGTCCGATCGACCGGGAACGACGCCACGTCCCGCAAATAATCCGCGAGCCGGTTCGCCGCCTCGTCGTCCGGATGGTCGGCGAGCTCCGTCGCGAAGCGTTGCATATCTTTCAATAGACCCTTCGTCTTCGTCACTTGGCGAATCATGCTTATAATAGCGATTATAATCACGGTTAGAATGCCGATAATAAAAATCGGGAAAATACTGAACATCCCACTAAAAAACGAATCTCCCATCCCTGTCGAATCGATGTATATTTCTTCCCCGAATGCAAACGTATGGACCATGATGTCTCCCCCTTTTTTCTATAATACGAACGTGATTCCATTTGGTTTCATCTTCACGAAAAAGCCGTGGCATGCGCCACGGCTCATCGGTCAGTTCAATTGTTTCTCCATCATGATGCGCGGTGCGCCATCTTCCGTGTACGCCCCCATGATGTCGTAGCCGCACAACAGGTTCAAAATGATAACGCCTTTGTTCGTGTTGCGCGCTTTCGTCCGAATCGAGTGGAACCCTTGCGCTTTCACCCATTCGAGTTGCGTATCCATCAACTTGCGGCCGATCCCGTACTTTTGAAACTCAGGATGCACGCCGCCGGCCCAGCTATAGAAGCGATATGGCTCAGCCTCATAGCCGATCTTGAATCCGACGGGCCGGTCGTCAGAAAATGCGAGTAACACGAGCGGGTTGGCATGGCGGTACAGTCGTTCTTTAAAACGAAGTTGGTCGATGTCGCCGTACAGATGGCGATACAGGTTGAAGAATTCCTCTTCAAACTCGTTAAAGTTCGTCGTCACATCTTTCACGATAAATGAACTGGTCGTACTCATCTTTCCATCCCCTTTCGAAATATGGACAAGTTACTCGTACGCCTGTTTATTTCGCCATCTACTCGGATTTTCCTGTTTCTCGCTCAAATGCGTTCAAACCTTTTTGTTTGTACACCCCGAGCGAACGTTTCGGGAGGCTCCGTACCATCCAGTTTTTGAACACACGTTGTTTGTCCTCGATCGATAGTCCGTATCCTTCCGTCACGATATGACGGGCCCGCGTCGTCACGTCATAGAGCGAGATGGTGGCAGCGACCGAGATATTTAAACTTTGGACATAACCTTGCATCGGGATGACGTAATTCCCGTCCGCTTTCGCGAGTGCCTGCTCCGACACACCGTGATGCTCGTTCCCGAACAAGAGCACGGTCGGTTTTGACACGTCGACGTCTTCGAGCGGGATCGCCTCTTCGCTGAGCGCCGTCGCGAGTATTTGATAGCCGTCCGCTTTCAACTGATCGATCGCTTCCTCAATTGAAGCGTGTTCGACGACGTCGACCCAGCGATCGGCACTCTTGGCGATAATCGAGTTCGGTTTGAACTTGGCCCGTCCCTCGACGACGTGCAGCGTCTGCACACCGAACGCGTCCGCCGAACGCAATACGGCCGACTGATTGTGCGGATCGTCAACGCCCTCGGTCAATACCGTGATGTGATTCGTCCGCGTGTTCAATACGTCTTGCATCCGCTTGACGCGGTCTGGCATGAGCATCGAGAACAAGAGCCGATCCTCTTCTTTCATCACGCCCGTTCGTAACAACTCTTCAAGCAACGTGGCCTGCTCTTCTTGTGACAATGCTGATGTCGTCTGTCTCCATCCCATTCTTCTCGCCCCTTTCAACCTCTAGTATTTTAGCGGGATTCGTTTCGACTGACAAGCGACGTCGTAAAACAGCGTATTTTCATCCTTCCATGAAAATTTATGAATTTTAGGAAACCGGTTGCACAAATTTATGCAATCGATTACAATCATTAATGCAAGCGGTTGCATCAGCAGCCGTTCTTAACAGAGAAAAAGTTCCGAACAGGAAGGAAGCGGATAGCATGAAACAGCTCATCTCATTTGATTTTTGGCAAAAGCTCGGTAAGGCCTTGATGGTCGTTATCGCCGTTATGCCGGCAGCAGGACTCATGATCTCGATCGGTAAATTGATCGGCATGTCAGCCGGAGACGTCGGGATCCTCCTGACGACGGCACGCATCATCGAAGACTTAGGTTGGGGCATCATCGTCAACTTACATATCTTGTTCGCGGTCGCCATCGGTGGCTCGTGGGCGAAAGACAAGGCCGGTGGTGCGTTCGCCGCACTGATCGCCTTCATTTTGATCAACCGTGTCACAGGCGCCATCTTTAACGTCAACGGCGCCATGCTCCAAGACCCGGAAGCGACAGTCCAATCCCTCTTTGGGGCCGACCTCGTCGTCGCTGACTACTTTACATCTGTCCTCGGTTCACCTGCCCTGAACATGGGTGTGTTCGTCGGGATCATCGCCGGTTTCCTTGGTGGTGCACTTTATAACCGATTCTACAATTTCAGTAAATTACCGAACGCCTTGTCGTTCTTCAACGGGAAGCGGTTCGTCCCGTTCGTCGTCATCCTCGGTTCGGTCGTCGCGGCGATCGCGCTGTCGATCATCTGGCCAACGATTCAAGGGGCACTCAACAGCTTCGGCCAATGGATCGCCACGTCACGTGACACGGCACCGATCCTTGCGCCGTTCATCTACGGTGCGCTCGAACGTCTGTTGTTACCGTTCGGTCTTCACCACATGCTCACCGTCCCGATGAACTACACGGAGCTCGGGGGCACGTACACGATTTTAACGGGCGCGACAGCTGGTTCAGTCGTCGCCGGTCAAGATCCGCTTTGGTTAGCTTGGGTGACGGACCTCGTCAACCTTCGCGCCGCTGGCGATACAGCTGCTTACAACACGCTGCTCGCTGACGTCGTACCGGCCCGTTTCAAAGTCGGTCAAGTCATCTTGTCGTTCGCCGCGCTCATCGGTGCCGCTTATGCGATGTACCGTAACGTCGACGAGGACAAGAAAGCCCAGTACAAACCGATGTTCCTCTCGGCCGGTCTCGCCGTCTTCTTGACGGGTGTCACTGAGCCGATCGAGTTCATGTTCATGTTCGTCGCTCCAGTCCTTTACGTCATGTATGCACTCATGGCCGGTGCCGCCTTCGCCTTGGCGGACATTATCGACCTTCGTGTCCACGCGTTCGGTGCGATCGAGCTATTGACGCGGATCCCGATGATCATCAAAGCCGGACTCCTGCAAGACTTGATCAACTTCTTCCTCGTCTCGGCTGCGTTCTTCTTCATCAACTTCGGAGTGTTCAACTTCTTCATCAAGAAGATGAACTTGCCGACGCCTGGACGCAACGGCAACTATATGGAAGAAGCGACAGAGCAATCGACGGTGACCGGCAACGAGCAGGTCATGGGGATTATCGCGCTACTCGGTGGGGAAGATAACATCGAGGACGTCGATGCCTGCATGACACGTCTTCGTGTCACAGTGAAAGATATGTCGCTCGTCTCAGAAGAGCGCGAATGGAAAAAGAATGGCGCCATGGGTCTCATCTTGAAAGACCGTGGTGTCCAAGCAATCTACGGCCCGAAAGCCGACGTATTGAAGTCTGACATTCAAGACGTCATCGGTGCATAATCAACAGGCCAGCTCGTGCGAGTTTGCCTGTTTTTTCTAAAGGAGGACTACTGTGAATATTTTGACACTCAACTGTCACGCCTGGTTAGAAGATCGACAACAAGAGAAAATCGACTCGATCGTGGAACGGATCGCGAGCGAGGAGTATGACATCATCGCGCTCCAAGAAGTGAACCAACATAAAGAAGCGCCGCTGATTGACGGTCTCATCCGTGAAAACAACTTTGCCCACGTCCTCGTTGAAAAACTCCGTGAGCAAGGGGTCGCCTATTACATGACATGGGATTTCGCCCATTACGGCTATGATATCTACGAAGAAGGCGTCGCGATCTTATCGCGGACACCGTTCGTCTCGACCGAATCGTTCTTTGTCTCCCAAACGACCGACCCGAACGATTACAAGTCTAGAAAAATCGTCAAAGCCGTCGTCAGCGGAACGGACGAACCGACAGCCGTCTACTCGTGCCATCTCGGTTGGTGGCATGATGCAGACGAACCGGCTCGTCACCAGCTCGATGAACTGCTTCGCCGCGTCGAAGATGACGACCGGGCTCTCCTGCTCGGCGACTTCAACAACGACGCGTTTCTGCGCGGTGAAGGCTACGACTATTTGATCGACCACGGTCTTCAAGACTTGTTCTTTCTCGCAGCCGAGCGCGAAGGCGATGCGACCGTCCAAGGCAAAATCGCCGGTTGGGACGAGAACAAGCAGGCGCTTCGCATCGACTTGATGTTGACGAACGCCCCGATCCACGTTTCGCGCCACGCCGTCGTCTTTGACGGCGACAACGGACCAATCGTGTCAGACCATGCCGGTGTCGAAGCGACCGCGTTTTGGCGATGAGACAACCCCTTTCTTTCCGAACTGGAGAGAAAGGGGTTTTGCTTTGTCAAAAAATCCTGTATGTTGGAAACGACTGATGTCTAACAACCTTTGAACGAAAGAAGTGATTGCATCTTGACGACCACCCCATCGCTCAGTCGCAACGACTGGACGCTCATCTTATCACTGGCGCTGCTCACGTTCGTGCTCGGCACGAGTGAGTTCGTCATTGTCGGAATTTTACCCGATATCGCGGATGGACTGACCATCTCGATTGCCACCGCCGGGACGCTCGTGTCCGCCTTCGCCATCAGCTTTGCTATCGGCACCCCGCTCATGATGTCGTTCACGAGCCATTTGCCGAAACGAAGACTTATGCTCGGACTCACGCTCGGCTTCATCGTGCTCAATTTCTTGAGCAGCCAAGCACCGAACTACGGTCTTCTGCTGTCGACACGCATGGTGACCGCGGTCGTGACCGGTGTGCTCATCTCGCTCGCCATGCTCGTCGCCAGTGAATCGGTACCGCCGACGAAGCGCGGCATCGCCGTCTCGCTCATCTTCGGCGGCTTCACGATGGCGAACGTGTTCGGTGTTCCACTCGGGACGTTCATCGGGCAACGCGCGGGCTGGGAAGCGACGTTCTTCATGACGACCGCACTCGGTATCGTCGCCTTATTCGCGGTCTACCGCGTCGTCCCCAACCAGTTATCGAGCGCGAAGACGTCGATCTCTGACCAGCTCCGGCTCTTGACGAATCCGCGTATTTTGATCGCCTTCTTCATCCCGGCTTTCGGATTCGGTGCGACGTACGTCGTCTATACGTATCTCGTCCCGATCTTAAAAGGCGTACTTGGCGTCCCGGTCGCATGGGTCAGTCCGATCCTGCTCGCCTACGGTTTCATCTCGATCTTCAGCAACATGACGGCCGGGAAAATCGCGAGCCATAACCCGATCGGTCGGCTCCGGTTCGTCTTTCTCATCCAAGCGGTCGTGCTCGCGGCGCTTTATGTGACGACGTCGAACGTGACGCTCGGTCTCATCAACATCGCCCTCATGTCGTTCATGGCGATTCTGCTCACGACGTCGACGCAAATTTATTTGATCGACTTGGCCGAGAAGTTCAACCCAGATGCGAAAGGACTCGCCTCGTCACTCATGCCGGTCGCGAGCAACGTCGGCATCGGTATGGGGTCTGCTCTTGGTGGTCTCGTCTATGCGAACGCACCGGTCATGATGCTCGCCCTCGTCGGTGGCGCCGTCGCCTTACTGACCGCTGCCTTGACGTCGCTTAGTCATCGTCTCGACCAACGCTAAACAGCGTGCCCGAACCCGGGCACGCTGTTTTTTTAAAGCCAATCTACGATTTGATCAATCGTCTCATCAAGTTGTTCTCTTGCGCTGAGCGGGCTGTCGTTATCCCCGTCTTGCGGCCCGTACATCCCAAAGTTGGCATGATTGCCACCTTCGATCTGATGGAACGTGGCGTCACTCGGCACGCTGTCACGGCTCGTCTCGATATCGCTCGGTGTCGCCAGACCATCCAATTCACCCGAGATCGACAAGACGCGCAAGTCGCTATCCGTCATCGCGCTGATCGGATACGAGGCGAGGAAGATGACCCCGTCGACTTTATCTTCGTTTTCGAGCGCATAGCCCGAGGCGGCCGAACCGCCAAGCGAGTGACCGGCGACGTACCAACGCTCGATATCGGGATGTGCCTCGATGATTGTTTCCGCCGCATCGATATCTAGGATGCCGAGGTTCAAGCGAAGCGACGGGATGGCGACAAAGTGCCCTGCTTCCGCCAATCGGGTCCCGTAATAGGCGTACGCCTCTTTATCGACTTTTGCACCCGGATACAAGATAATCCCGACCTCACGCCTCCGGTCTCCGAACTCTAGTCGGTTGTCGACCTGTTCAGCTTCAGCCGCATAGCCAAGCGCTTCATCCGTCGGTCCGTATGTCATTTGCGTCCAAACGACGAAGCCGATCACGGCGACAAGGATGACGGCAAGCAACGACAGTCCGATCCACTTCAGTTTTCTCTTCATTATATACCTCCATTTGCATCCACTTCGTCGTCACGGTACACTAATAGTAAAAAAGGGAAATATCAGGGGGACACCATGACGAAAAGTTCTGTAACCACGACGATTCAGTGGTTTATTTTTATTTTAGCTACCAACATTGTACCACCGCTCGCCATCGCCGCCCTATTTGAACTGTCGCCGGCCGAGACGATGACGTTCATCTCGCGCTCGCTGTTCATCTTCGCACTGTTCAGCATCATCCAGACGCTGTTCGGCCACCGTCTGCCGATCTTAGAAGGACCGGCCGGTATTTGGTGGGGCGTGTTCACGCTGTACGCCTCGATCGGTCCTGCCCTCTACGGCAGCGGGCAAGAGACGCTCCAAGCGCTCGGCTTCATGCTGTTCTTGAGCGGTGTGCTCGGCGTGGTCATGACCGTGACCGGACTGTTACGGCGCATGCTGTCGCTGTTCACGCCTCAAGTGCTCGGCGTCTATATGATCCTGCTCGTCCTGCAACTATCCGGTGCCGTCATTAAAGGCGGTTTCGGTGTGAGCGAGGACGGCATCAATATCGTCCAAGCCGTCGCGACAGCCGGGCTCGTCTTGTTCGCGCTCACGCTCGAGCGGAGCCGCTTCAAACAATACGGTCTCGTCATGACGCTTTTCGTCGGGTTCGGGTTGTTCAATCTGCTCGGTCTCGGCAACCCGATCGTTCGTTCTGAGTCGTTCTTCCTCGTACCTGAGCTGTTCCCGTTCGGCGCTTGGGTATGGGATTGGAACTTACTTCCGACCGCGTTCGTCATCACACTTCTACTCATGACGAACGTGCTCGCGAACATCAAATTGATTGAGCGCATCGTCAGTTCACGGACGAAACAACAAGTCGAAGGCCACGTCGCCGCGTCTGGCGTCGTCAGCGGTGTCAGTCAGATGGTCGCTGGTCTGTTTGGAACGCCTGGACCGGTCGCGATTTCTGGGACAGCCGGTTTCTTGTCGTCAACGGAGAGCGTGCACCGTGCCCCTCACCTCGTCGCTCACGGCTTGATGATGGTGCTCGCTTTGATCGGACCGTTCGTGTCGCTCATCGCAAGCATCCCGGCCGCGGTCGGGTACGCCATCGTCACCCCGCTCATCGCGACGATGATCATCATCGGGATTAACGAGGCTGCGTTCGAGTTGAACCAAAAGACGGCGTCGCTCACGGTCGGCCTCCCGCTCGTCATCGGGGCCGGGGCGATGTTGCTCCCGCCTGGAGCGATGAACGATTTACCGCCGCTTCTTGCGACCGTGTTCTCGAACGGTCTCGTCCTCGGGACGGTCGTCTCTTTGACGACCGCCATCCTGAGCCGAATCCACGACTAAAAAAGAACTGACCTCGCGTCTGAGGTCAGTTCTTTTCGGTCACGTGCATATGGAAAGCTTTGTCGTGCGGCAAGACGGCACCGTCTTCCGCCTCGAAGTGTTCGCGGTCCTTGAAGTAAGCCGCAACCGTCAACGTGTCCCGATGAAGGGCACGCTTGAACGCTTGCTCGGCCGTGACCGGTGTTCCGTCATCGTTCTTCAGTTCGAGACCCATCAGCTTGTAGCCGATCGTTTGACCACCACGGCTCATCTGGCACGCCTCGATCGCATAAGAGACGAGTGTTGGTGTGATGACCGCGTGGACGAACTCGCTCTTCACTTTCTTCCGAACGAGCTGTTCGACACCGAAACTAAGGAGCCCGGCAATGACACCGTCGATCAAGACGGCTTTCGTGCGTTTGCTCGTCACTCGCTTCATTGGCTCATTCGCTGCATCATTCCGGACGTCAACACTTCCGTGCCTTGTCCTTCTTCTCCGGCCATGATCAAAGCCCGGGCCACGTGTAACGCTTGGATTGGGGCCGCATTTGGAACTTTTTCGAGCAACAGCGGTTGGAACGGACGGCTTACGACTTCAGCCGCTTTCTCACCGAGCCGGAACGACTCGCGGTCGCCGAGCAAGAGCGACGGGCGGGCGATAATCAAGTGCTCGAACCCGAACACTTTGAGCCCGTTCTCGAGTTCACCTTTCACTCGGTTGTAGAAGAACGGCGAGCGCAATGACGCACCTTGTGCCGAGACAACGGCGTAACGTGTGGCGCCGTGCTGTTTCGCGACACGCGCGACTTCGAGCGGTAACTCGAGGTCGACATGTTTGAACGCCTGACGTGATCCGGCGACGGCAATCGTCGTACCGAGTGCACAGTACACATCGTCAATGTGCGGCAACGTCTCATCCATCTTCTCAAAGCCGACAACTTCATGTAATTTCGGGTGACTCCAACGTTTCGAGCGGCGGACGACGATCCATACCGCGTCATACCGTTCTTGTTCGAGCAACTGCTCGACGAGCTCGCGTCCGATCAAACCGGTCGCGCCGACAACGAGTGCTGTTTTTCCCATTCTAGTTCCCCCTTGTTACGTACTTCTTTCAGTCTAGCTGACTTGCCGTTCATCGGCAACGACTGAGACCAGACACAATCAATCGAAGACGAGATTGCGGCAATTGCAACCCGTTTATGAAAAGACGGCAAAAAGTTCGATTTTTCTGAAACTGCTGTATACTGAAGGTACTGGAAAAACGAGAGGAGCTAGTTGTGTATGAAGCTATTCGTTCTTGGTGCCACCGGACGGACCGGTCATCAGTTTGTCGATCAAGCGATCGAGCACGGCCATCATGTGACCGCCTTCGTGCGCGAACAGAAAAAACTCATCCCGACCCCGCAACTTGAAATCATCGAAGGCGCCGTGACGGACAGTGCGGCGTTGACCGACGCGCTTGCCGGGCACGACGCCGTCATCAGCTGTCTCGGGACCGATTTGAGCGACCCCGATTTCTTGGCCAGCGTGACCGATGCGCTCGTCCCCGCCATGAAAGCGAACGATGTGACGCGCATTCTGTACCTCGCGTCTGCCGGGATTGACAAAGAGATTCCCGGGATCGCCGGAACGGTCGTGACGTTCATGCTCCGGAAGCCGCTTCGCGACCACCGGGCCGCGGTCGACCTGTGGCGCAACTCGTCGTTCGACTACACGATCGTGCGGCCGATGCAACTGACGGATGGTCCGCGGACATCAGTGTACCGGACGGACATCGACGGGATCCCTGCCGACGGTAAACAGATTTCACGTGCCGACGTCGCCCAGTTCATGTTGAACACGGTCGAAGAGAACAGTTTCGTCCGGCAGTCGGTCGGACTGGCGTACTAATTTTTTTGAATCCATGCTACAATATCGGATAGTCAACTTTGAAGGGAACGAATACGAATTATGAGTATATTAACAGTACAAAACTTGAGCCACGGTTTCGGTGACCGCGCCATTTTAAATGACGTGTCTTTCCGTCTATTAAAAGGTGAACACATCGGCCTCATCGGAGCAAACGGTGAAGGAAAATCGACGTTCATGAACATCATCACGCGCAAACTGCAACCGGATGAAGGGAAAATCGAGTGGGCGAAAAACGTCCGCGTCGGTTACCTCGACCAGCACGCCGTCCTCGCACGCGGGATGACGATTCGTGACGTGTTGAAAAGCGCATTCCAATACTTGATCGACATGGAGACACGCATCGGCGAACTCTACATGGAGATGGGCGACGCGTCACCTGAGCAGATGGACGACATGCTCGCTGAAGTCGGCGAACTGCAAGAGACGCTCGATTCGAACGACTTTTATATCATCGATGCGAAAGTCGAAGAAGTCGCCCGCGGACTCGGTATTTTAGACGTCGGTCTCGACCGTGACGTCGCTGACCTATCAGGTGGACAACGGACAAAAGTGTTGCTCGCGAAGCTGCTCCTTGAGAAGCCGGACATCCTCCTCCTCGATGAGCCGACCAACTATTTGGATGAGATCCATATCGAGTGGTTGAAGCGTTATCTTCAGAACTACGACAATGCGTTCATCTTGATCTCGCACGATATCCCGTTCTTAAACAGCGTCATCAACTTGGTCTACCATATGGAGAACCAAGATTTGTCGCGTTACGTCGGCGATTACAACAAATTTATGGAAGTGTACGAGATGAAACGGTCGCAGCTTGAGTCGGCTTATAAACGCCAACAAGCGGAAATCGCTGATTTGAAAGACTTCGTCGCCCGTAACAAGGCCCGCGTCTCGACACGAAACATGGCGATGTCACGTCAAAAGAAACTCGACAAGATGGACGTCATCGAGCTGAGCGCGGAACGTCCGAAGCCAGAGTTCCGTTTCTTGCAGGCGCGCACGTCAGGCCGTCTCATCTTTGACGCGAAAGATCTCGTCATCGGTTACGATGAGCCGCTCTCACGTCCACTCGACCTGCAGATGGAGCGCGGTCAGAAGATCGCCCTCGTCGGTGCGAACGGGATCGGGAAGACGACGCTCTTGAAGAGTCTGCTCGGCATGATCAATCCGCTCGAAGGAACGGTCGAACGCGGCGAGTTCCTAGAGATCGGGTACTTCGAACAAGAAGCGGCCGTCAGCAACAACACGTGTATCGAAGAGATTTGGAGCGAGTTCCCGTCACTCAACCAGCAACAAGTCCGGGCCATGCTCGCGAAGTGTGGTCTCATGACGAAGCATATCGAGAGTAAAATCGCCGTCCTCAGTGGTGGGGAAAAAGCGAAAGTCCGCCTCTGTAAGCTCCAAAACAACGAATCAAACTTGCTCCTCCTCGATGAGCCGACGAACCACTTGGACGTCGACGCGAAGGAAGAGTTGAAGCGCGCATTGAAAGAGTATAAAGGTAGTATCCTACTCATCAGTCACGAACCGGAGTTCTATCAAGACATCGTCACCGACGTCTGGAACTGTGAATCGTGGACGACGAAAGTATTCTAAAACGTGTAGAGGAAGTGTCGCATGACAGGCCCCATCCAATTGAACGAACGCATCGTTCTCTATGATATTATTCGAGGATTTGCCCTGTGCGGCATCTTCCTCGTCAACATCCCGAGCATGCTCGGGAGCGACTGGATCTTCGGTAAACCTATGTATGAAGGTAGTGACCTCGTCGTAAGGACACTGTTCGACTTGTTCATCCAGACGAAGTTCTATACAATTTTCTCTTTACTGTTCGGCATCGGCTTCTCGATTTTCCTCGAACGCTCGTACGCGCGTGGGGACTCGGCGAGCCGCTATGTCCGACGCATCATCATTCTTTTCCTGTTCGGACTTGCTCACCTGGCCATCTGGTCGGGTGACATCTTACATACGTATGCGATGTGGGGGTTGTTGCTCCCCTTGTTTTATGGATTGAGCAACCGCGCGATTTTGACGTGGGCGTGGAGTTTGTTGATCGGGAGTTTTCTCTTGTTCTATGGCTCATCTGTCTTGATGGAGTGGACGACGGGGTATTTCAATCCCGGCTATCCGTTCCCGACCGCGTATAACGCCGGCTTTGGCGCTTGGTTCGATTACCGGCTCGACGTCGAGATCTTTAGCGCAATCTCAAACTCTCTGCTTGTCGGGATCGAAATCTTTTGCCTATTTTTATTCGGTCTCTATATCGGGCGTGAGCGGAAGCTGCTCACATGGACGCTTCAAGGATTGACACGAACGGCCATTATTTGCAGTGTTCTCGCCTTGCCGTTTTTCGGGGTCATCCTCTGGCATCGTTACGGCGGTGGTGATGCTTACTACTGGACGAACCTAGCAGCCGTCCTCATCTCAGGAAAACTGCTCGCGACGACGTACGTCTGTCTGTTCACCGTCGCCGTCCGAAAAGGACTCACGTTCCGTCCGCTCCAGGCGCTCGGCCGGATGGCGCTGACGAACTACTTGACGCACACGCTCGTCGTCGTCCTTCCCGTCATCGCCCTCGGGTATTACGGACGTCTGTCGCTCACTGAAGGATTGTTCTTGAGTATCGCGATTTTGATTGCCCAAACGTTCTTCTCAATGTGGTGGCTCAAGTCTCATCGCTACGGACCGTTCGAGAAGTTATGGCGGATCGGGACGTATGGGATTCAGAAGAAAGTATCATAGCATGCAGAAAGGCTCGAAGCATCTCGCTTCGAGCCTTTCTCATTTCTTAGTTCGTCGCCGCTGCTGTCAACACAGGAACGATTTGTTTTTTACGTGATACGACGCCAGGAAGTGTCGCCAGGCCGTCTAACAGTTCGACGTTGAACGCTTGTTCGAACAAATCATGCTTCGCACCGACAACGAGTGCTTCTGAATCATTCGTCAAGATGTTCGTGATTGCGAAGACGAACAAGTCAAGCTGTTTGTCAGCAATCGTCTTCGCCATCGCCGCTTCAACTTCAGCTTTACGGCTCAACACGTCGTGCGCGTCAACCGTGTTCACTTGCGCGATCTCGATGCGGTAGTCGCCCATCGCGAACTCTTTCGCGTCGAGCGAGATGAGTTCAGGCACCGTCTTCTGGCTCAGGTCGGCTCCGGCTTTCAACATTTCGAGACCGTACGCCTCGACGTCAGTTCCGGCGATGTCTGCAAGTTCTTTCGCTGCTTTGACGTCCTCGTCCGTGCACGTCGGTGACTTGAACAAGAGCGAGTCCGAGATGATCGCCGATAGCATCAAGCCGGCCATGTCAGACGCGATTTCAACACCGTGTTCTTTGTACAACTTGAGCAAGATTGTCGCCGTGCAGCCAACCGGCTCCGCCCGGTAGTAGAGTGCGTCTGCCGTTTGGAAGTTAGCGATGCGGTGGTGGTCGACGACTTCAAGGATTCGCACGTCAGCAATGTCGGCCGCACTTTGTTGGAACTCGTTATGGTCGACTAAGATGACCGAGCTCGTTTCGTCCGATACACGTTCGACGAGGCGCGGCGCCTTGACACGGAAGTGGTCGAGCGCGTATTGCGTCTCCCCGTTCACGTCACCGAGACGGACCGCCTCGGCGTCCATCCCTAATTTCTTTTTCAGTTCAGCGTAAGCGAGCGCCGAACAGATTGTATCCGTATCTGGATTTTTATGTCCGAAGACAAGTACTGTACTCATGATGCATTCTCCTCACTGTTATAGTTTTCCCTTATCCATTATACCGTCAATCCCCATTCTTTCAATTCCAAAACAAAAAGAGCCTAGACTCGGCTCTTCACGATTGTTCGTCTTCGTCTGTCTCTTCGAGGTCCGAATGATCCCCTTTTGAATCTTCTTCGTGCGAGATATCCGGTTGGTCCCGGTTCAACTTCTCTTGTTCTTCTTGTTCACGTTTGTCTTGGTCTGACATCTGTCTCATCCTTTCGGTACTGAGTCTTGTCGTAGACTGTTCCCCGAGGTTGACGCGGTCAAACGGATGTCTCACATCCGTAAACAAACTGTCATGTCAGTCAGCCTGAACGAACACGACTTCATCCCCGCGGATCTCGACGTTGACGTCTTGTCCTTGGAACAACCATTCGTCCTGCTCGGCGACGACGAAACGAATTCCATCTGCGTTCGTTTCGACGACGGCGTTATCGATCTCTTCTGTGATGACACCGACCGAGAACCCGTGCGTCAAATCAGTCGAACCCCCGTATTTGGCGAACAGACGAACCGTCTGTCCCGCCTCGACTTCCATTTCGTCTTTAAAAAATTGGAGTGCTTCTTCCGTCACGTTGATCTTCATGTAACATCCTCCTCTCGACTTCTGTCTTCATTCTAATCGTTTCTCAAAAAGCGAGCGAGGAAGTTGCCTAGAGTGTCGTGCCCGAAAGATACGCAACGGTCAGACTTTGCGTCCTAACCGCACCGCCGTTCATCTCATCGAACGTCACATCGAACAAGGCGCGACCGATTTCTTCATGCGGCGCGTGCATCGTCGCTAAGCCGAACGCCTGGCTGATCGGGTGGCCGTCAAACCCGAGGATGGCGACGTCTTCCGGTATGCGGACGTCACGCCGGCGCATCTCCCCTAAAAAACCGAGCGCGACGTAATCGGACGACAAAAAGAGCGCGCGGGGACGCTCTGTTCGTTGAAGGAACTCTGCCGCTAAGCGGATCCCGTCTTCACTCGTCAAGTAACCGGTCCATACCCATCGCTCACGCGCGGACGCCACTTCATCGAAGTAGGCCCGCTGACGCGCGATTGAGCTCGGACTAGACTGCCGCGATAAGACGATGCCGATATCTTCATAGCCAGCTTGCGTTAACACATGCAATCCGGCGACGAACGCCGCGTAATGGTCGACATGGACCGAGGAGATCGTCTCAGGCGCACCGACCGTCGCGACCGAGATCGGGCCGAAGCCACGGTACGTCTCCAATTCTTCGAACGACATCGCATGCGACAACAGAATCGCCCCGTCGACTTCACGATGCTTCAGTAAGTCGAGTGCTTGCCGCTCTTGATCAAGCTTGTACTCGGTCTGCCACATGACGAGACGATACCCTTTCACGAGCGCCGCTTTCGCGAGTCCGTTGACGAACAGTCCGTAGTACGGATGGTCCATATACGGCAACACGACGACGAATCGCTGCGTGCGCCCAGTCGACAGCGTCAACGCCTGCTGATTCCGTAAATAGCCAAGCTCTGCCATCGCTGCATGGACGCGCTGTCGCTTCTCTTTTGAAACGTATGGATGTTCGTTAATCACCCGCGAGACCGTCGTCACCGACACGTCCGCTTGTTTCGCGATATCTCGAATGTTCGCCATCCCGCCTCACCTCAATCCGTCAGTCTTTCCATATAGTGTACCCATTCTACTGACCGACTGTCATCTCTTGCCATCACTTGTCGCCGAATCGCTTGGGCGAGACGAAACCGTTCTTCGACAGGTAAGTGCAGAAACTCATCTTGAAACTGGGCGCACAACATGCGTCCGAACGGTGTGTACAATTGATTGATGACCAGTTCATAGACAATCCCGCTACACCAAGTCTTCCACGTCGTCGGATTCATCAGGCTTCCCTCCTTTGACTCTACCGTACATTCTGAAACGCGTTTCAGAGCAAGCACTTTAGTAAAAAACTCTAATTCCGAACATTAAATACTTAAATGAGAACTTTTTTAGTTTTTTAACTCAAAATCATTGACGATGTCGATTCGATTTCGTATAGTCAACAGGTTGATAACGTGTATTCCACTTTACTAGACAATTAATGTTCGGAAATTACTACTTATAAGGAGTCTTCCTAATGAACTTATTCCGTTTACAGCAACACGGGACGAACGTTAAACAAGAAGTGATGGCCGGCATCACAACGTTCGTCACGATGGCCTACATCTCGGTCGTCAACCCGGCGATTTTGTCGGACGCAGGCATCCCGTTCGCCCAGGCGTTCACGGCGACGATCATCGCCATCTTGATCGGAACAGGGTTAATGGCGTTCTATGCCAACCTGCCGATCGCGGTCGCACCTGGGATGGGCTTGAACGCCTTCTTCGCCTATACACTCGTCGCGCAACAACAGATCGCACCAGAAGCCGCGCTCGGCGTCGTCTTCGTGTCGTCGGTCTTCTTCCTGATCTTATCGCTGTCACCGATCCGGACGAAACTGATTCAAGCGATCCCGGCTTCATTGAAGCACGCCATCACGACCGGCATCGGGTTGTTCATCGCCTCGCTCGGCTTGAAGCTGTCTGGACTCATCGTCGCGGATGAGGCGAACCTCGTCCGTCTCGGGGAGTTGTCGTCACCGAGCGTCTTGCTCGTCCTCGGTGGACTGATCGTCTCGGCCCTCCTCTTCTCACGTAACGTCCCGGGCTCGCTGCTCATCGGGATGGTCGTCACTGGGATTGCCGCCTACTTCATGGGGCTATTGAAAATCGAAGGCGTGACGGCGATGCCGACGCTACCGGAAGGGTTGATGGTCAACCCGCTCACCGCTTTCTCTGACGTCATCCAATATGGCTTGTTCGGGGCCGTGTTGTCGTTCTTCCTCGTCACGTTGTTCGACACGACCGGAACGCTCGTCGGTGTCGGCAAGCAAGCCGGCTTGTTGAAAGAAGACGGGACGATCGAGAACGGGCACCGGGCTTTGTTCGCTGATTCGCTCGCAACGATGGGGGGCTCACTCGTCGGAACGAGTCCATCGACGGCCTACATCGAGTCGGCCGCAGGTGTCGCCCAAGGCGGACGGACCGGACTGACGACAGCCGTCGTCGCCGGCTTGTTCGGTCTCACATTGTTCTTCAGCCCGCTCATCGGTGCGATTTCAGGTGTCGCCGCCATTACGGCGCCGGCCCTCATCATCGTCGGCGCACTCATGCTGACGAACGTCCGCTATATCGATTGGACAGATTTCAGTGAATACTTCCCGGCGTTCATGACGATCCTCATCATGCCACTCTCAGGCAGTATCGAACGCGGGATCGCCTTCGGGTTCATCCTCTACCCGATCTTCAAGGCGATGAACAAAGAGACGGTCCACCCGCTCATCTACTTGTTCGCCGGATTGTTTATTTTGGAAATGTTTTTCCTATAATACTTGACTTTAACCCTCGTCCCCGACGAGGGTTTTTCTGTTATTAATCAGGGAATCACTGTCGTATAGCAGTCGGTTACTGAATATTCGTTCATTATCATCCGGTTCTCAATTAGGCATTATTTTACAATTATTTGAGAAATCCGTTCCATTTTTCTGTTTTCCGACTCAAAGATATGGAATAATGGCGATGAAATCGTTTTCGAAAGTATCATTTAACAGGAAAGAAGGAATGGACATGCCAAACGTGGCGTTGTTCGTCACTTGTCTCTCCGATACGTTATTCCCATCGGTAGGACAAGCGACGGTCGAACTATTAGAACATCTCGGTTGTGACGTCAGCTTCCCGTTCGAGCAGACGTGCTGCGGTCAACCGGCCTATAACAGCGGCTACCATGAAGAGACGAAAAAGATTGCCAAACACATGATTGAGACGTTCGAGAAAGCGGACGCCGACTATATCGTCGGACCGTCCGGCTCGTGTGTCATGATGATGCGCGACTATCCGCACTTGTTCAAAGACGATCCCGTCTGGAAAGAGCGGGCCGAAGCCCATGCGGCGAAGACGTTCGAACTGACGCAGTTCATCGTCGATGTGCTCGAAGTGACAGACGTCGGGGCGAAATTCCCGGCGAAAGCGACGTATCACGCCTCGTGTCATATGACGCGCTTGCTCGGGATCGAGGCGGCACCGGGACAGTTGTTGAAAAACGTTAATGGGTTGACGATGGTCCCACTCGAAGGGGTACATAACTGTTGCGGCTTCGGCGGGACGTTCTCGGTCAAGATGCCGGACGTATCGGTGCAGATGGTCGACGAGAAAGTCGAGTCAATTTTAAAATCAGGGGCCGACGTGTTGATCGGCGCTGATGCGTCTTGTTTGATGAACATCGGGGGACGCCTGCATAAACAAGGGCATCCGATCAAAGTGATGCATATCGCGGAAGTGTTGAACGAAGGGGTGAAACAAGCATGAGCATGGGGATTCGGTTAGACGAGAAGTTTCAAGATCGGCGGAAAGACGGGATCGATAACCCGTTCATGCGCCAAGCCGTCAGCTCGGCGCAAAATCGCCTGCGCGACGGACGTTTGAACGCGGCCGGGGAACTCGGGGATTGGGAAGCGTTCCGCGACCATTCGGAAGAGATTCGTCAGCACGTGCTCGAGCATCTCGATTACTACTTACACCAGTTGAGTGAGAATATCTCGAAGCGGGGCGGCAACGTCTTCTTCGCCGAGACGCCGGAAGAAGCGAACCGCTATATCCGCGAAGTCGTGCGCGCAAAAGACGCCAAACACGTCGTCAAATCGAAGTCGATGGTGACCGAGGAGATCGGGTTGAACGAGGCGCTTCACGAAGAAGGGTGTACGGTCGTCGAGTCGGATCTCGGGGAATGGATCCTTCAGCTCGACAACGACCCACCGTCGCACATCGTCGCACCGGCGCTCCACAAAGACCGGAACGATGTCCACAAGACGTTCACGACCCATGGCTACGACGGAACGAACGACCCGACCGAGCTCGGCCGCTACGCGCGCCGTGAACTGCGCAAAGACTTCTTGAAAGCAGAGGTCGGCATCACCGGTTGTAACTTCGCCATCGCCGAGAGCGGCGCCGTTGGTCTCGTCACGAACGAAGGTAACGGCCGGATGGTCACGTCACTCCCGAACACCGTCATCTCGGTCATGGGGATGGAGCGGGTCGTCCCGTCTTACGAAGAGTTCGAAGTACTCGTCAATATGTTGTGCCGGAGCGCGGTCGGTCAACGGCTCACGTCATACATCACGACGTTCGCCGGCACGAAAAGCGTCGGCGAAGTCGACGGCCCGGACGAATTCCATCTCGTCATCGTCGACAACAAGCGGTCAGGCATTCTCGGGACTCAGTTCCAGTCCGTGCTCCAATGTATCCGTTGCGCGGCATGTATCAACGTCTGCCCGGTCTATCGCCATATCGGCGGCCACGCCTACGGCTCGATTTATCCGGGACCGATCGGCGCCGTGCTCGCCCCGCTGCTCGACGGTTACGAGAACTATAAAGAACTGCCGTATGCGTCAAGCCTTTGTGGTGCCTGTACGGAAGCGTGTCCGGTCAAAATTCCGCTCCATGAACTGTTGATCGAGCATCGCCGCGTCATCGTCGAAGACAAGAAAAAATCACCGTTCGTCGAACGCATCGCCATGAAAGGCTTCGCCGTCACGTCATCGAGCCCGTTCTTGTTCGAGGCGGCCGAACAGATCGCGCCGTTCGCGTCGTCCCCGTTTGCGACAGCAGGGCAAATCGACAAAGGCTTACCAGCTTGGACCGACTCGAAAGACTTGCCGCAGCCGGCCAAACAGACGGTCCGCGACTGGTTTAAGAAACGGGGGAATGCACAATGAATCCAGGAACGATCACCAACCGTGAAGACTTTTTAAAGCGGATCGCGGGACAACTCGGACGCGACGTCGATTTGACGCCTCCGAAACGAGTATACAAGCACCGTCCGCAAGACGAGGTGTTGAAAGACGCTTCAACAGAGGAACTCCTCGAGACGTTCCGTATGGTCGCGACGCGCATTCATACCGACGTCGTCGAATGTGAGTCGACTCATCTCGATGACACGCTCCGTCTTCTCCTCGAACGATACGACGGCAAGACGATTATCGCCGAGGACGATGCACGCATTAAGGAATGGGCACCCGAAACGAGCCGGGCGTTCGACTGGTGGGATGCCGCGCGTCCGGATGACAGCCGCGCTCTTGCCGTGAAAGCTGACATTGGGATCACGATTGCCGATCAAGCACTCGCTGAAAGTGCGACCATCGTCCAATACGCGGCCCCTGGAAAATCGCGGACGATCAGCTTGTTGCCGCAAGATCACATCGCCATCATCCCGAAATCGGTGCTCGTGCCCCGCATGACGCAAGCGGCGAAACAGCTGGCCGAACTCGATCGCAACGGCGAGCTCGCCTCACCGCAAGGCGTCAACTTCATCTCGGGCCCGTCAAACTCGGCCGATATTGAGATGAACTTGATTGTCGGTGTCCACGGACCGGTCCGTGTCGCCTACGTTCTCGTACATGATCTCTAACGAAAAGACTCGCCGTCGTGGCGAGTCTTTTCGTTTATTCTTTATTCGACGGTGATGCTGCCGTTCGTCGTCTTCAAGCGAAGTGAATGTTCGATGTTTGAACGTCAAAGTCTTGTCCCGCACTCATCGCTTCGTCAATTTTCCCCATCGAGTCGCCCGCTCGCAATTCGTCTAACTGGGCCTTTCCTTGCTCCGTGATTGCGTAGTATTTCCGTGGCGGTTTTTCTGCCGACTCCTTCAAATACGTCGTGAAGTAGCCTTCCGACGTGAGCCGCCTCAGGAGCGGATAGACCACATCTTCTGAGATGTCACTTTTTTAAACTTAGCATCCCTCTCACCCCCTCCACTATCTATTAGGTAACAACACATCGTTCGCAATTGTTCAATAGACGTTAGCTAGCATGTTTACTACATCTCGATAAGTGGTATATCGCTGCCGAAATCTGTACAATAGGGGAACGACACTCGTAGAAAATAATTGTCACAGCCGGAATGTATGTAGTTCCAGGAAGGAACGGTCCCTATGAAAGCTTGGATTGACGAGCGGATCGGAAGGCAGTTTTTATTCGTCTTCTATTTATTCATTGGACTGATCCTCCTCACCTCACTCGCCGTATACGTATATACGGAAAATCGAATCGAAGAGACGACTTCATCGCTCGAGAACGTCAGTGAACGTCGCACGAATGCGACCGAGCTATTCGAGACATGGCAGTCGATGCAATATGAGATGCGCGGTTACGTCCTCCTCGGTGACGAGGAGTTGCTCGTCCGCGTCAAAGAGAAACAAGTCTTGATCGAGACACAGACCGCCTGGTTCGAAACGAACGCGGTCACAGAAAAAGAACAGACGTATGCGGGGGATGCCCGAGCGTTATTCTCAGCCTATCAACAACGCGTCATGCCTAGCCTCGAGCGCTACGTCGTCGCGAAGCGGGAAGGCACGGTCACCGAGCCGTTCCTGCAAATGCCGACGCTCGGGAAAGTGACGCCTCAAACCGAAGCACAGGCCGATCGGAAATTCAAGATCAACTCGAAGAGCGCGGCTGACATGAGCGCGAGTATCGTCGACATGGAGACGGTGTTCACCGAATACCGCAACGCCTTGAACGCGGAAGAAAACCAACTCCGTGAACAGCTCGCCACCCATACGAAATGGGCGCAAGTGCTCTGGCTCCTGTCGCTACTCACCGTACTACTCGTCCTCTTCATTGCGGCTCGGCCTTACGTACAACGGTTGACCGGTCAACTGCAAGAGTTGATCACGAATAGCAAGCGGCTCACCGACGATCGGGTCATACCCGTCCCTGTTTTGGTATCGACCCGGAACGAGGTCGGCCAACTGACCGACTCGTTCCGTCAAATGGCGTCGTCACTGTCGTCGCAACGTTATCAAGTCGAAGAAGAGCGTGAGAAGACCGCGCGACTCTTGCACTCGATCCGTGATGCCGTCATTTACGTTGAACATACGACGCATGAGAAACTCGCCAACCAGGCGCTCTTCGTCATGTTCAATCAGGCCATCACAAAGCAAAACGAGACGGACCTGTATCGGCTTGATGCCGACCTTGAAGAACTCGGTCTCCAAGTCGATCAAAAAGACTCGTTCTTCTCGTTCATGCGCCGAGCGTTTGACGGCGAAGCGATGGAAGAGAGCGTGACGTTCTCGATGAATCAAGAAGAACGGTTCATCCAAATGTACGCTGAAAAGATTCATTTGCGTGGCACACGCCACGGCACGATGCTCGTCTTCCGGGACGTGACGCAAGAAACCGAGGTCGACCGCTTGAAGACAGAACTTGTCTCGACGGTGTCTCATGAACTGCGCACCCCCTTAACGAGCATCATCGGGTTTACCGAACTTATGCGCTATCGGACGATGCCGGCTGAACGGACCGATCAATATTTAGGGATGATTCATCAAGAGACGCTCCGTCTCGAGGATTTAATCTCCAACTTACTCGACGTTCAGCGGATGGAGTCAGGTAAACAGACGTATCAAAACGAGCCCGAAAGCTTGTATGATATTTTGGCAGAAACGATTGCCGTCCATCAAGGCGCGAGTCAACACCACGACTTATCGTTTGAATGTGACACCGACGTCCTCGTGTACGGGGACCGGAACCGGCTCAGCCAGCTGTTCACGAACCTGCTCCATAACGCGATCAAATATTCACCGAACGGCGGAAAAGTTGCGGTGTCCGTCACGAATGACCAGTCGGACGGCGTCGAAATTTCCGTCACGGACTCTGGCATCGGAATTCCGACTTCAGCGCTCCCGAAACTGTTCGACAAGTTTTATCGCGTCGACAATTCGGCCAGCCGGAAGATCGGTGGCACCGGTCTCGGTCTTGCCATCTGTAAAGAGATTGTCGAAGGGCATGACGGGACGATCCGGGTCGACTCACGTGTCGGTCTCGGATCGACGTTCACGATCGTCTTGCCGAAATATATCGAGGAAGATCAAATGAGCGGCTAAACAATAAGGGATGACTCGCCTCGGGCGAGCCATCCCTTATGTTATTGAACTTTGCTTTCTGGACCGAATGCCGGATAGAGCGACAAGCCACCGTCAGCAAAGATGGTCGTGCCCGTGACGTAAGACGATTCGTCTGACGCGAGCCACGCTGCCACCGCAGCAATCTGTTCCGGCCGCCCGATCTTATGGGTCGGGATGAGCGCTTCGAGCCCTGTCTTCTCTTCTGGGTCTCGCATCGTCTCTTTGTTGATTGGTGTGTCGATCGCACCAGGCGCGATGGCGTTGACCCGAATTTGATTCGCCGCATATTCGAGCGCGACCGACTTCGTGAACATCTTGACCCCGCCTTTACTCGCCGCATAATGCGTATAGCCTGGGCGTGGGATCACCTCGTGCACCGAAGACATGTTGATGATGTTTCCTTTCAGATCATGTTTGACGAAGTACTTGAGTGCGGCCCGCACCCCTAGGAACGTCCCAGTCAGGTTCGTATCGATAATTTTCTGCCAGTTGTCGAGCTCCATTTCGTGCGTTTTCGCTTCGACTTGGACACCGGCGTTGTTGACGAAAATGTCCATCTGTCCAAATTCAGACACTGCTTTTTCGATCATCTTCTCGGCGAGCCCTTCTTCGGCGACGTCACCTTGGACAGCGACGGCTTTGCCTCCGGCCGCCTCGATGCCGCGGATGACTTCCTTCATCTCGTCTTCACTGCTTCTATAATTTAAGACGACGCTGACGCCTTCTTTCGCATAGCGTTCGGCCACCGCTCGTCCGATTCCTTTTGAACTGCCTGTGATTACTGCGACTTTCCCTTGAAGTTCTGGATAATTTGCCATGTCGGTTCCCCTTTCGTCTTCTCGGTTTGTAGTTCCCGCATTCCCCCTCTTCATGAAACCTTTCGGGCTGTCTTTTGAATATTTATGGGAAATCTACTATACTGAAACAAACTATTCGTTTTCAGGATTTGCCTGAAAAACGTACAAACTTATTCTTATGGAGGTGAATCCCCGATTTTTTGGGGAATTTTTGGACAGTCCCATGTTACTCAGTTTATTGATCGTCGCCTTTCTCATCTTCATGACCGCCTTTTTCGTGGCGGCCGAATTTTCAATCGTCAAAGTCCGGAGCGCACGGCTCGACCAACTCGTGCTCGAAGGAAACTCACGAGCGTCCGTCGCTAAAAAAGTCATCGAGAACCTCGATGACTCGCTATCCGCCTCGCAGTTCGGCATCACGCTCGCCGCGCTCGGCCTTGGTTGGATCGGTGCCGATCAAATCGAAGGAATGATTCAACCGCTCGTCGACCGCTTAAGCGTCTCGCCGTCGGTTTCCACATTCCTGTCGTTCTTAATCGCCTTTTTGCTAATCGCCTTTTTACACGTCGTCATCGGCGAACTTGTCCCGAAGACGCTCGCCGTACATGAAGCCGAGAAATTGACGCTGCTCGTCGCCCGGCCGCTCTATTTCTTCACGAAGCTGTTGTACCCGTTCATCCGGGTGCTCAACAGTATGGCCCGGCTCACGCTCCGCTTGTTCGGTGTCAAGACGACGGCGCAAGAGACGGCGCACTCGGAGGAAGAACTCAAAATTATCATGACGGAGAGTTTTCGAAGTGGCGAAATCAACGAGAACGAACTCGCTTACGTTCAAAATATCTTCTCGTTTGATGAACGTGTTGCAAAAGATGCGATGGTGCCGCGGATGAATATGGTGACGATCGATGAAGAAGACTCGATCGAGACGATTATCGCGACCGTCCAAGAGCATCAATATACGCGCTATCCGGTCACACGAGACGGTGACCGCGATGACGTACTCGGTTTTATTAACGCCAAACAAGTGTTCACGGCCCAACTCGTCAAGAGTGACGCCCCGCTTGAATCGTTTATCCATCAGTTACCTCTCGTCACGGAGTTCACACCGCTCCAAGAAGCGATGGTGAAAATGCAGAACGCACGGACGATGATGTGTCTCGTCATCGATGAGTACGGCGGCACCGCCGGCCTGCTCACGATCGAAGACATCCTTGAAGAGATCGTCGGTGAGATTCGCGACGAGTTCGACCGGGACGAACAAGCCGAGATCACTGAAGTCAATCCAGGACATTATCGCTTGTCTGGTCTCGTGCTCACGCAAGAGATCGAAGAGCGCTTCGGCATTGAGATCGAGGATGACGTCGACACAATTGGTGGTTTCGTCCTCTCGCAAAAAGCGAATGCACGCACCGGCGAACGTTTCGTCCTGCCAGGTGAGCACGAACTGATCGTCCGCGAGATCGACAATCACCGCATCGTCTTCGTCGACTTGATTCTTGCGCATAAAGACCAGCTTCGAGCCGAAATGGACTAAGTGTCTTTGACCGCCCTCCCTTGAACATTAGGGAGGGCTTTTCGATTGCCGCTCGAACTGTCGCTATATTTTCAAGGCTTGTCGTGATATACTGCACATATGTTGCTAATTTGAGTGCGTGCCACTCATTGACACAACATCACCGAACAGTTCATTAATGTTCGGTCCAACAACTACAGAAAGAAGGTTACGCATGGAACGTAAACTATTTTTAATTGACGGAAACTCCATGCTGGCCAGTGCCTACTACGGTGCCGCCGCGAGCCGAACGAAAAAAGGACGCGAGGTATCTAAAAACGATCGGAGTGCCGTCATCGGTATGACCGGCCTCATCCGGACGATTCTACGCAGACATCGTCCGTCTCATTTTGTCGTCGTATGGGACGTCTCACGTGAAACATTGTGGCGTCGCGAACTTTATCCCGGCTATAAACGCCGCCGTCGCCAGACACCACCCGAGTTGAAGGCTCAAATGGAACTCATGCGCCAATTGCTTGAAGAGAGCGGAATCCCGCAATATCAAGTCGAAGGCTATGAGGGAGAAGATTTGATTGCCCACATCGCTCGGAAGTTCAGCTGCAGCGCGCCTGTCGTTATCATGACGAAGGATAAAGACTTGCTTCAGCTCGTGAGCCCACGTATCACAGTATGGCTTCAAACACAGGAGCTTCAGCAAATGCAAGCTCGTTGTGATATCCAAGACAACCGTCCGCTCCCACTCAAGCGACATCTCGAGATTCGTCCTGAGGAGATTGCAGCGTTGTACGAAGGATTGAAGCCGAAACAGCTCTCAGCGGTCAAAGCGTTGACGGGAGACCGTTCAGACGGCATCCCACCTGTAGCCGGCCTTGACGAAAGTCAATCGGTACAGTTGATCAAACGCTTCGGTTCGCTCGATAAGCTTTACACGGCGCTTAGCGTCAAAGGCGATAAACGACAACTGATCAATGAAACGATCGCGGCACTGACGTCAGAGGAAGTGCCCCGTAACTTGAGACGTACACGCAAAAAAGCCGAGCGCAACATGGAGCTCGTCCGTCTCGATGTCACGGTGCCAGAACTTGAACATTTGAAACTGGCTCATCTTGAGCTCAGCATCAATTCAAAACGGGTCGAACAAGCGTATCAAAAACGCGGCATTCGCCTCTCGTTTGATTCGAGTCAAAAGAAAATTTCAGCACGTTAAAAAGCGCGGACATTAGTCCACGCTTTTTATATTGACCGTAATCCCATCGGCGTCGGTGAGCGACCATTCCGACGTCGTCCCTCCGAGTTCGTGGTTCGTCGAAGCGTCGACAAAAAGCGTCCAAGCTTCTAGTCCCGCCTCGTCGTTCATCGGTTCAGTCGGACGGGCCCAGGCGTTCGCACCGATGTGATGATGATACCCGTCGGCCGCGAGGAACAGTGCGCCCGGGTATGAATCGGTCGTGACGGTAAACCCGAGTCGATGTTGATAGAATAACTTGGCCGCTTCGAGGGAACGTACTTTAAAGTGAACGTGTCCCATCGTCGTCCCGACAGGAAGACCTGTGAACGGACGGTCCGCTGCCGCCTCGAGCATCGATTCGTACTCAACCGGATCGGTCGACATCTTCACGTGACCGTTCGCTTCATATTCCCACTGCTCACGTGGCCGATCGGCATACAGCTCGATGCCGTTCCCTTCCGGATCGTTCAAATAAAACGCCTCACTGACCAAATGGTCGCCTTGACCGACTTCAATCCGTCGCTCGATCAAATGACGGAGAATGCGTCCGAGTTCGACGCGGTCCGGCAGCAAGATTGCCATGTGGAACAAGCCGGCCGCCTTCCGGTTCGGACGGACACCTTTGACTTCATGCAAGACGACGAGCGGCGTATTCGGCGCACCGAGCGTGACGCGGTCGCTACCGACTTCGAGTACGTCCATTCCAATGACGTGTTCGTAAAACTGTTTCATGTTTTCTAATTCACTGACCCGGAGCGTGACCGATCCGAGTTGGATATTGGTTAATTTCATGTTTTCTCACCTCTCTCTTTACTATACATGCCGTGTCCCGTTTGCAGAAGACGGCACAAAAAGGTGGTATAGTTACCGAAAGGATACTTAGAGAGGAGCGAGACTCATGACGATGATCTCAAGCTGTGAAGTCGATACCGCACTCGAACTGATCACCGGTAAATGGAAACCATCGATTTTACTCGCGCTCATCAACGGGGGGACGCTCCGGTTCAGTGAACTGAAACGCTCGCTCCCGAACATTAGCCAAAAGATTTTGACAGCCCAGTTGCGTGACTTAGAAGAGCAAGATATCATCATCCGTACCGTCTATCCGGAAGTCCCGCCGCGCGTCGACTATCAGTTGAGCGAGTACGGCAAGACGCTTATCCCGGTACTCGAGACGATGAACGCTTGGGGCATGAAGCACGCTGCGCGCATGCAACAAAAATAAATTGTCCACATGTGGATAACTCATTTCCGTATCACTGCCCATCACTTATCCACAGGAGGATCTCATGATTCGTTATCCACAGTTGACCGGTCGCCACGTCGGCGTAACCGCCCCGTCGTCCGGAGTACCAGCCGCGCGTCATAGTTTACTTCACGACGCCGAGACGACGTTCGCACGCCACGGCTTCACGCTTCAATTTGAACCGTCTGTTTGGACACAACATAAAGCAAAATCGGCCCGGCCGTCCCGCTCTATTTCGACTTCTCGGTCACACCCGCCATCGTCTTCCTCACCGGATTCGCTTTGTTGAGCGGTTTCTTCATCATCCGCGTCAATATTCCCATCCAACTGTTTTTGCAGACGAACACGGAACCAAGCTACCTCGGTCGTGTCATGGGCGTCCTCGAATCGCTCGCGATGGGGATCACCCCGCTCGGTTTCGTGTCGTTCGGGTTATTGAGCGAATGGATGTCGGTCACGTCACTTTATGCGATTTGCATGGTATGCCTGCTTTCAATCACGCTGTTCGCGATGCATCGCATCCGTCACGATATCGCGGCTGAAAAAGCGACGGTACTGGCTGAAGTCGAAAGCGCGCCGACGCGTCAATGAACGAAAAAAAGACATCGAACGTTTTTCAGTTCGATGTCTTCTCTGTTGATGGAAGGACTCGTTTCTCTAACAAGAACGGTCCGAACGGGATGACCGAAGCCATGACCGCGAGGACTAACACTTTGAAGCCCCAGTTGAAGCGCCACGCCATGTAAACCGCTGCCGCCACGTAAGCGACGAACAGGAAACCATGGGCCGCACCGACGATGCTGACGGCTAGCGGCATGCCAGCCAAATACTTGAGCGGCATTGCGATCAACAATAAGAGCAGGAATGACATCCCCTCTGTATAACCGAGCCATTTGAATCGAGTTGCGTTCATATCCGTTCTCCTTTTTAATCGATGCTACGTTCATCGTAGCCGATAGAGGTGAAGTTTGTCACAGGAGAACGTTAGAAAGTCGTTAGGCTATTTGACGATTTGGTGAACGATGCGCAATTTTCGTTTCGACGAAGCGGCGAAGGAACAAGCCGTCGACGCCGATTTTGCCTGCGTTGTAGCCCGCGACGAGAATCAAGACCGACACGATCAACATCGTCGGGTTCGTGCTGACCGTTCCTGACAATAAGAACGCCATGTTCATGACGAGTCCGAAGAAAGCCGCGCTGCGTGTGAGGGCGCCAAGCAAGAGACCGAGACCGACCAAGAACTCACCATACGGAATTAAGATATCGAAAAGTGCTGCGTTTGGGATTGCGAAGTTTTCAAGGAAAGCTGCCCACCATCCGGCGACCGCCGGGTGATCTCCCGTCGCGAGTGAAGCTGCGTTTTGAAGGTAACCGCCTGACCCGAAGCCGCCCGTGATTTTACCCCATCCGGCTGTGAGCCATTGATAGCCGAGCCAGATCCGTAACACCGTCAAGATGCCGGTTGCGATGTTGTGGTTTTGCCAAAACTTTGTGAACATGATAATTCCTCCTTTTGAATGGTTGAATGATGGCTTATATATGATTACATTCACAATATACCACCCATGTTCATGTTTTCACATAGCTTGAGATAATAGTTCACGTTTCGGTCATATGCGGGTCACATGTTAGTCACTTTTTGGAAATTGTACCAAAAAAAGCAATGTCTACTCGAGACATCGCTTCCACTGCTGTGAACTACTCACCACTTATTTGCTTCGCAACTTGAAGTGGGAGCTTCTTGGGAAGACCGTGCTTTGACCAGCCACGGTTGTGGACCAAGCTCGTCGGGCAGTCCCTGCCCTGGAGTGTTTCAGTCGGCGAGACCCAACAGGTTGAGGCTCGCGTTGACGTCGCGGTCATGGTGCGTGCCGCATGCGGCGCATGTCCACTCGCGGACGTGCAGGTCCTTCTTGCCGCCGTTCTCGCCACAGGCCGAACAAACCTGGGTCGAGGCGAACCACGGGTCGGCCTTGATCAGTGTGCGGCCGTGGAACCTGCATTTGTAGGCGAGCTGGCGGACGAACTCGCCCCATCCGGCGTCCCCGATCGACTTTGCCAGGCGGCGGTCCTGCATCATCTCCCTCGGTTTCAGCGTCTCGACGACGACGACTTGGTTCTCGTCGACGATGCGTCGTGACAGCTTGTGGAGGAAGTCATGTCGGCGGTTCCGTACCTTTTCATGCTTTTTGGCCAATAAGAGCCGCGCCTTCTCGCGGTTCCGGCTGCCGGGCTTCTTGCGGGAGAGCGCGCGCTGCGCCCGTCTCAGCCGTTCCTCGGCCTCGCGCAGGTTGCGCGGGTTCGGGATCTTCTCCGTCACGAGCGCGTCGTTCGTCATGACGGCGAAGTGAAGCTTCGCGTTGGCGAGCGCGAGGCTGTCCGCCTCACACAGGAACGGGAACAGCGGCTTGTACGAGGCCGGTGTCGGCGGCTTCCGCTTCGGCCCGCCGCTCGCCTTCGCCTCCTCGTGGATGGTGATGCGGTCCTCGAGCAGCTTGTTGTAGATGAAGCGGGCGCATCCGATCGTCTTGACCAGGAAATCGGCCTGTGCCGTCGTCGGGTAGAGCCTGTATTTGTAGCCCTTCAGCATGTCTCCACCTCCTCTCGGCCGATGATCGTGATGAACGTCTTCCTCATCCGATACCCGCAGCGGGGGAAGGGAAATCTGACGGAATCACGAACTTCTGTTCGTCATATCTGTCACAGGGGTGGCCAAGAGGTTTATGTACGGGCGATTCATCTCCCACCTACGCTGGGCCTCGCCCCAGACGCTTAGAGGTGGGAGAATTCTCGCTTAATTATGTTAAAGATCAACTTGTTGTGGCGGTTGGCCTTTTTTATTCATCACACGCATCGATTGCGGTGAGATTTTTAAAATGACGAGTTTTGGATCATCCGGGCCGTCGAACCAGCCCTCAAGTTTTTCGTTCCACACTTTTTCTTTCATCGACTCGTCATCAGACACCGACGTCTCTCCTAAAATCTCGAGATACGTGTCGCCGACCCCGTCCCCGTCGTAGCCGATCAAGACGTGCGTGTACGGATTGTTCTTCAACTCATCGACTTTATCCGTATCTTTCGAGGTTGCCGTATAGAGTGTCAGACCGTCATGGAAAAACGTCATGTATCGGCTGTGCGGCTTCCCTTTATATACCGTGGCCATCGTTCCGACGTTGCTTGCATCTAGAATTTGTTGTGCCGTTGTTTTAGCATCCATTTAAAAAGCCCCCTTATCATAGTCACTCGTATAATCATTCCCTTGCGGCATTTGATTAAACACGAAGACACGAAAAAACCTGCTCGCCGAAGCGAGCAGGTTATAAAATTCCTTAGAAAGGAAGATTAGATTTTTTCAACGTTAGAAGCTTGTGGGCCACGAGCTCCGTCAGTGATTTCGAAAGTTACTGCTTGGCCTTCTTCAAGTGTCTTGAAGCCGTCGCCTTGGATTGCTGAGAAGTGTACGAATACGTCGTCTCCGCCTTCCATTTCGATGAAGCCGTAACCTTTTTCTGAGTTAAACCATTTTACTTTACCTGTGTTCATAATGAACCCTCCTGAAATAAACGCTGTGCGTTCTAGTAGTGCCTTACTAGAAAAAACTGACCAAAAAAAAGCACAAAACTTGTTGGATTATCTTTCATGAAAAATAATCCCAAGCGATTGTGAATTATGTTTCCAGCTATTCTTAATTAAGCACATATGTAATATACCATGGATAAATGCTTCTGTCTACTAAATACTTCGGTTTGCTAAAAATAATTTCAAAACGGGTACATCACATGTAGTGAACGTTAGGAGGACGACTCATATGATGAATCAAATTGACCGCACGCATATCGCTGCCACCATCGCCCGTCACGCGGCCTGGTCGACAGATGAGCTATTGACGGAGACGCTCGCTTGGCATCAGGCGACGCGACACGACCATTATCCTGACCAATCGAAGTCGTACCGCTCCCACTTGCCGATGACGGAACGAATCACACCGGTGACGAGTGCACTCCCGCTCGAGGTCGTCGACGATCTCGTCCGGCCCGTCTGGATGCGTCGTCTCGACGCGGAACATTTGAATTTACTGCAGATGACACGCCATCACGTCGACGTGACCGATTACGGGGCCGTCGGGGACGGCAAGACGGACTGCACGCTCGCATTCCGGCTCGCGCTTCGGTCGAACCGCCACGTCCACGTGCCGGCCGGTGTCTATATCGTCCGTGGCGTCCGGATCCCCTCGAACTGCGTGCTCGAAGGTGCGGGACAGCAGAACACGGTATTACGCTTGGCCGACGGCACACCGAAGCATCGCCGGCTGCTGCGAAATGCGACACCGTTTTATGGGAACCATCACATCGAGGTCGCCCATCTGACGCTCGACTGGAACGTCGAGCGCCTTGGCGACGTCGATCGGACGTCGAGTGGAGACACGGCTTCGAGCGCGTTGACGTTCGCCTACGTCAAATTCGCCTGGGTCCATCACGTCACCGCCAAAGGTGCCGGACTGCACGCGTTCGATATCACCGCCCCTCACTACCATTACCTCGGGGACGGGTTGCGTGCCAAAAAAGGCAGCCGCTACATCTGGCTCGATCGCTGCGAGGCGACGAACTATGGGGACGACGGCATCACGACGCATCATAGCGACGCCATCTACATCACGAACTGCTACTGTCATCACCCGCACGGACGTACGCACGCCCACGGCTTCTCCAATTCAAACGGCATCGAGGTCGATGACGGTTCGCGTCACGTCGTGCTCGTCAACAATATGACGGAAGGTTGTTTTGGAGGAGTCGAGGTGAAAGCCCACGGTACGTCCTCGGCCGCCCATGACGTCCATATTTTTGGGCACGTCTCGTATCGTGATAATCGGTCCTTCAATTTTCGCCACATCGGACACCACTTGGCCGACGACCCCGAGTCGAAGACGGCGCGATTCATCTCGGGAACGAATTTACTATCGATTGAACCGGTACGCTCGAAGCTATACGCCAAGTCATCGCCCCGTAGCCTCGTCGTATCGGCGTATCAAGACGTATTGATCCATGGCTTTACGGCCATCGGTGACCCGTCCTATGATTATACAGGACATCCAGCGCTCGCCGTCCAGTATAAGTCTCGGAACGTTCAATTAAAACGAATTGCCACAAGCGGGTTCGTTTCCAGCCGCGCCGACATCGAACTGTTCGGCGGCGACAACCGGACCGATCACGTCACAATCGAAGATGTCACGTGCCGGAATTCGGCCCCGATCTCTGTAAAGATCGGCGGACAGCTCGCTAACGTCGTGCTAAAACACATCGAAGGCGAACAAAAAAGTGGAGATGTCCTCATCTCCACGAGTAGCCCGGTCGAAGCGCACGACTTATTCGCTTATGGTTTCTCAGATCGGGTGCGAAGTGACGCTTGAGCCGACTCGACGAGCTCATTCAACCGTGCTTCGTCCAAATTGAGCGAACTGACCGTCTGTTTGGCCATCATCCGGACGATGGCTTTGTCGAGGAAGCCCATCCGCTCAAAGTCATAGCCGCTACCGACGACTTCGACGAAGTAGGCGTGTGCTCGTAAATGTTCCCCGTACGCGCCTTCGAGCTCACGTTGCCGCTCCGCCGCGGTCGGCGTGCCGGCGCACAAGTACAATCCGAGCGGACGTTCAAGCAATTGGACTTCATTTTGCTTCAACCAGTCGGTCAGCTCGTCTTGGACTTTCCCCATCCGGATCGATCCCCCGACGATGACGTGGTCGACCGTTGCCCAATCGACGTCTGGCTCATCGACCAAGTTTTGAACGTGGACGTTTCCGGACAACCGTGCGGCCAAAAGATGGGCGACTTTCTCGCTCGTACCATATCGTGACGTATACGCAATCAACGTCTTCATCTCGTTTCCCCCTTTTAAGTCGGAATCTACTCTTCCTATTCCCGAATGCCTTGGAGAATACTATACGCCCGAAAAAAACTCGCCGCTTGGGCGAGTTTTTTGTCATAGTTTATACACTTGTGCCTCGTACGGACGAAGCGTGAACGGTTCGATTGGCTCCATGTTGCCGATGACACGGTCTTTGACGTCATACGGCAATGTCCGTTCTTGTGTTTCAGCAGAGAAGTTGCACAGCACGAGCCACGTCTCTCCTTCGAGCGCCCGCGTGAACGCGTAGACGGCTTCGTCTTCAGGGAGCAACAGCTCATACTTCCCGTAGACGACGACCGGATTCTGTTTCCGCAGCGCGATCAACTGACGGTAGTAATGGAAGAGTGAATTCGGATCAAGACGTGCCGCTTCCGCGTTCACGTCAACGTAGTTCGGATTGACATCGATCCACGGCGTACCGGTCGTGAACCCACCTTGCGCGTCAGCCGACCATTGGACCGGCGTCCGCGAATTGTCGCGTCCGCGGGCGTGGATGCCGCGGAAGATCTCCTCGTGCGTCAACAAATCGTTCGATGTGTAATCGCGATACGCGTTGAGCGTCTCGATGTCACGGTACTTGTCGATCGAGTCGAACGCGACGTTCGTCATGCCGAACTCTTCGCCCTGATAAATGTACGGCGTCCCTTTCAACATGTGCAGGAGTGTCGCAAGCATCTTGCCAGAGACGACCCGGTACTCATCCGAATCGTTGCCGAATCGCGAAATCGCCCGCGGTTGGTCGTGGTTGCTCCAATACAGGCTGTTCCACCCCTCTTCCTCGAGTCCTTCTTGCCAACGCGAGAAGATCGTCTTCAGCTCCGTCAGCTTCCAGTCGGTCGGATTCCACTTCCCAAAGCTACCGTTGCCGACGTCGACGTGCTCGAAATGGAACACCATGTTGAGCTCGTCACGGTCTTCACCAGTGTAGAGCTTCGCCTCGTCGACGCTGACACCCGGCATCTCCCCGACCGTGATTGTATCGTACTTCGACAACACTTCACGATTCATCTCTTGCATGAACTCATGGATGCGCGGCCCGTTGAAGAAGAACGGCGTTCCGTCTCCGTAGCCCGTCCCGCGCGTCTTCCCGTCCGGATAGCTTTGGTCTTTCGAGATCATATTGATGACGTCCATCCGGAAACCGTCGACGCCTTTGTCGAGCCAGTAAGCCATCAAATCGTACACTTCGCGGCGCAGCGTCTCCGACTCCCAGTTCAAGTCGGGCTGTTTCTTACTGAACAAGTGCAGATAATATTCGTCGCTCGCTTCATCGTACGCCCACGCGCTGCCGCCAAAGAAAGCCCCCCAGTTCGTCGGCGGCTGACCGTTCTCGCCTTTTTTCCAAATGTAGTAGTCGCGGTACGGGCTGTCTTTCGAAGACCGAGACTCCATGAACCATTGGTGCTCATCGGAAGAATGGTTGACGACGAGGTCCATCATGATCTTGATGCCGTGACGGTGCGCCTCTTCGAGCATCGCATCGAAATCGTCCATCGTCCCGAACTCATCCATAATCGCACGGTAGTCGCGGATGTCATAGCCGTTGTCATCGTTCGGCGAATCGTACACCGGTGACAACCAGATGACGTCGATCCCGAGTTCAGCCAAATAGGACATCTTTTCCGTGATGCCCGGGATGTCCCCGATTCCGTCCCCGTTCGAGTCGTTAAAGCTGCGCGGATAAATCTGATAGACGACCGCTTCTTTCCACCATTGTTTCATAAAAGTCTCCTCCTCATCATCGGTTCAAATCTGACGTCATCATCGTACCTTGTCCCGCCGCCTGTGCCTATCCATGATATGATTAAGATATGCACAATCTTGCTATTATAAAGGAGTAATTCGATGGAAATCGGCTTTTGTGGCTATTCGTATCACACAGCAGCATATACTTTTCCGTTCGCCAACCGGTTGGACACGTACTTGATCCGCTTGCAGACTGAAGGGTCGGCCCGAATCCTCGTCAACGGGGAGACATACGTCGCGCACCCCGGCGATCTGTTGCTCGTCAAACCGGGTGACTACTATGAGTTGAATATCGATACCCCGGCGAGTGGCGACTATCATTTGTTCTGCGCTGGTCCGACGCTCGACGCCTGGTGGTCGACGACTACCCGCTCACAGCTCACCACGATCTCGATTGACCCTCGCCTCCTGTCGCTTTGGCAACACGTCACGGAAGAGGCACGACGACCGACCGATGAACAGAGCACAGCGTTGATCGAGAAGTTGACCGAGGCGCTTCTGCTCATGCTCGATCGGTCGATGCGAGACGTCCGGACGAATGTACGTCCCCCGGTCGTGTCTCGCATGATGCGTTATATAGAAGGAAACGTCACCGCCGACTTCAAAATTGACGACGTCGCCGCTGCCGTCGGCTTGAGCGTGTCGCGGACCGTGCACCTCTTTAAGGAAGTGACCGGGATGACGATCATCGAGTACGCGCACACGATCCGGCTTCAGCTCGCCGAAGAGCAAATGCGGTATACACAACACTCGCTCGAACGGATCGCCGAGCTGTCCGGGTTTCGAACGTATCCCTATTTCCACCGAATTTTTAAACGGAAATATGGCGTCGCACCAGGGGTGTACCGCACACTTCAACAAAAAAACGAAAAAAAATAATCAAAAAGTGATCCATTTTTTGAATCGCTCCGTTAGATGGGTGTAAACAACGACAACCACTCACAAAAAAGGAGCGATTGAACATGAAGAAAAAAACAATGAACAAATTTGTTGCACCGGCACTGGCACTGGGGTTACTCGTACCATTGAACGCACAGGCAGCTGACCACTCTCCAACAGCGAGCACACCAGCTGGAGACCTTCGTGCCACGCTCGACCAATTACTATCTGAGCATTATGTCTTAGCCGTCACATCGATGATGAAAGCTTACGACGGGGCACCTGATGCCGAAGTCGTAGTGAAAGCACTCGATCAAAACGCGCTTGACATGACGCCAGCCATCGCCTCAATCTACGGTGATGCAGGCGCGGCTCAGTTCGAAGACATCTTCGCCGGCCATAACGACTACTCGCCTGACTTCGTCGAAGCTGCCAAGTCAGACGACAAAGAACTTCGTGCCGAGGCTGAAGCCGAAGTCGATGAGTTCGTCGAAGAGTTCTCGACATTCCTCGATGCTGCGACAGAAGGCAACTTACCGAAAGAAGCAGCCGCTGACGTCCTTGAACTTCACGAAGACCAAGTTCTCTCGGTGTTTGATAACTACGTCGCCGGTGACTACGAGTCGGCTTACATGACATACCGTGAAGGCTACAAGCTCATGTTCGACATCAGTAAAGCCCTCTCAGGAGCAATCGTCACGCAAATGCCTGACAAGTTCCCGACACCTGCTGACACGCCAGCTGTAGAGCTTCGTTCGACATTGAACAGCCTCGCCGGTGAACACTTTGCCCTCGCTGCGATCGGCATGCAAAAAGGCTACGACAAAGCGGAAGATTTCGACTACGTCAGCTGGGCTGAAGATCAAAACACGCTCGACTTTAAAGCAGCCATCGGTTCGGTCTACGGTGACGAAGGTGCGGCTCAGTTTGAAAAAGTATGGAACGGGAACCACATCACAGCACAAGGTGACATCGTCGCAGCAACACTTGAAGGCGACGAAGCTAAAATCGAAGAAGCACGCATGAAACTCGATCAGTTCGCTGTCGACTTCAGCACGTTCCTCGATGCAGCGACAGAAGGCAACTTGCCACAAGCGGCCGGTCAAGAAGCGATCATGCAACATGAGGCACTCGTGCTCCAAACGTTTGATCAATATGTAGCCGGTGACGCAGATGCAGCTTGGATGTCATTCCGTGAAGGATACGCGTTCATGTTCGGTGTTGGTGAAACACTTGGTAACGCGATCGTGACACAAATGCCTGACAAGTTCGCTGAAACAGCAATGCCGGAAGCGATGCCTGAAACAGGTCTCGGTGGTGCACAAGCACAATCAATGAATACTCTTTACGCTGGCCTTGCTATACTTGGCGGAATCATGCTCGCCTTTGTCACGCTTCGCAACCGTAAAGTATCAGAACAATAAACTAAAGGAGAGAGCCCAATGAACAAGCGCCATTTGTTTTTGGCGCTCTCTCTATTTTGTTTTGGCTTCTGGTCGTGGACGAGCGCTCAAGAATCGTCATCACCACCTGTAGAAGAAAAACAAATAGAGGAGAGCCCAGATTTATCGGCTGAATTCTCACTTCTACAGGAAGAGGTGAAGAAACTTCGTTTAGCCGAGGAAGAGGAAAGCACTAAAGCCGTGACACCTGTCCAGATTCAAATCCCGAGCATCAATGTCGACACCGCGATCGAACAGGTCGGCGTGCTCGATAACGGACAGATGGGCGTACCCGTTGACGAGAATCAAGTCGGCTGGTTCGAACCCGGTGTCAAACCAGGCAGTAAAGGCAACGCCGTCGTCGCCGGACACGTTGATAGTAAGACGGGGCCCGCCGTCTTTTATGAACTCGATCAACTGAAGACAGGTGATGACGTGACGATTATCGACGAGAACGGCAACACGCTGCTATTTCGTGTCACAAAAACAGAGAATTATGACACGAAAAATGCCCCGATCGACGAGATCTTCGGCGCCACGTCGAATCGCAACTTGAACTTGATCACGTGTTCCGGTACGTTCGGGGACGGCGGTTATGACCAACGTTTCGTCGTTTACACGGAGCTTGTCGATAGCGAGATCAAGTCGACAGTCGAACTCGACGCCCCGACGAACGTCACGTTAAGCGGTAACTTGCTCACATGGCACGCGGTCCGTGACGATGCCGTCATCGGCTACCGTGTCTATGAAGTCAACGACGGGAACGCGACACGTATCGAGAGCGTCCCGTCACACGCCCGGAAGAGCGTTGAAGTCACGAACGGGCAGGCAACGTATTACGTGACGGCGATCGACCGGCTTGGAAATGAGTCGAAGCCGTCTCAGACAGCGAAGTAGACACGAAACGCCCTTGGATAAAAAATCTAAGGGCATTTTTTCTGTTTTCCATATATAGTGAATGTAGCAAAAAATACATAGATTTAGGATAAGGAGTTTCAAGTCATGAGGACTCGACTTTCACAACCATTCGCAAATCAGTTAAAGAGAAGAATTCGCACCATTTGGGGTGTGAACGATTCGTATTATTGGTACCCTCTTTCCACTTCTCCTCGACTCGATGTGATTGCATTCGACAGCGATTATATTGAAGATGTTGATCAAAAAATCGAAGAAATCCGCCAATGGGTATGGGACCAAGGGACGGAGCTTATATTTGAACTGCATGAGGACCGTACACTATGGCAAATCGACACCGCTTCATTAGATCCTTGTTATGAAGGTCGTTATTTAGAACGCTATTGGTTTGACCAAAAAATGAACTGGATCATTTATGCGTCCCACGAAAGTACAATTAGCTTTGGTGGGCATGGATTGATCACATCACTCCAGTCCTACTGGTCGGATTGGCAGGAGCATCTGTCCGTTTTAGACAATCGATTTTTTGAGTAATGAACTTCACAAAAAAAGACGCACCCATTTTTGATCAATGAGTGCGCCGTACTTACACAAAGCAAGGAATCTGCGGGTTGAACGTCTTGTTGTTCTCCGTCATGACCTGCTTTTTAATTTTGCCTTCTCCGAGATAGACGATACGGTCGGCGAGCGCTTCCGCGTCTTCCTCGTCGTGCGTGACAAAGATCGTCGTCGTGCCCGTCTGTTTGAGGAGACGGCGCAAGTCGTCGCGGATCCGGTGTTGGAGCGACGTGTCCAAGTTACTGAACGGCTCGTCTAAGATCAAGAGAGACGGCTTCGGTGCGAGCGCACGCGCGAGCGCGACACGCTGCTGCTGACCGCCGCTCAGCTCATACGGATAGCGATGTCGGAACTCAGATAAGTTCACGAGCGTGAGCATCTCCTCGACCCGTTCGTTCCGCTCCTTCCGGCTGAGCTTATGGAGGCCGAAGCGGATGTTCTTCTCAACGGTCATGTGCGGGAAGAGCGCATAGTCTTGAAACACCATGCCGACGCCGCGTTGTTCGGGCGGCATAAACTGGCAGTCGTCACAACAGACGCAATCGTTGACGACGACGACGCCTTGATTTGGCATCTCGAGACCGGCGATCAGGCGCAAGATCGTACTTTTCCCCGAACCGCTGTCGCCGAGGAGGGATACGATTTCGCCTTTCGTGATCGAGAGCGAGAACCCTTTGATCGTCTCTGCTTGCGCACCTTTATAGCTGAAGTGTAAATCGTTGATTTGAACAAACATTAGTCGGCCTCCTTATCAAGCACCTTATGGAACACAAAGATTAACAATCCGCTCATGAGAACGATGACGATCGACGCGAGCGCCGCTTCGTGAATCTTCTCATCACTGACATATTTGAACGCCTGCGTCGCAAGCGTCGAGAAGTTGAACGGCTGCAAGAACAGCGTGAGCGGCAACTCTTTCATAATATCGATGAAGACGAGGATGAACGCGCTCATGATCGCCCCTTTGATCATCGGGATATCGACCCGGAAGAACGTCTGCACCGTGCCCCAACCGAGCATACGTGACGCTTCCGTGAACGACTTCCCGACTTTCTCGAATCCGCTCTCGATCGAGTTGTAACCGATGGCGAGGAAACGGATGACGTAGGCGAAGATGAGCATGATGAGCGTCGTCCGGAACACGAACGTCTGTCCGACATCGAGCGCGAGCGCTGCTTTTAGCACCCATTCGTCTAATAGTAAGAACAACGTGATGACAGCGATGGCGATGGCCGCTCCCGGGATCGAGTAGCCGAGCGTCGTCACTTTCGAGATGACGCGCGTCATGTTCGATGGGAACAGCCGCGTATAGTTGGCGATGATGAGTGCGAATACGAGAATGATGATTGTCGCGATAAAGGCGACGCTCACCGTGTTCCAGACGAGGCGGAAAAATTCAGCCGTGAACACTTGCTCGAACGTCAAGAACGTCCAAGCGACGAGTTGGATGAACGGGATCGCAAAAGCGATACCGAAGATCGTCGCCACGTAACCGAACACGGCGTAGCGGTGCCAGCCGTTCAACGGTCTTGGCTTGAGCGGCTTCACTTTTGTCGTCGCATAGCTGAACTGCTTGCGGCCTCGGACGAGTCGTTCCGCCATCAAGATGGCGATGACGATGATCATGAGCGTGCCGGCAAGTTTTAACGCTGAAGACGTGTCTTTCATACCGAACCACGTGCTGAAGATGGCCGTACTGAACGTCTGGATCCCGAAGTATTTGACGACGCCGTAGTCGTTCAACACTTCCATCAAGACGAGACTGACGCCACCGATGATGGCGACGCGCGAGATCGGGATGACGACGGTGAAAAAGATATCCCACGACCCGCGTCCGAGGATGCGGGCGTTCTCGATCATCGACGATGACTGGTTGTGTAGGAACGCGCGTGTGATCGTATAAATGTACGGATACAAGAACAACGTGAAGATGAAGATCGTCCCTTGGATCGTCATGATATTGAAGTACGTCTGATCCACGGTGATGCCAAACTCGTTGCGCAGCGTCGTCTGGATGACGCCGGTGTAGTTCAAGATGCCATGATACGTGTAAGCACCGATATACGGCGGGATTGCGAGCGGCAAGATGAGCGCCCATTTGAAGAATCGCCGTAACGGGAAGTCATACACCGTGACGAACCAAGCGAGGCTCGTTCCGATGATGGTCGTCAAGAAACCGGTCACGAGCATGATGAACAACGTGTTCCTCACGTACGTCGGCAGCAGATATTCGCGGATGTGTTGCCAATTGTCATTGACCGGTGCGAACAGTTCTACTAAGACAACGATTCCTGGCAGGACGATAAACGACAACGCGATAAAGCTCAGGATGGACCATCCATTCAGTTGTCGTTTGATTGCATACCAGTTCATGTCTTACAGCTCCCGTTTCTTTCATTTACTTCCTGTCCCATCATATCAGTTTCATCGTCCCGGTCATACCTTTAGACTGTCAGGAAACGCAAAAACCTTCGGCCTGAACATGCGTTCAAGCCGAAGTCGTCTTATTTCCAACCAGCTTCGTTGAAGATGCGGATGGCTTCTTGCTGATTTTCACCAAGAACAGATAGGTTGATATCTTGTTCTTTGAACTCACCCCATGATTTGAGGAGCTCGTTCGGCTCGACTGATTCGTTGACCGGGTACTCGTAGTTGGCGCTTGCGAACTGCTCTTGCGCTGACGGGTCAGACATGAACTCCATGAGTTTCTTCGCGTTGTCAGAGTTCTTTGCCGCTTTCGTCATCGCGATTCCAGAGATGTTGACGTGCGTACCTGTCGTGTCTTGGTTCGGGAAGAAGATACCGAGCGCTTCAGCGACTTTCTTCTCTTCCGCGTCTTCTGAGTTCAACATGAGACCCATGTAGTATGTGTTCATGATGGCCACATCACCTTCACCGGCGACGACGGCTTTCGCTTGATCACGATCGTTCCCTTGTGGGTCACGTGCCATGTTGTTGACAAGACCTTCTGCCCATTCTTTCGCTTGGTCGACACCGTTCACTTCGATGAATGACGCGAGGAGCGAGATGTTGTACATGTTTTCAGATGGACGAACGAGCACTTTCCCATTCCACTGTTCTTCCGTGAGCGCTTCGTACGTCGACAAGTCTTCCGGCTTCACACGATCTTTCGCGTAGACAATGACACGTGCACGCTTCGTGAGACCGAACCATTCCTTGTCCGTGTCACGGTATTTTTCTGGGATGTTCGACTCAAGCACATCGCTATCGACCGCTTGAAGATGCCCTGCTTCTTTTGCCTGGTGCAAGTTCCCGGCGTCAGCAGTAATGAAGAGATCCGCTTCCGTGTTCTCACCTTCTGTGTTCAAACGTTCGAGAAGTTCATCACCTTTTCCTTCGACGACGTTGACTTTCACGCCCGTCTCTTCTTCGAACTGTTTGTAGAGCTCTTTGTCGACATCGTAATGACGGCTCGAGTAGACGTTGACGACTTTTGATTCTTCTGCCGTCTCATTGTCCCCCGTAGTAGTCGTCTCTTCAGTGCTCGCGCAAGCCGCAAGCAGTGATGTCGTAAGTGCTGCTGAAAGTCCAAGTGCCATGTACTTTTTGTTCATTTGTAATTCCCCCACGTTTTAGTCTCTTTGTTGGTAATGATAATTACTCTCAATCACTATAATCAATGATAATCATTCTCATGTCAACCTTTTTTTGAAAATGTTGACATTGCTTATGTATTTATAACTTAACAGTTTTGACGATATCATTTCTTGACTTCAAAATGATGGGGCGCCTATAGTTGAAATGAAAAGACCGTCTGGTCGGTACAGAAAGGAGTGACGCAATGACAAACCGATCAACTATCACGAAACAAAAACTGTTAGATGCCGCAACCGAGATCATCATGGAGCACGGTGTGCACCAATTGACATTAGATGAAGTCGCGAAGACCGCTGGTGTCTCAAAAGGTGGCCTGTTATATCATTATCCGTCGAAAGAAGCGCTTTTGACCGCCATCGTCGAACGGCTTCAAACCGAACAAAACGATTTATACGAATCACTTCAGGCTGACGGCCACGGTCCGGTCGAGGCGTTCGTCCGCTTATTCGATGAGACGAAACTCTATCCGGAACGCTCACCGATTCATATCGATGCCGAGAAGATGATCGCCTTCTTGACGTTATTCGCCGTCGATCAAGCGTACGCCGACCGTTGGAAGCACGATATCGACACGTTCTTCGCCGGATTTCAACAGACGAGCGATCCCGTCGAGACGATGATCATCCGCTACGCCCTTGAAGGGATGATGATGTCCGAACACTTCAATGTCGGCGTCCCCCCTACCGCTTTAAAACAAGACATTATCGCTCGACTCATCGAGCGCGCCCGACACATCGATTCGGGAAACTAGACTAATTATTAGAGGAGAAATGAACCCCATGCAAAAGATCACGACCTTCTCCGTCAACAACAAGTTTGCCGTTTGGTTGATGACGATCATCTTAACGGCCGCCGGAATCTTTGCCGGCCTGACGATGAAACTAGAGACACTGCCTGACATCACGACACCGACCGTCTCGGTGACGACGATTTATCCCGGTGCTTCCCCTGAACAAGTGCTCGACGAAGTGAGCTCCGTGCTCGAAGATCGCTTGAAGAGTTTGAACGGTGTCGAACAAGTCCGTTCGTCTTCGTTCCAAAACGCTTCGAACATTCAAATCGATTATGATTTCAGCACGGATATGGAAGCGGCTGAACAACAGGTCAAAGATGCACTCAGCAACGTCGAGCTGCCAGAGTCCGTCCAAGACCCGCAAGTGTCACGCCTCAGCTTCGACGCTTTCCCGGTCGTCGGGGCAGCCGTTTCAGATGAAAGCCTCGATTTGGCTGAGTTGACAAAACTTGTCGAAGACGAGCTCCAACCGGCCCTTGAAGGTGTCGAAGGTGCCCAGCTCGTCCAAATCGCCGGTCAAGAAGTCCGTCGCGTCGAGCTTCGCTTCGACGAGGCCGCACTTGCTGAATACAACTTGACAGAAGATGCGGTCAAACAGTTGATTCAAGCAAACGATGCCCGCATCGCGCTCGGCTTGTACGAGCTCGGGGATACGGAACAGGCCGTCGTCATCGACGGGAAGTCGGAGACGCTCGAAGCGTTCCGTGACCTGCAAATCCCCTACTCACCAGCTCCAGCTGCTGAACCGACTGTCCCAGGGGCGCCAAGCGGATTCCCGGCTGGCGAGACACCTGAATTGCCAAGCGAAGTCCCAGGCACAGTCCCACCTGCGAATGTGCCGACAACAGTCCCGACCGTCGCTTTAAGCGAACTCGCGACAATCGAAGACCGCGGCATCGAAGAATCGATCTCGCGGTCGAACGGAGAACGTTCGATCGGGATTCAAGTGACGAAGACACAAGACGCGAACACCGTCGACGTCGTCAACGCCGTCAAAACGATTTTAGACGACTTTGAGGCCGAATATGATACGGCGAACGTCTCAATCACACTCGACCAAGGTCAGCCGATTGAAGCATCGGTCGAGACGATGGTATCGAAGGCGTTACTCGGCGGACTATTCGCCATTTTGATCATCTTAGTGTTCCTTCGTAACTTCCGTTCGACGATTATTGCTGTCATCTCGATTCCGCTATCGCTCTTGATGGCGCTCATCGTCTTGAAGCAACTCGATATCACGCTCAACATCATGACGCTCGGGGCGATGACCGTCGCGATTGGACGCGTCGTCGATGACTCGATTGTCGTCATCGAAAACATTTATCGTCGACTCACTCGTCCGAACGAACCGTTACGCGGCAAAGCGTTGATCATCGCCGCGACGAAAGAAGTGTTCGTCCCGATCGCGTCATCAACAATCGTGACGATCGCCGTCTTCTTGCCGCTCGGTTTCGTGACCGGCTTCGTCGGCGAACTGTTCTTGCCGTTCGCCTTGACCGTCGTCTTCGCCTTGCTCGCTTCGCTCCTCGTCGCGATCACGGTCGTACCGATGATGGCCGATTCGTTCTTTAAAAACCGTGACAAGCTGAAGCCGGAAGAAGGACCCGGTAAACTTGCCGAATGGTACCGCGGTGTGCTCAACTGGTCACTCAACCATAAGCTCGTCGTCTTCGGACTCGCGACACTTCTCTTGATCGGCAGTTTCGCCCTCGTCCCAGCCATCGGGGTCAACTTCTTGAACCAAGGTTCGGATAAGACGCTGTTCGTCACGTTCGACCCGGAACCGGGACAGACGCTTGACGACTCGATCGCGGCTGCTGAGATCGCCGAGACATACTTTATGGAAGACCAGCCGAACGCGACCGACGTCCAGTTCACGGTCGGTGGCGAAAACCCGCTCAACCCGGGGAATAACAAGCAAGGGATCTTCATCGTCCAGTACGACCCGGACACAGAAGACTTTGCCGACGTCAAATTGGCAGACATCGAACAATTGAACGAACTTGCCTCAGGCGGAGAATGGAAAGAACAAAACTTCGCCGGCGGTGCCGGAACGAGCGGTGTGACGTATAACGTCTACGCTAACTCGCTCGAAGATCTTGAAGCGATTGTCCCGACATTCATCGAGACGATCGAAGAAGAGACGGACTACGTCCGCCAAGCGACGTCTGATCTTCGTGAGTCATACGTCCAGTACACGTTCAACGTCGATCAACAAGCAGCAGCTGAAGCTGGCGTCTCGGCCGCTCAACTCGCTCAAACGATCGGTCAGTTCCAAGCACAAGCGAGTCCGCTCGCCAGTGTGACGATCGATGACAAACAGCTCGACGTCATCATCCCGACGGAACAAGTCACGTATGACAGCATTGAAGACTTGCAAGCGCAAGAAGTGACGACGCCGTTCGGACCGCGCCCAATCTCAGACTTCATCGAAGTCGAAGAAGGCACGACGCCGGACACACTCGTCCAGCGCGACGGCAAGCTCCTTGCTACCGTCAGCGTCGAACTTAGCACGGACAAGGCGACGGAAGCGTCGGCCGCCATCGAAGAACGTGTCTCTGACATCGATCTCCCGACTGGCGTCTCGTATGACGTCGGCGGTGTGACAGAACAGATTCAAGAATCGTTCACGCAGCTCGGCCTCGCGATGCTCGCAGCCATCGCCATCGTCTACTTGGTGCTCGTCGTCACGTTCGGCGGTGCCATCACCCCGTTCGTCGTATTGTTCTCGCTCCCTTACGCGATCATCGGCGGACTCGTCGCCCTCTTGATCACGGGAGAAACGATTTCCGTATCTGCTTTGATCGGTGCGCTCATGTTGATCGGGATCGTCGTCACAAACGCGATCGTCTTGATCGACCGCGTCATTCATAAAGAAGAAGCCGGTCTATCGACGCGTGAAGCGTTGCTTGAAGCAGCCGGTACGCGACTCCGTCCGATCCTCATGACGGCGCTCGCGACAATCGGTGCCTTATCACCACTCGCCCTCGGACTCGAAGGCGGCGCACTCATCTCGAAAGGTCTCGGTGTCACCGTCATCGGCGGACTCACAAGTTCGACGTTACTGACGTTGCTCATCGTCCCAATCGTCTATGAGTTCTTCGCTCGATTCCGCAAGAAACAACAAGCATAATTCAAAAAGAGATTTGACCGAGAGCCGGTCAAATCTCTTTTTGTTGTGTTCAGTAACATTGCATGATCATTTCGGTCTCCTCGAATCGTTGGGCCTGAAGCGCCTCTGTCGGAATCAAAAAGTAAAGAATCCCGACATCGCCGAACATGATATCGAGCTCTTCTGACGAATCCATTTGGAAGAGCAGGAACGGCCGCTTGAAGCGGTCACCGTACGTGTCTTCAATTTCTTCGAACACATCGTTTTGTATTTCGTCCGGATGTCCGCCAATCGCGTGCACCTCGCCTTCATCGAACAACGCTTCAAGGGCGGTGTACTCGTCTTCCGTCATGAGATTGAATAGTAGATCAACGTTCGGGGCGTAGGATTCCTCGAACGCGACGGCCCGCTCATTGAGTGCCTCACCGACTCGAATGCGCTCTAATCTCGTCTCTTCCGTATAAATGACGCGCCAAAGATGACGTTCGTCCTTGTCACCCCACGGTTGTTCTTCAAGATCGTAAAAGAAAGACAGCAGCCCTTCTTTCGGAAGCGCCTCGACCGACTCACAGCCGGCAAAGTCGCTTAAGCGAAATTGCGCCAAAAATGTCAAGTTGTCTCCAGGATGGTCCGACCCGCTCGGTAAATCTGGATACCCACCAAATTTCGAGTGGCCGATCGCAACCTCTTCACGCATCGTTCGGGGTACAAGCTTTAAATTGACACGCTTCGAAAACGCCGCCAAAATATCATCTCGGTGTTCAAGGCCATACGTTTGAATAAACTGCTCTACTACGTGTAGTTCCATCTTTACACCCCATTTGTCTAGAATACATGTAGTTTATCACACCGAACGTATGTACCCATTATCTTTTTTGTCCCAGCCTCTATCTTGACTGACATAAGAAAGTCTGAGAGAATTCATACGTTTTGAATGTATATGCGAAAGGATGAATCACATGCAACGTCTTATCAAATGGATTATCGGCCTTTCGCTCTTATTTGGCTTGAGCGCGCTCGGGAATTGGATCGTCGCCGTGCTCGCTTTAAAAGTGCCAGGGAGCGTCATCGGCATGGTCCTGTTACTGCTCTTATTGATGACCAGGATCATCCACGTCGAATGGATCGAAGATAGCGCCGGCTTCTTGACGAAGCACCTCGCCTTTTTCTTCATCCCGATCGCGGTCGGGCTCATGTCGTATAGCTCGCTTTTAAAGGCGGAAGGCGTTCCGCTCTTCCTCGCCTTGATCATTAGCATGACGATCGGCCTCGTCGTGACGGCACTCGTTTCCGGAAAACACGGTGAGGCGTCATGACCGTCTTCTGGATATTGATTACCATTGCCGTCTATATGTTGAGCCGGAAGCTGTCATTCAAATGGGCGTCCCCGTTCACGAACGTCGTCTTTTTGAGCACGCTCACGCTCATCTTGTTATTGCTCGGCTCTGGACAGACGTACGACACGTATGCGCCGGCGAAAGATGCGATCACGACACTGCTCGGGCCGGCGACAGTGGCGCTCGGCTTGCCGCTCTATCGCAACTTGCCGATCCTGCTCGCTCGGGCTAAACGAGCACTCGGTGCCATCGTGTTCGGGACGTTATCAACGATTTTCGTCGCTGTCGGTCTCGGGACCGCACTCAAGTTGACGGATCACGTCTTGCTCGCCTTGTCCGTCAAATCGGTGACCTCGCCGATTGCGCTCGAGCTGGCACGACAGTTACAAGGTGACGCCGCGCTCGCCGCTTCGGTCGCCGTCGCCTGCGGCATCCTTGGCGCCATGCTCGGCCCAGTGATTCTATCTATGTTCAACGTGACCGACCCGTTCACGCGCGGACTCGCCCTCGGGACGATCAGCCACGGCATCGGGACAGCCCAAGCCGCGACCGAACATCCGCTCTCAGGCGCGACCGGTGGTGCCGCAATGGGACTGACCGCCATCTTCACGTCGTTTTTGTTGCCGTTGTTGCTCCCTATCCTTTTCTAATGCCAATCGTTCAAAATATTTCATAATATGTGACATCTCATATTATAAGTGAACTACTCACCACTTATTTGCTTCGCAACTTGAAGTGGGAGCTTCTTGGGAAGACCGTGCTTTGACTAGCCACGGTTGTGGACCAAGCTCGTCGGGCAGTCCCTGCCCTGGAGTGTTTCAGTCGGCGAGACCCAACAGGTTGAGGCTCGCGTTGACGTCGCGGTCATGGTGCGTGCCGCATACGGCGCATGTCCACTCGCGGACGTGCAGGTCCTTCTTGCCGCCGTTCTCGCCACAGGCCGAACAGACCTGGGTCGAGGCGAACCACGGGTCGGCCTGGATCAGTGTGCGGCCGTGGAACCTGCATTTGTAGGCGAGCTGGCGGACGAACTCGCCCCACCCGGCGTCCCCGATCGACTTTGCCAGGCGGCGGTCCTGCATCATCTCCCTCGGTTTCAGCGTCTCGACGACGACGACTTGGTTCTCGTCGACGATGCGTCGTGACAGCTTGTGGAGGAAGTCATGTCGGCGGTTCCGTACCTTTTCATGCTTTTTGGCCAACAGGAGCCGCGCCTTCTCGCGGTTCCGGCTGCCGGGCTTCTTGCGGGAGAGAGCGCGCTGCGCCCGTTTGAGCCGCGCCTCGGCCTCGCGCAGGTTGCGCGGGTTCGGGATCTTCTCCGTCACGAGCGCGTCGTTCGTCATGACGGCGAAGTGCCCGAGGCCGAGGTCGATCCCGATCTTGTGCTCGGCCGGGACCCACGGCTCGTCGGGCTGCTCGACGAGGAGCGACACGAAGAACTTGCCCGTCTTCGTCATCGACACGGTCGCCGACCGGATCTCGCCGTCGAAGATTCGGTGCTGTGTGAAGCGGATGAATCCGACCTTCAGCATGTCTGTCCCTCCTTCACACCCGGCGTCAGGATGATTCTCTTCCCATTCCGATACCCGCGGCGGGGGAAGGGAAATCTGACGGAATCAAGAACTTATGTTCGTAATTATGTCACAGGGGTGCCCAAGAGGTTTATGTACGGGCGATTCATCTCCCACCTACGTTGGGCCTCGCCCCAGACGCTTAGAGGTGGGAGAATTCTCGCTTAATGATGTTAAAGAAGACGGTTGCTTTCTTTTTTGAAAAGGAGGAAGGACAATGAAACGTGTACAAGGTGGAGTCGCGCTTGTGACGGGCGGTGCCGCTTAAACGCATCGGAAAGCCGGCCGACGTCTCGAACCTCGTCTTGTTCCTCGCCTCAGATGAGTCGAGTTACTTCACGGGCGCCGAGTTCGTCATCAACGGCGAGGTCATCATCCAGTAAACGATGGACAGGCGCTTCGGTCGCCTGTCCATTTTTCAAACAATTTTGATACTTCTCCAAACGGTTCCCGTGCTACACTAAAACGGATGAGAAACGATATGGGGAGGTATTTTTATGCAAGCAAAATTGATTGAACGCTTGATGACGTATGCCAAGATTGACACGCAATCTGACTTTACGAGTGAGACGACGCCGTCGACGGCGAAACAATGGGATTTGATCCGCCATCTCGAGGCCGAACTGAAGGCGATTGGGCTCGAAGACGTCGAGACCGACGAATACGGCTACTTGTTCGCGACGTTGCCGAGTAACGTCGACCATGACGTGCCGACGATCGGGCTGCTCGCTCACGTCGATACGGCGACCGATTTTACCGGCACAAACGTCAATCCGCAACTCGTTGAACATTATGCGGGTGGCGATATCGTCTTGAACGAGGCACTCAATGTTATCTTGTCACCGCGTGACTTCCCCGAACTTGATGATTACGTCGGCCATACGCTCATGACGACGGACGGAACGACGCTGCTCGGTGCCGATGATAAGGCCGGCATGGCGGAAATCGTCACGGCGGTCGAATACTTACTGGCGCATCCGGAAATCCCACACGGACCGGTCCGGATTGCGTTCACACCGGACGAAGAAATCGGGCGCGGACCCCACAAGTTCGACGTCGCCCGCTTCAACGCCGACTTTGCCTACACGATGGACGGCGGTCCGCTTGGCGAACTTCAGTATGAAAGTTTCAACGCTGCCGGAGCGACCGTCACGTTCCACGGCACGAACGTCCACCCGGGTAGCGCCAAGAACAAGATGGTCAACTCGATGAAACTGGCGATGGCGTTCCATAACCGCCTTCCGGCCGACGAGGCACCGGAACATACGAGCCATTATGAAGGATTCTTCCACTTGAACGGATTCTCGGGTGATGTCGAGACGACAGTTCTCCAATACATCATCCGCGACCACGACCGGACGAAGTTCGAAGCCCGGAAAGTCTTGCTCGAGAAACTTGTCGCCGAATGGAAACAAAAATACGGCGAGGCACGCGTCGACTTGAAGATGGACGACCAGTACTACAACATGGCCGAGAAGATCGAGCCGGTCAAACACATCGTCGACACCGTCGCCGACGTCATGCGCGAGCTCGGGATCGAACCGGTGATCGAACCGATCCGCGGCGGGACCGATGGCTCGCAACTGTCGTATATGGGTCTCCCGACGCCAAACATCTTCACTGGCGGCGAGAACTATCACGGCAAGTTCGAGTACGTCTCCGTCAACAATATGGAAAAAGCGACACACGTCATTATCCAGACGCTCCGCACGTTCGCCGAACGCGCGCGAGCATAACACATGCGCCTCCAATCATTCTCTTCTACACTAGAGACATTGGAGGCGATTTTTATGAAGCATACGTTTCAAATGAACCTTGACTGGACCGGCGGACGTAACGACGTCGGCACGCTCGAGGCCGAACGGTTGAAGACGCAAATTTCGATTCCCCCGGAAATGGACGGACCTGGTATCGGGACGAATCCCGATGAGATGCTCCTCGGAGCTGCGGCGACGTGCTATATCATCACGCTCGCGGCCATGCTCGGACGGAGCGACCTTTCCCATCAAGGCATCACGATCGACGCCGAAGGCATCGTCGACGTGACGAACGGCGTGTTCACATACGAGACGATCCGCTATAAAACGGTGATCAACGTAAAGGCCGACGCGACCGACCGGGATATCACGCTCGTCGAACGGATCGCCAAGAAAGCGAAAGACGGCTGTATGATTTCACGCGCCTTGGCCGGCAACGTGACGTTCGAGCTCGACACGACGGTCACTCGCGTCGACTGACGATGTATCGGTTTGAACGACCGTTAAAAGAAGGTGTTATCGTCAAGCGGCGCAACCGCTTCGTCATGGACGTGTTGCTCGATGACGAAATCGTCGCGTGCCACTGTCCGGTCACGGGACGGATTGGTGATATCATCTTCGAAGGTGTGCCTTGCCTCGTCTCGGCGGCAAACGATCCGCGACGCCACACTTCTTTCACGGTGGAAGCCATCTCGATTGACCGGGACAAGCGCTGGATCGGCATCCATCAAGGGCGGGCCAACGACTACGTCGAACATCTCTTGAAAGCGGACGCTTTGCCGGTCTTTCCGTCTCCAGAACGTGTCGAACGTGAAATCGTGTCAGGCGGTTCACGCCTCGATTTCAAAGTCGATGCAGTCTACATGGAAGTTAAAACACCGCTGACGGAACTGTTCGTGACGCCGCTCCCTCGCTTTGAAGGAAACGCAAGGCAAACCCCTGTCGAGACGAAACGGTTCATCCGTCATCTTGAAACGCTGATCACGACGTTGCCACAAGCAGGCCGGGCCGTTTTATTGTATGTCTTTTTATATGATGCGCCTGTCTTCACCGGCAATCCGAAGCGGAGACATGACGAGGCCATCCGCCGGCTGATCCGTGACGCGATCGCGGACGGGTTCGAAGTCTGGCAGTTGAACTGCGAAGTCACCATAGAAGGCATTACCCCGCTGCGCTGTCTCGAGACGACACATCACTTAAAATAAAAAAAAGCCATCCTGCGATGACTTTTACTGTAGCAAGAGCGGCGTGACGTACGCCTCGATGACAGCAGAGACAGCGAGGAGCGGGACCGCGATAAATAAGAACGTCTTGACCCCTACGAGCAATAGCGCTTTGAACGTGACGTCCGTTTCTTTTCCTCGTAACTTCTTCCATACATGACGGTTGAGCGACAGACCCATCGCCGCCCCGAGCAGGATTGCCGAGATCTCGGTGACGCCATGCGGTAAAATCCCGAGAACGAGCACTTTGACGACCGACTCGCCCGTGAAACCGACGAGCATGGCGACGAGGCCGATGACGGCAGCGTTGATGACGACGAACACATATGGGATGAAGAGCGGGATCATCCCGAGCAAGAAGGCGAGCAACGTGACACGTGTATTGTTCACGAACAAGGCAATCATCATGTCACGTGGACTCGAGTCGAACGTCAGCCCGCTCGCTTCAAACGATTCGCCGAGTTGGGCTAAAATCTCGTCGACTTGTTCGGCCGCGACGAACGTGCGGAATAACCAATACGAGATGACGCCTGTCACGAAGAACACGAGCAACAGTCGGACGAAATCCTTGCGGTAGTAGTCGTTCCACGCCTCGCGGATCGATAGTGATGTTTTCATGAACGATTCCCCCTTATCCATTCATACGAATCCGTTCCACATTTGTTTCATATTTACCCGCGACTGCGCGTTTTTAAAAAACGTGATACAATACACGTCGTAAACAAATCAGAAAAACGAGGTATTCTATACATGATTACAGTAAATAACGTAAGTCTTCAATTCGGTGGCCGTAAGTTGTTCGAAGACGTGAACATCAAGTTCACACCAGGCAACTGTTACGGCTTGATCGGCGCGAACGGTGCCGGTAAATCAACATTCTTGAAAATTCTTTCCGGTGAGCAAGAGACGTCAACGGGTGACGTCAGCTTCTCACCTGGCGAACGTCTCGCCGTCCTCAAACAGGACCATTATGCGTACGAAGACCAGGCTGTGCTTGAAACAGTCATCAAAGGTCATGAGCGCTTGTATCAAGTCATGAAAGAAAAAGATGCAATCTATATGAAAGAAGATTTCTCTGACGAAGACGGCATGCGTGCCGCTGAACTCGAAGGTGAATTCGCTGAGATGAACGGTTGGGAAGCCGAGTCGGAAGCCGCAACGGTGCTTCAAGGTCTCGGCATCACTGACGCGTCGCACCATAAACTCATGAGCGAGCTCACGGGTGGCGAGAAGGTCAAGGTACTCCTTGCCCAAGCGTTGTTCGGTAAGCCAGACATCTTGCTCCTCGATGAGCCGACGAACGGACTTGACATCAAAGCGATTCAATGGCTCGAAGAGTTCTTGATCAACTTTGAGAACACTGTCATCGTCGTTTCCCACGACCGTCACTTCTTGAACAAAGTTTGTACGCACATGGCTGACCTCGACTTCGGTAAGATTCAACTGTACGTCGGGAACTACGACTTCTGGTACGAGTCGAGCCAACTCGCATCGCGCATGGCCAACGACCAGAACAAGAAAAAAGAAGAGAAGATCAAAGAGCTCCAAAACTTTATCGCCCGTTTCAGCTCGAACGCCTCGAAGGCGCGTCAAGCGACGTCGCGTAAAAAGTTGCTCGATAAGATCACACTGGACGACATCCGTCCGTCATCACGCCGTTATCCGTTCGTCGGTTTCTCGATGGAACGTGAAATCGGAAATGACGTCTTGTACGTCGACAACGTCTCGAAGACGATCGACGGTGTCAAAGTACTCGACAACGTCACGTTCTCATTGAACAAGATGGACAAAGTCGCTTTCGTCGGTCGCAACGACGTCGCCATCACGACGCTCTTCAAGATCCTCATGGGTGAGATGGAGCCAGACGCGGGTACGGTCAAATGGGGCGTGACGACGATCCAGTCGTACTTCCCGAAAGACAACTCGGAATACTTCGAAGGCTCAGATAAGAGCATCTTGGACTGGTTACGCCAGTTCTCACCAGCTGACGAGTCAGATACGTTCCTCCGTGGTTTCCTCGGCCGTATGCTCTTCTCTGGCGAAGAAGTCATGAAGAAAGCGTCTGTCCTCTCAGGGGGAGAGAAAGTTCGTTGCATGCTCTCGAAGATGATGCTCTCGAACTCGAACGTGCTCGTCCTTGACGATCCGACGAACCACTTGGACCTCGAATCGATCACAGCGCTCAACAACGGACTCGAGACGTTCAAAGGCGTACTCCTCTTCAGCTCACATGACCATCAGCTCATCTCGACGATTGCGACACGCATCATCGAAGTGACGCCGAATGGGATTGTCGACAAAGAAGCGACGTACGACCAGTTCCTCGAGAACGAATCGCTTCAACAACAAGTCGAATCACTTTACCAAAACGCATAATAAAAATCGATCGGCGCGTGCGCCGATCGATTTTTTTATTTGACTTCGACTGTCTCCATGACGTGTTCATGGATGTCGTGTCCTTTCGTCACATGGACTTGGACGTTGTACGTACCGGTCTCCGGGAACGTATGCTCACCCGCATAGCTCCCGTTTTCCGTTTCCTCAAGCTTCACCCAATCGTGCTTATCCGCACCGTCTTTGAATACTTCAAGTTGAACGTCCGCACCTGTCAGCGCCTCATGGTCAATTTCAACGTTGACTGTGAACGGGCTCGCTTCATTCGCCGTCACTTGCTTTGGATCGAGCATGATATCGGCCCCGGCGTGTTGGTGATGGTCTGATTCAGCCTCAGCATCCGTTTCTGGATGGCCGACCGTCACGTTCGCCGTCGGCATCGTGTGCATCGCCCGCGCCGTCACATGGACTTGGACCGTATAGACCGCTTCATCCGCAAACGTTGCTTCCGTCTCATAGACCCCGTCTTCCGTGAGCGAAGCTTTCAGCATCTCGCTCTCTTCCTTGGCACCGTTCTTCCACACTTCGAACTTGATCTCGTCCGCGTCATCGACCCCTGCGCCGTCTTGCGTGACGCGAACCGATAACGTGACCGCTTCATCTATTTCCGCTGTCGCCGGTACGTTCAATTCTGCTTCGACGGGCTCCATCGACTGCACCATCTCCGTCGCATTGTCCGCCTCTTCTGTCCCGCATGCCCCGAGGACGAACAGACCGGCTAACCCTGTGGCCATCCCGATTCGTTTCACTGTTTGTCTCATCATGACCCCCCTAGTTAATCGCTTACACGTTTCACACTTTGTTCATGATATCATCCTTTTTCAGGAAGTGTGTGAGGATTTTGTGATATTTACCACGCCTCCTGCTCATAAATTAAACACAAAATTTGAGAGTCATTATCCAAAAATCCCTTTGCCTATTTTTAGGTTTATCACGTGTTTATCACCAAAACGGGGTATATAAAATATATACACAGCTCAATATATGGAAAGCCTTGACACCAAGATACATACACCAAGAATGGAGGCGAAAGGAAAAATGAAGAGCAAATTTGTACGGTTATTGATGGCTTTGTTGATCGTGCTGGCACCGTTAGTCGCCTATCCAAAATCAGCTGATGCCGCTGCTTCGAAGTTCATAACGAGCGTGAACACGACGAGTAAAGTCGTGGCATTGACGTTCGATGACGGAGCGGATGGTGCGAATACGAACAAGATTTTGGACATACTTGCCAAGAACAACGTCAAAGCCACTTTCTTTTTGACTGGAACCGGCGCCAACCACCATCCTCAATACATTAAAAACATCGCAGCTAAAGGTCACCAACTAGGTAACCACTCGTACAGCCACCCATACTTCACCCAGTTGACCGCCACTCAAATGAAGACCGAACTCGACCGTACCGAAGCAATTGTTAAATCACTGACCGGTAAAACGACAAAACCGATCTTCCGGGCTCCGTTTGGCGCCGTGAACAGCGCCGTCTTGAGCGGTGTCGGCGCTGCCGGCTACGCTTATACGATCCAATGGAACATCGACACGATTGACTGGAAAGGGCTCACTGCTAGCCAAATCAATACGAAAGTCCAAACAAACATCAAACCAGGATCGATCGTTCTCATGCACACTGGCGCTGGCGCACCGGGCACACCGCTCGCCTTGCCGACGATGATCTCGCAACTGAAAGCGAAAGGCTACAAGTTCGTGACAGTTTCCCAATTGCTCGCTTACCAATCTACTTCAACCGCTAAAACGTATACTGTCAAATCAGGCGACACGCTCTATAGCATCGCCCGGGCTTACAACGTCACCGTCGCTGCACTCGCTGCCGCTAACAAGATTACGAACATCAACCTAATTAGTGTCGGTCAAGTGCTCGTCATCCCAGGAACAAGCGTCACACCACCCCCAGCGACGACTGTCAAATATACGGTAAAAGCAGGCGATACACTCTACAAGATTGCGACACTGTACAAAACGACCGTCGCCAAAATCGCTGCCGCCAATAACATCACGAACATCAACCTGATCAGCGTCGGTCAAGTACTGATCATCCCAGGCACAACCGTCACTCCTCCGCCAGCGACGACCGTGAAGTATACCGTCAAGTCAGGCGACACGCTCTATAAGATTGCGACGACATATAATACGACCGTCGCCAAAATCGCTGCTGCCAACAACATCACGAACATCAATTTGATCAGCATCGGTCAAGTACTCACAATTCCTCGTTAACCACAAAAAAGATGATGCCGCGGCATCATCTTTTTTGTTTGCTTCATTTCACTTCAAACTGTTCCGCCTCGGTCGATCCAGCCAGCGCTGTCGTCGACGACTGTCCGCTCGAGATGACGAGTGAGACTTCATCGAAGTAGCCGGTGCCGACTTCACGCTGATGGCGCGTCGCCGTGTAGCCGTGTTGTTCGGCCGCAAATTCGGCTTGTTGTAACTCAGAATATGCTGCCATCCCACGCTCTTTATAGCCGCGGGCGAGCTCGAACATGCCGAAGTTGAGCGAATGAAACCCGGCGAGTGTGACGAATTGGAACTTGTAGCCCATCGCCCCGATCTCTTGTTGGAACGTCGCGATCTCGTCGTCAGACAGCTTCTTCTTCCAGTTGAACGAAGGTGAACAGTTGTAGGCGAGCATTTTTCCAGGATACTTCGTATGGATTGCGTCCGCGAACTGGCGTGCCTCGTCCAAGTCCGGTTCCGACGTCTCACACCAGACGAGATCGGCGTAAGGCGCATAGGCGAGACCGCGGGCGATCGCCTGCTCGATGCCGGCCTCGGTCCGGTAGAAGCCTTCCGGCGTCCGGTCGCCGACGATGAACGGATGGTCGATCGGGTCGATGTCACTTGTGATCAAGTTGGCCGCATGCGCGTCCGTCCGGGCGACGATGATCGTCGATACGCCCATGACGTCTGCTGCGAGGCGCGCCGCGATCAAGTTTTTCACAGCCGTTTGCGTCGGGAGCAATACTTTACCGCCGAGGTGACCACACTTTTTCTCCGAAGACAGCTGGTCTTCTAAGTGGACACCGGCCGCGCCGGCCTCGATCATCGCTTTCGTCAGCTCGAAGACGTTGAGCACACCGCCGAACCCAGCTTCCATATCGGCGACGATCGGCGCGAACCAGTGCGTATCCCCTTTCCCTTCCGCCGTTTGAATCTGATCGGCCCGTTGCAGCGCCTGATTGATTCGCTTGACGACGCTCGGTACCGAGTTGGCCGGGTACAGGCTTTGGTCCGGATACATATGCCCTGATAAGTTCGCATCAGCAGCGACTTGCCAGCCGCTCAAGTAGATGGCCTCAAGCCCCGCCTTCACTTGTTGGATCGCCTGATTTCCGGTGAGCGCCCCGAGCGCGTGGACGTAATCCCGTTTGTGGAGCAGGTCCCACAGACGTTCCGACCCTTTCGTCGCGAGTGTATGTTCGATCAAGACCGATCCACGAAGCTTCATGACGTCGTCGACTCCGTACGGACGCTCGACCCCGTCAAACCGTTCCGACTGAAAAATCTTCTCGAGTTGCATGCGTTGTTCATTCATTGTTATTCCTCCTGTATTATATTAGTTTTATTTTAATGAATTTGTTATATAACAGATGTTGCGCACTTAATCCAAGTAGGCGCAGCATTCGAGTGCCGACTTGAACGTCGAATGTTCCATCCCACAACTGCGGCAGACGTTTTCCTCGTCCCGCTCTTCCGGTTTGCGGAACACGACGACTTCCTCGACCGGTTCTTTCATGATTTGGAGCGAACCGTCCGTCCGGTCGAGCACGAGGCGCATCAAGTCGTTGCCGTATACGAATGCGGTATTGGCGAGCGTCGCTGTCGACTCTCCAGAGACGATGCGGCGGATGACCCAACGTTCGATTAACTGTTCGCTTTCGATTTTTTTCGTTGTCATGATGATGCTCCTCCTTTTAAGTTCAATTCAAGTGTCGACTGTGTCAAAAACTGACGGCGGCGGCGATGCAAGATCGGTTCCGTGTACCCGCTTGGCGAATCCGTTCCTTCGAACACTAAGTCTTTTGCTGCTTGATACGCGATCGAGTCGGTCACGTCCGGCGTCATTGGCCGGTAGTTCGGGTCGGCCGCGTTCTGCTTGTCGACGACTTCAGCCATCCGGTACATCGTCGCTTCGACTTGCTCACGCGTACAGACACCATGATAGAGCCAGTTGGCCACGTGTTGGCTCGAGATGCGGAGCGTCGCCCGGTCCTCCATCAACCCGATATGGTGGATGTCCGGCACTTTCGAGCAGCCGACGCCTTGCTCGATCCAGCGGACGACATAACCGAGCAGCCCTTGCAGGTTGTTCTCGAGCTCCTCCCTCACTTCATCGTCTGTATAGACGCGTGTCGCGAGCGGAATCTCGAGCAGGCGTTTCCGTTCGCTGTCGATATCGAACGACCGTTGCACCAACTCACGTTGGACACGGAACGCATCCACTTGATGGTAATGGAGCGCGTGGAGCGTCGCGGCCGTCGGCGATGGGACCCAGGCGGTCGTCGCGCCGGACTCAGCATGGGCGACTTTCTCCCGCATCATGTCGCGCATCTTATCAGGCATCGCCCACATCCCTTTGCCGATTTGGGCTTGTTGATAGAAGTCGGCCGCGAGTCCGGTCAAGACGTTCAAGCGTTCGTAGGCATCGAGCCAAGCCGACGTCTTCATCTCGCCTTTTTTGCGCATCGGCCCGAACGTGAGCGACGTATGGATCTCGTCACCGGTCCGGTCAAGAAAACCGGTGTTGATGAAGACGATTCGCCCCTTCACGCGTTCGATGCAGTTTTTCAAGTTGAGCGACGTCCGTCTCTCCTCGTCCATCACACCGACTTTGAGCGTATGGCGCGGCAAGTCGAGCACGTCTTCGATCGCGTCGAACAAGTCGTTCGTGAACGTGACTTCTTTTGAACCGTGCATTTTCGGTTTGACGATGTAGATCGACCGTTCCCGCGAGTTCCGTTTTGAGTCGAGGTGACGGCTCGCGATCAGTGACGTGAAGATGCCGTCGAGGATTCCTTCCGGTACTTCCCTTCCTTGATTGTCGAGCATCAAATCTGTCGTCATCAAGTGACCGACGTTCCGAATGAACAGTAAGGAACGTCCCGGTAGCACGACGTCTCGTCCGTTTCTGCCTGTGTAGCGGCGGTCTTCATTCAGCTGGCGCTTGAGGGGCTTACCGCCTTTCGTGAACGTCGCTTCGAGCGTGCCGTCCATCAGCCCGAGCCAGTTTTTGTACAGGTGGACCTTGTCCCGAGCGTTGACGGCTGCGACCGAGTCCTCACAGTCGACGATGGCCGATAAGGCAGACTCGAGTTCGATATCGGTGAGCCCTGCCCCATCCGTGCGGCCGATCGGATGGTTCCGGTCAAATTTCAGTTCGGCATGGAGGCCGTTATGGACGAGCACTAAGCTCGTCGGACTGTCCGGATTCCCGACGTAACCGACGAAACAGTCATTGCTGAACGGGACGTCTTGTCCGTTGATGATGACGTATGGTTCATCGGCGCGAACCGCGTATCCTTCCGCGTCCCGGTGCGAACCCGTTAGAAGCGGGAACGTGTCGTCGAGGTATTGTTTGGCGTAAGCGATGACCGCTTTACCCCGGACCGGATTGTAGCCGGCCGACTTCGTTTTTCCGTCCGCTTCATCGATGACGTCCGTTCCATACAGCGCGTCATAAAGACTTCCCCAGCGTGCGTTCGCCGCGTTCAGCGCATAGCGTGCGTTGTCGAGCGGGACGACGAGCTGCGGTCCCGCTTGCTGTGTGATCTCCGAATCGACACCCGAGACATCGATACTAAAATCAGGGACGACCGGTTCGATGTAGCCGATTGATTGGAGGAAGCGCTCGTAGCCGACAATGTCGAAATTTGGTTTCTGTTCGCTGTACCACTTCTGTAACAGTCGCTCAAACGACTTCCGTTCGTGAAGCAACGCCTCATTTCGAGGAATGAACTCGTCTAGTATGCGCTCGACTCCTTGCCAAAACTGATGGCCCGTCTCGGCTCCTGGCAATACATGAGCCGAGACGAAGTCGAGGAGCTCCCGATGTACGCGATAAGTACCTACTTGTGTATACTGTTCCAAGCCTTCACATCCTCCCGTATTTGTTGTTATATATCAGTTGACTTTAATATAGACTATTATATAACAGTTTGGCAACAGTTTTTTTAAACTTTTTATTTGCCCACAAACGAAAAACGCGTTACGATAGATTACATGACCCATCAATGATTGAGTCATCAATTAGTTAAGGAGGGTTATGGATGCGCGAATCTTGTTCGCCTAGCGACCAAATTCTCTACAACGTCATCACTGTACAAAAAGAACTCAGCCAGCTGTTCGATACCGAAATGGATGGACTGAGCCTGACCCGATACGATATTTTGAGCAACTTGAATCACGTCGGTCCGCTTCGCCAACGCGAGCTGCAACAGCGCGTCGATGTCGATCACGCGGCCATCACCCGTCACTTGAAACAACTCGAGACGCAAGGGCTGATCGCTCGTGAACGATGTCTTCAAGACAATCGTGTCATCTACGTCGACTTGACCGAGCTCGGTCGCGACAAAATTGCACATTGGACCGAGCAAAAGAAGTGCTTATCGGACCGACTTTTTGTAAACATGAAGGTAGAGGAGCAACAACATTTGCTCGACCTGTTAAATACGTTACAACACAATATTCAACACGAAAGGAAGACCCTAACATGAACACGACAACACAGAAAGACTTTATGGAGATTGTAAAAGGACGCCGTTCGATTCGCGTCTATGACGAGAACGTCAAAATCTCGAAAGACGAAATGACACAAATCCTCGAGGAAGCGACGACAGCACCGTCTTCGCTCAACCTTCAGCCATGGCGCTTCGTCGTCATCGACAGCGCCACCGGAAAAGAGACACTCCTCCCGCTCTCGAGCTTCAATAAGCGTCAAGTCGAGACGTCATCGGCTGTCATCGCCATCTTCGCCGACTACCAAATGGCCGACTACACGGAAGAGATCTTCAATTCTGCCGTCGAGCGCGGCCTGATGCCTCCTGAAGTCCGCGACCGCCAAGTCGACATGATCAAAGGCATCTTCAAAGACGCACCGAACGAAATGATCAAAGACAGCATCTTGCTCGACTCAGGCCTCGTCGCGATGCAGCTCATGCTCGTCGCCCGTGCCCACGGCTATGACACGAACCCGATCGGCGGCTACGATAAGAAGAATATCGCCGAAGCGTTCGGTCTCGAGAAAGAACGCTACCTCCCGGTCATGCTCCTCTCGATCGGTAAAGCCGCAGAAGAAGGTTACCCGTCGGTCCGCTTCCCAATCGACCGCATCACAGACTGGAAGTAAGCAAAAGCTCAATCGCGTCGAGGCGATTGAGCTTTTTTTCATCCGATGTATTTGACGACCTCGTTGAAGTCGCGGCGCGTCTTCGGCGCGAAATCGCGAGCCCGGTAACCGAACGCGATCATGGCCGAGAGCGACCACGCCCCGCGTTCCATGACACCTTCTGAAATCAACAGTTCGTCAATCTGTTGTTGGTTGAACCCTTCGATCGGACATGAGTCGATCCCGATTTGGGCTGCTGCCGTCATCATGTTGCCGAGCGGGATGTACGTCTGGCGCTTGATCCACTCTTGGAACACTCGCTCATCGTCTAACAGACGATAATCTTGTTCTTGGAACTCCTGCACTCGTTTGATTCGGAGCGCATATTCGTCCTCGGTCCGTCCTTGGACGCCAGTGATGATGTGGCGCAGATAGTCCGAATCATAGCGCATCGCCTCAGGAGTCCGGGCCAAAATCAAGACGAAATGGCTTGCCGTCAACGCTTGTCCTTGAGCGCCCCACGTGTTGTCTTTAATTTTTTGAAGTAAATCTTCGCGGCGAACGACGACGAACTGCCACGGCTCGAAGCCGAATGAGCTCGGTGACAATCGTCCCGTCTCCAGGATAAATTCAAAGTCGCTTTCATCAATCTTGCGGTCCGCGTCGAACTCTTTCGTCGCTTGACGCCAACGGTACGCTTCTAAAATATCTTTTTTCTTCACTCAAATCCACTCCCCATTACCAAGATGACTCCATCATATCAAATCGATAAATGAGAAACCGTTCATGAAGATTCTTCAACGGCAATCGGACGTCTTGGACGTAACGGAACGGTGTCTCATCATTCAAAAAGTGTAAATAATCGTCGGACGGATAGTAGAGGATGATATCGACCGAACGCGGCGAGAGCTCAACCGAGTCGAGAATATTGGCAACGACTTTGCGGAATACTTGAACCGAAAACGGGTTGAAGAAATAAAATCGGTTCGCCTCAGGTGGGATCATAAACCGTTCGGCATACGCGCACTCGAACTGGATGCTCCCACGCGACCGATGCTTCTTCGTATAGTTGACCCAGTTTTGAAGCGCCTCCTCGTGATAGCCCCCATCCATCTCGACCCCGATGGCGCGGACACGGAACGTGTAGGCGAGATAAAACGGCAACCTCCCTTTCCCGGATCCAAAGTCGACGACCGTGTCCGTCGGCTCGAGCGGATAGGCGTCGCGCAACAAGTCGAGCGCAGCATATGGGGTCGGCTCATAACGATGGTATTCGACCGAGGTCGGGAAGCCTTGCTGAGGCTTCACCGTCTCGATTTGTAGCAGTCGTTCATATTGTTGTTCAGTCATGAAAGTGTCCCTTCTTGATTTTTTGGAAGAATGAATCATGCAACGCCTCGGCCAAGTCGATTTCGCGATCAAGGTACGGCTGACGCGACATCCAACCTTCCCCGGCATAAAGTGCCAGTGCGACGAAACCACTGCCGAAGACGACTGCCGCGAGCGGACGGCCGTCAAGGAACGCATATAGGCAAATCATGGCGACGATCGTGACGCTAACCCGCAACATCCAATGGCTTCGCCTAATCTGTAACTGATACTGAGTCCACATATGGAGCCAAGCGATTAGGAGAACCGACAAGAAGAATGACAAAATTGAAGCATGTGTCCATCCCCAATCGACGAGCACCGGCCTAAACAACGAAACGACCACACCATATTTAATGAGCAGCTTAACGATATGATAGGACAGCGAATAGCGCTTCAACACCTTGATGAGCGCATCGCCGGTGCTTCGCCTGACATCTGCTCGTTCGACCCAAATGAAAAACGTATCGCTGACGACAAGGAGCAGGAAGAGCACCGCCCAAACGAACGCCGAAACGTCGCCGACCCAATCAAGACCACCTTGCCAGAACAAGATATACTGATAACCGAGAAAGAAAAAGAGCGGAAACACGACGTACAATCTGAGCCGCCACGTTTTCCAATGCTTGGCCGCATGGTCCATGACGCGTCGCTTCAATAAATACCGAGCTGTCATCGCACGGCCACATGTTCAACCATTTCAAACAACGTCCTGCTTACCGATTGAAGCGATTCGCGCAGCTGTCGTTTCGCCGCTTCCGTCTCAAAACCGGCGTTCCCGATATGAACATCCATGTGAACCTCCTCGCGACCGATTTGCATCATTTGGCATGGTGCGCTAATGTGGATAAGCATGTGTTCTTGTCTATCTATCATACCATGCCCCAAACATAGCCTTGACAACAAAATCCCCCGTAAAGGAGTAAGTACTATGCAACATTATCTAGCCATCGATATCGGTGGAACGAGTATCAAATACGGAGTCGTCCAAACTGATGGGACACTTCTGTCGAACGACCACGTCCCGACCCCTAAGACGTGGAAAGCATTTCTCGAACAGATCGATGCAATCGTGAACAACACGCAAGCCGCGGGACCGATCCAAGGAATCGCCTTTAGCGCTCCCGGCGCCGTCGATTCGTCGACCGGGGTGATTCACGGCGTTACCGCCCTCCCCTACATTCACGAACAGCCTTTCCTCGAGCCGTTTCAAGACCAGTACGACTTACCCGTCACCGTCCTAAACGACGCGAACGCGGCAGCGCTCGCCGAAGGATGGACCGGGGCCGCCGCTTCTTTGAAACGTTATGCGACAGTCGTCATCGGCACGGGTGTCGGTGGTGCTTTTATCGACTCGAACGAAGTCATGGTCGGTTCACACTTCCATGGCGGCGAGTACGGCTATTGGATTCTTGACCCGAATGCCCCCCACCCGGACGGCACGTGGAGTAAAGTCGGTGCGACGGCCGTTCTCGTGAAGCGGTGCAGTGATCGCCTCGGACTGCCCCTCACCGGCAAAGACGTGTTCGACCTTCAATCGGACTCACGTATCCATGAGGAACTCGAAAACTTCTATCGTTGGAATGCGATTGGACTCTACAATCTCCAGTTCGGGCTCGACCCGGAACGGATTTTGATCGGTGGCGGCATCAGCCGGCGGCCTGAAGTCCGTGACGGCATCAAGCGTCACCTCGATGTGCTCACGGATTCGTTCGGCACGTTCCGGATCGACGTCGAGACGTGCGCCCACTTCAATGAGGCCAACTTGATCGGCGCTGTCCGGTTCCACCTTTTAACGAACTAAAAACAGGGTTTCCATCACTGCTTGGTGACGGAAACCCTGTTTTCTATTGTCTGATGCGGTCCTCATGAAGGTGGTGATACACCTCGTCCCGGATGGCTTGGAGCGTCCGATCATGAACAATCACGTGGGCGCGAATGATGCGGTTCGTTCGCTCATCGATCTTCCGCGTCTCTAGATAGCGATCTAAGATCGGTAAACTGAAATCATCGACTGGCAAATACGTAATCGGGATCACTTCCTGTCCCGATTTAACAGAGACTTGTATCCCGTTCACGTCAGGAAAGAAGTGCGACTCGTAATACGGCTCAATGATGAGCTCGTCTTTCATCGCGTCCTTTACTTCGGGGATTGTCGTCGGCAAGGCAATAAAATAAACCATCTGATCAAACGAGAACGAGACGTCTTGTAACGAAACGTGCAACGCAGTCGCCTCACGCTTCGCGATGTGACGTAAGATGAATAGATAGCAGTACCGGCTCGACAGCAGTATGGTCCCAACAAAGGCGACCGCCATCATCATGACGCTAAACTCACTCATAGCGCCACCCCTTCCCAGCGACAGACTTGATTTTTCCCGCGTGACTTGGCCGCATAAAGCGCCTGGTCCGCACATTCAATCAACTGTTCGACCGTCTGATCACGAAGCGTATGCTTCGAGGCGACGCCAAAACTGAGCGTCAACTGCCCGCCCGGTTGTTGATTCCCGTGCGTGAATGTTGTACCGAGCACGGCTGAACGAATCGTTTCGGCCACGTGCGTCGCTCCGATCTCATCGAATTGCGGAAGCAAAACGACAAACTCTTCGCCGCCGAACCGATACGCCATCTGTTCATCGGGTACACTTCGGCGAATGACGCTCGCGAGTCGCGTCAACAGTTCGTTCCCCGCCAAATGGCCGTTCGTATCGTTATAATGTTTGAAGTGGTCGATGTCCATGACGATGAGCGACAGTTCGTCTTCATCACACTCGCGGAACAATACAGCCAAATCTTGCTCGAACGAGCGATGGTTCTTCAAACGAGTCAGTCCGTCACGGAGCGCGAGCGTCTCAATCCGTTGATAAAGCGTCGTCTGATGCAACGCAAGCGATGCTTGTTCCGCGATGGGCCGAACCCCATCGATTTTTTGAGGGGTGATCGGCTTCTTGTTGACGACGTTATCGATGACGAGCAATCCGTACGGAATACCTTGATGATGTAACGGGAAGATCGTGCACTCATCCATCTGTAACTCTGTATGTAATAGTCGTAGGACCGCATCATCGGTGATGCTCGCATAGACGTGTTGGGGTCGGCCCGAGTCGAGTGTCTGTTTAAACACATGATTGGAATTAAATGGGAACGTCATTTTGCGAATCCGCTCGTTCAATTGTTCGTCTTGTGTCGAGTCCGTCTCTTTCTCGTCAATTAAATCTTGAAGGTCATAATGTTGCCGTGTGATTTCTTCCCAAATTTGGTACCCTTCCTCGGGATTCATCGGTCCCGTCCCCATGACGCCGTAAATGCTGTCTTTTTCCGGGTCGGCAAAAAAGATGATTGAGCGGTTGAAGCCGAGCCCATGACCTGCCGTCACCGATGTCAAAATCGTCTGTAGGAGACGGTCCGGGTCGAGCGTATCTTGCATCGTGAAGCTGACTTCACGAAACACGTTCAATTGACGAGAGCTTGTCGTCAACATCCGTAACCGATCCGATCGTTCCCGTTTCAATTGTTTAATATAACCGAACAAGAGCGCGGCACCGAGTCCGAAAAAGATATAACTGAGCAACAATGGAAACGATAAGTTTCCTGATTGGCTATAGACGAGCAACCAACCGACAAGAGTCGCGGTCACCATGCCCGTCCATTGAAAACAGATGAGGCCGGTCGCGATGAGCAGCAGCACTGACCAATGTAAATCATAAAAGTCGAACAGAATCCCATGCCAAATCACGACAAGGCTACTCGCCCCAACGAGTAGCCAACGGTTCAAAGATGGGGTCGTCATCAAGCGCAGTACGTTGATGACGAGTGTGATCAGGACGATGCCAACAATCAATAAACCGTATACCATCGCTACCCCTCATTTCGTCAATAATCATCTCTACACGTCTATTATAGAGCGATTATTCAAACGTGGGACAGTTTCCGCCCAATCACTGACCAAACTTTTAAGTTTCTTGAAAGATTTTCCAATAGACTTCAACGTTTGTTTTACATCATTATTTCGTGTACTTCAGCACAGTAACGTGAAATGATGGAAGCAATTAACCGAATCAAGTGAGGTGGAAACCTAATGGATTTTTGGATAGACACGCTCTCATCGATCGGGACGTACATGCTGATCGCTGCCGGTGTCAGCGTCGCGATCATTTTGTTGCGGAAAATCACGAAGTCATAACAAAAGGCGGCCGGGGCCGCCTTTTGTTATTCAAATAAAATCCGTTGCATCCGCTCCGGTGCCGCTAAAAAGTCGCGCATGACCCGGACGTGTTCGAGTTCATCGAACGTCGTCGGCGCGAGCCCCGCCTCGACTTCCAAAATCGCCGCGTCAGGGTACGACATGAGAATCGGTGAATGGCTCGCGATGATGAATTGACTCCCGGCCTGCACGAGCTCATGCATCCGGGCGAGCATCGTCAATTGACGCATCGGCGACAACGCGGCCTCCGGCTCGTCTAAAATATAGAGGCCCGCGCCCCGGAAACGGTGAAGCATGAGCGACAAGAACGCTTCCCCGTGTGACTGCTCATGGAGCGAGCGACCACCATACGATTCATAAAACCGCTCAGGGTCTGGACTCAAGCGCGCTATTTCGTCCACGTAACTTGATAGCTGATACGCCGTCTCGGCCCGGAGGAAAAAACCGTCCTTCGGGCGATACGCACTACGAATCGGGCGCAACGCCTCGAACAGCGGGCTATGCGTCGACTCGGTCTCAAAGCGGAACGTCGTCGCCCCGCCTTCCGGATTGAATCCGGCGGCAATCGCCATCCCTTCGATCAACGTCGACTTGCCGCTGCCGTTTTCCCCGACTAAAAACGTAACCGGCTTCGTCAACGTCAATTCGTCAAACGCTTCAAAAATCGGGAGCGAAAACGGATACCCTGGCGTTTCGATCCGATCTCGTTCTAAGCGGACACCTCGTAAAAATAAGTTCAATCCCATTCGATCCAAAAAATCGCCCCCTCGTTTGATTCGACCCCGTAATTGAGTTGCTGCGCTTCAAGCAACAACTTGTTGATGGCGAGTCCAAGACCGTGTCCGTTCGACCGATCACCTTTGACGTACATATCCCATACGCTCGCACGCATCCTATCATCGAGCCCCGGACCTTGATCCTCGATCTCGAGTCGGTTTCCGACAATTCTGATTGTGATGACGCCACCGTCGGGACTCACCTGGTAGGCGTTATGAAGAAAGTTGGACAACACCCGTTCCATCGCCGTTTGGTCGGCTTGTAGCGTGACTGCTTCGAGTTCGAGTTGGACGGTGACTTGTTTATGCCGGAACCAGTCTTCCATTCGTGCCACCGTCTCACGAACGAGTCCGTCCAATCGGATCGGCTCGATTTGAAGCGGCAGACTTCGTGACGATAACTTCGAGTACTCGAGCATCTGCGTGACGAGACGATCGATCCGGTCAACTTCTTCGGTCATGCTCCGTCCCGTCGACGAGACGTCTTCTGGCTTGACGACGCCGAGCTCGAGCATCTCTGCCTCGTTGCGAACGATAGCGAGCGGTGTCCGCACGTCATGTGTGACCCCAGAGATGAACGTCTTTTGCAGCGTCTCTTGTTCTTGAAGCGCACGATTCATCTGATCGACCGCTTCCGTCAAATCACCGATTTCATCGTCTGTGACCGGCGGCAAGCTGATCGTGTGTGTTCCTGCCATGATCGCCGTTGCCGCTTGTTTCAATTGGACGAGCGGTGACGTCAAGCGCCGCCCCATCCAATACGTCACGCCTATCGCCGCGACGAGGGCGAGCAGGAAGCCACTCCCGAGAATCATATAGATTTGACGGAACTGGGGATTCGCTAGCGGCGCATTCGTATACGTCACGATTTGAATGTCTCCTTCTTCTCGTAAAAACGTCAAGAGACGCGTCCCGTTTACGCTGACTTGATCGCGTTCCGCCAATGCGTCCGGGTTCAGCGTCGGTGTCATCTGTCGCCGCATCCGTCCACCTCGGTCAAGATCGATCGGTTCGCCGTCTTGAAACACGAGGACGTTGAGCTGTCCCGGTATGCCTCGCCCTTCAGCTAACGCGTCATAGACGATGTCCGCTTCACGCTCGAGCTGGGCGTAGCTTTCCGTCTCGGCAAAGCGGCCGATCAAGAGCGACGTGAGTCCGAACGTGAGCACGGCCATGACCACGAGCGGGAGAATGGCGGTCCACAACAACTTTTTCATCAACCGGTTCATCACACGTCCTCCAATCGATAACCGACCCGATGCACCGTCTTCAACTGCCGTTTGATCGTCTTGGACTTGTCGCGGAGCTGTTTAACGTGCGTGTCGACCGTCCTCGTGTCACCGACGAACGTATAGTCCCACACGTCGTCGAGCAATCGGTTCCGGTCAAGCGCTTCCCCGATATGCTTCATGAAATAGAGCAGCAGTTCGTACTCCTTATTGGCCAATCGAATCGATTTCCCGTCTTCCGTCACCGTCCGTGATTTTTCATCAACTTTCAGATCGCCGAACACGATGCCATCCGTCTGCTTGACGAGACGCTTCAATCGAATCTCGAGCTCTTTCAAGACGATCGGTTTGACCAAATAGTCGTCAGCACCGAGCTCAAGACCGAACACTCGGTCATCGGCTTCCCCGCGTGCCGTCGTCAACACGATGGCCGGCCGCGGCTGAAGTGTCTGTAATCTCGGAATGAGCGTCCATCCTTCTCCGTCCGGCAGGCGAACGTCGAGCAGGACCGCATCGAACGGCTGATCAAGCAGTCGTTTCGCCTCGGCGAGTGTCCCCGCCACGCTGACAGTAAAGCCCGCGTACGTCAAAAAACGGGCCATCCCGTCCGCTAGCTTCTGTTCATCTTCCACTACGAGCACGTTCATCTGTATCGCCTCCACTCCCATTATATCGCATCAAGAAAGCATCCCATCGTTTCCCAAATACAATTTGCAAAAACCTTGCAACTCCCTCACAACTTGCCGGCGGGCAAGATTTACACTTGAGGTAGTAAAAGGAGGAGATACACATGAAATCATCAAAATTAGCACTCGCTTTGGCCGGTCTGCTTGCCGTCTCGGGCACAGGCGTCTACGCAGCCACAAACGAGACGACGACAACTGAAACGACAGAATCGACGGAAGCTTCGACGCAATGCGAACGCGGTGAACGTGGTGAACGCGGCATGTTCGGAGACCGGGCAGCCGGACAAGCGGCGTTGCTTGAGGCGCTCGGTTTGACCGAAGCCGAGGTCGAAGCGGCACGTGAAGAAGGACAGTCGCTTCCTGAGCTCGCGGAAGAGAAAGGCATCACGGTCGACGCATTCATTGACGCGATCATCGCCTCACACGAAGTGAAACTTGATGCAGCGGTCGAGAACGGTAATTTGACGCAAGCGGAAGCCGACGCGATTTTAGCTGAACATGAGGAGCGATTCGCCGACGTGACAAGCTATGACGACCTAGACATGCAAGGACCGGGAGGGAGAGGTCGACACGGTCACGGGTCGCATCACGGTGGCCAATTCGGTGGTCCAAACCAAGACGACAATACACCTTCAACAGATGACAATGTAGAAAATCAGAGTACAAATTCACTGTAAGCAAAAAGGCAACCAAATCTCGGTTGCCTTTTCATATGGCCAATAAAAGTAACGCGTATCCGATGAGCCCGACGGCAAAGGCACGAAAACTGCTGTCACGCTCTTCGGGTAACTCTTCTTTCATAACGTTCAAGATGATGCCACCGGCCAAAAAGGCGACAATCATCGACAGCGTGACTTCATGAAGCGCTGAAAACGCCCCAACACTCCAGCCGACGAGCACCGCGAGTGAAAGCAACAACCGTCCCCGCTCGTCATATAACTGTTGATGGTGGTGTCTCAACCCTTGATCGACCGTGATGAAATGAATCCCTAACGCGAGAAAGTAGAGCGTCATCGCCCATATCGTGTCGAACTCACTCTCTGCGAGCACATACCCGATGCTAAAGTTGTAAAAGATGAACAGCGCCATATGAATCCAAAACACGCTTCCTTCATCTCGTTTTTTCATTTGGGATGCCAGCCGCTCTAATCCGTAAAAAACGGCCAAACCGAACATACTAACGATGAGGATATGGTTCTCGATCGAGGCGAACAGGCCGCTCCCGAGATGTCCTTCGAGTTCGCGTTGGTATTCATTCAGTTCAGGCAAGAGATGCAAGAACACGTAAGCGACAGCGACGCCACCGGCGAGCGACAAGAAGCGGCTCCGTGGCGTCTCGCGCACGTGAATCAGTTGACCTGAAAAGTAGTGGATCAAGGCAAATCCGATGGCAAACAACAAACTTAACCAAAACATCTAGTCCACCTCCGACACATTACCCGACAGCCGGACGTTTCGTCATGACTCTCAGTCCTTGGTCCTTACCCGAGCGCTGGCGGTCATACACTTTTTAGTCTCCACGTTCGGCGCGTTGCCGTGCCCGAATCTCTTTTTCAACACGACGCAACGCTTTCTTCGAGCCACGCTCAAAATCATGCGCCTCTTTGCGCTCTCGATAGTCTACGAACAACGTCTCTAAGTCATAACCCGCCGGATAGAGATCAACCGCCTGCGCTTCAAGCCGGACGCGTCGCAACGGATGGTCGCTGAACGTCCCTTCTGCATAAACCGTGACATGTCGCCCAGAATCGTCCGTCGCATAGACGAGCCCGACTTGATTCGTCTCGAGTAACCGGACGCGATCTCCTTTTTCAAATTGCTGGATCAGTTCCGGTTTCGCATTCACCACTTCTTGTGTCAGCTTCGAAGTGTCGACGAGTGTCTGGTCATATACTTTTTCTTTCATATAACGTGACGCCTGTTTCAAAATCGCTTCAGGCAGCTTCATTTTCCGGGCAATGAACAACGCGTTGCTGTCACCGGACTGACCGATCAACAACCGATACTTCGGCTCGAGCGTGTCCGGGTCGAACTGCATCGCCGCGTTCATGAAGTCCGGATGCGCCTCGGAATACGCTTTGATTTCCCCGTAATGGGTCGAGGCGACGACGAGACAGCCGCGCTTGTACGCCTCTTCTAAAATCGCGATGGCGAGCGCCGCCCCTTCGTTCGGTTCGGTCCCACTCCCAATTTCGTCAAATAAGAGCAACGATCGCTTGCCGGCCCGTTGCATGATATTTGCCACGTTGTTCATATGGGCCGAGAACGTGCTGAGGGCGGACCCCATGTCTTGATTGTCACCGATATCGACGAACACGTCGTCGAACGTCGAGATGTCCGTATCGGGATGAGCCGGGATGTGCAGTCCGCTCATCGTCATCAAGCTGAGCAAGCCGATCGTTTTCAAGACGACCGTTTTCCCGCCGGCGTTCGGTCCGGTGATGATGAGTCCGCGGTACGTCTCGCCGAGCGAGAAGTCGAGCGGGACCGCCCCATCAAGCAACGGGTGCCGGACTTGTCGCAAACGAATTTTCCCGGTCCCGTTTACGCGTGGCGAAATTCCTTCGATCGTCTGGCTATACTTCCCTTTGGCGAATACCATGTCGTACTGGGCGATGACGTCGAGCGTCGTCTCAATCGCCGGTAACGCTTCGGCCACCATACCGGTCAGTGTCGCGAGCACTTGATAGATTTCAACCGCTTCCTCGGTCCGTTTGACGGCGAGTTCCGCGTTCAGCTTGCTGATCGCTTCCGGCTCGATGAACACGGTCGTCCCCCGGTTCGACGTATCGATGATCGTCCCGGCGACTTTATGTTTGTACGACGCCTTGATTGGGATCGTGAATCGGTCCTGCTTCTTCGTCACAAACGCGTCTTGAATCGCTTCACGGTTGGCCGCGCTCTTCAAAAATTTAGTCAACCGCTCCTCGATCCGTCCTTCGAGAATATCGATTTGCTTCCGAGTCCGTTTCAGTTCTTTTGACGCCTCATCGACGACGCGTCCGGCCCGGATCGACCGAACGATTTCTTCTTCGATCGAGCGCCTTTCACTCATCTCGTCCGCGTACAGAGATAACAACGGTGCAAAGAACGTCTGCTCGGCCATGAATCGTTTCAGTTTGCGGGCTCCGCGGAAAAATTCAGCGACGGCTTCAAGTTCACCCGCTTCGAGCTGGATGCCACGACTGATTTTCCCGATGAGCGGTTCCATGTCGGACACCCCGATGAACGGGACGTGCGACGAGGCGTCTAGGATCGCTCGTGCCTCCGACGTCTCTTGCAGTCGTTTCTTCACCGTCTGTAGATGGCTCGTCGGTTGTTGATTTCTGAGCAACTTGCGACCGAACCCGCTGATGCAGTAGCGTTCGACTCGTTGGATGAGTTCAGTATATTGTAGTTTTTCTAACGTTTGTTCGTTCATGGTGATCTCTCCTTAAAATAGGGTGGAGATACCGCGCAAACAAAAAGCGTCGGTCGATGACGACCAACGCAAAAAGACAGACCGGTGTCTGGCAGTTTATGATGGGCGGTATCCGTAACAGAACATGAAGGCATGACAAAAACACGCGTCATCCTACATTTTTCAGTTCGTTAGGCAGATACGACCTCACTCATCAACATGCAACACCTTTCACTTAAGATTCGTTTTCACTATACAACAAATTTCAGAATAAGTACATTTTTTAGAGAGCGCTTACAAATTAGGTCTTGTCTTCTTTTAGATAGCGTGCTATGTTGAGACAGAAGAAACAAATATTGATCACATGTGACTGATTCGATCAGGCATGGGGTAAGACGAAAGGCTCACGCCACCCGTCTATACTCCATGCCTGTTTTGTTTTTTCACAATCATTTTCGTAGGGAAAGGATGAAGTGAACATGTTATTGAATAAGTGGATGAAGCGACATACACTGACACTTTATGCACCCATGGAAGGAGACATCATTCCACTTGAGCAAGTGGCCGACCCCGTCTTCAGCGAGAAGATGATGGGCGACGGAATCGCCATTAAGCCGACAAACGGGACAGTCGTCGCACCGGCTAATGGAACGATCGTCCAAATCGCACCGACGAAGCACGCCATCGGCATCCGGACGGAAGACGGAGCTGAGATTTTGATTCACGTCGGGTTAGACACGGTCGAACTTTCAGGAGACCCGTTCACAGTCCACGTCACTGTCGGTGACCATGTTGACGTCGGACATCCTTTGTTGACAGCGGACTTGAAGCAGATTCATCAAGCCGGGAAGGACACGGTCACCCCGATGATTGTCACGAACGGAAGCGAGCTGCCAAATCCTTACTCGTTCCACGCAGGTGGCCCCTCGCTTTCCGGAAAGACTGTCGTCGCTCAAGCGGAACAATGACTCCTCGATAGGAGGACACATGTTAAAAATTAAAAAGATTTTAAACAACAACGCGGTCATCGTCTCGGACGAAGGTGAAGAAAAGATCGCCATCGGACCCGGCGTCGCGTTTAAAAAAGGGCGCAACGACATCGTCAACCCGCACAAAATCGAAAAACTATTCGTCATGTCGGAAAACGATAAGTTTCAACAACTCCTCAGCCGTATCCCGGTCGAGCACTTCACGATTTCCGAAGAAATTATCACGCATGCGGAGAAGCGGCTCGAGACGACGTTCAATGAGCATATCCACGTCGTTTTGACCGATCATATCTCATTCGCCATCGAGCGTGAAGAAGAAGGAATCTCACTTCGGAACAAGCTGTTGAATGAGATCAAAATCTTGTATCGCAACGAATATGAAATCGGACTGTGGGCGCTGCAACTAATCGAGGACAAAATCGGATTGAAGATGCCGAAAGACGAAGCGGCTTTCATCGCGCTCCATATCCATACACTCAAAGTGAAAGGAGGTGATTTGCGCAAGACGGTCAAACAGACGACGATCGTAAGAGACATGATTCAATCGATTTCACGACGACTCGACCTATCTATCGAAGAAGATGACTTATCCTATCAACGCTTATTAACCCATTTACGATTCGTCATGGATCGGGTCAACCATTACGATCATCACACGATCGACGAGGACATGCTTCGGATGATTCAAACAAAATTCTCGTCCGCTTACGCGTGTGCGTCTGACGTCGCAACTGAAATGGAAAACTTATACGGCATCGTCTTGCCCGAGTCAGAGCTTGGTTACATCACGCTCCACATTCAACGCCTGCAAGATCAACACCATCAAAAAGGAGGACATTTACAATGATGAACTTTTTACAACGTCTCGGACGTTCGCTCATGTTGCCGGTTGCGGTACTTCCTGCAGCGGCCATCCTCATGGGCATCGGTTACTGGATCGACCCGGTCGGCTGGGGTTCTGAAAACATCGCCGCCGCCTTCCTCATTAAAGCCGGTGCAGCCATCATCGATAACATTCCAATTCTCTTCGCTGTCGGGGTCGCCCTCGGTATGGCGAAAAACCGTGACGGCTCGGCCGCTCTCAGTGGTCTCGTCGCTTTCCTCACGGTCACGACATTGTTGTCTTCCGCGACAGTCGCCCTGTTCCAAGGAATCGACGTCACTGAAGTCAACCCAGCATTCGGTCGGATCGCCAACGCGTTCGTCGGTATCTTGTCAGGTATCGTCGCTGCTCAAATGTATAACCGCTTCAGCCATGTGAAGCTCCCGGACGCGCTCGCCTTCTTCAGCGGCAAACGTCTCGTGCCGATCATGACGGCGTTCGCCATGATTGTCGTCTCGGTCGCACTTTACTTCGTCTGGCCGGTCGTCTACACAGGACTCGTCGGATTCGGTGAAACGATTTCGAAAATGGGGGCGATCGGGGCCGGACTTTACGGATTCTTCAACCGTCTATTGATCCCGACAGGTCTTCACCACGCCCTCAACTCGGTATTTTGGTTTGACGTTGCCGGCATCAACGATATCGGTAACTTCTGGTCCGGTGAAGGTGAGAAAGGGATCACTGGACGCTATCAAGCTGGATTCTTCCCGATCATGATGTTCGGTCTCCCGGCAGCAGCACTCGCGATGTATCACACTGCGAAAACGAAACGTAAAAAACAAGCAGCCTCGCTCCTTCTCGCCGCAGCGTTCGCTTCATTCTTCACAGGTGTCACGGAACCGCTCGAGTTCTCGTTCATGTTCCTCGCACCAGTTCTTTACCTTGTCCATGCTGTGTTGACAGGCGTGTCACTCTTTATCGCTGCCACGTTCCAATGGACGGCCGGGTTCGGCTTCAGTGCCGGTCTCGTCGACTTTGTCCTCAGCTCACGGCTACCACTTGCGAACCAGCCGTACATGTTGCTCGTCCAAGGCCTCGTCTTCGGTGCCATCTACTACACGATCTTCCGCTTCATGATCGTCAAACTTAACTTGGCAACGCCAGGTCGCGAGTCGGACGAAGCAGTTGATGCGGTCGCGACAGAAACAGCGCCTGAAGGTGACACGAAAACGGCACCAGTCGCAGCAGGTGGTCAGTACTCTGCGATGGCAGCCATGATTTATGACGGTCTCGGTGGTGACCAAAACGTCACCGGTATCGAATCGTGTGTCACACGTCTCCGTGTCGACGTCAAAGACATGGATACGGTCGATCAAACGCAAATTAAGAAAGCGGGCATCCCAGGAATTAAAGTCGTCAGCCCGAACCATATTCAAGTCATCGTCGGGACGAACGTTCAATTCGTCCTCGAAGAGATTGAAAAACTCCGGAGCAACCGCGCCGGATGACGAACGAAAGCCACCTCCATAGCGAGGTGGCTTTTTTTACATGCTTCGCAGTCTGGCAATCCGTTCAGCCGGATTCGGGTGTGTCGAGAACAGCCCACTCAGCTTTTTCTTCATAGGGTCCGAAAAATAAAGTGATGCCGACGCCCGTGACGCCTCTTTCACTGGCGTTTTGACGTTAGCGATTTTCTCGAGCGCCGAAGCGAGTGCGTCCGGGTTCCGCGTCAACTCGGCCCCGCTCGCATCAGCCAAAAACTCACGATTTCGCGAGATAGCAAGGTTGACGAGCGTCGCGATGATCGGGGCTAAAATCAACAGGACGAGCCCGACGATCATAAAGATCGGATTTTGGTTGTTGTCGCGCCGTCCACCGATACTTCGGAAAAACAGCATCCGTGAGCCGATGTCACTCATGATGGCGATGACGGAGACGAGGGCGAGCGTCACCGTCGCCAGGCGGACGTCATAATTTTTAATATGCGCAACTTCGTGGGCGATGACACCTTCGAGTTCTTCACGGGTCAACTGGTCCATTAAACCGGTTGTCACGGCGACCGCGGCCTTCTCGGGTTTGAGCCCGGTCGCGAACGCGTTCGGTGACGCGTCATTGATGATGAAGATCCGTGGCATCGGGACACGGGCGACCATCGCCATGTTCTCGACCGTGTGCCATAAGAAACGATGTTGTTCAACCGATGTGATCTCTTGGGCGTGATTCATCTTCATGACGATATTCGTGCTCGACATGATGACGATCCCGATGTAAAACAACGAGAACACCGGAGTAAAGATGAGCCCTGGGAGCGGATCGCCATAGTTCAAATACGAGATGACAACCCCGACGGCTAAGACGAGGAGGACGAATCCGGCCACGATGAACACGGTTTTAATCTTATTCTTGCGGATTTGTTCATACAGAATCATCGTCGCCACTCCAATCCATTAGAATGAGACGCGAACGTTCTCGCGTTCTTCTTCTCGCGCCTCGAGCATGTCGCGTTTTTCGAACTTATGGACGGAAGCGATGATGTTCGTCGGGACCGATTCGATTTTCGTATTGTATTTCATGACCGTATTGTTATACAGCTGTCGCGAGTAAGCGACTTTGTTCTCTGTCTGCGTCAGCTCTTCTTGAAGCATCATAAAGTTCTCGTTCGCTTTCAAGTCCGGATACGCCTCGCGCAGCGCGAACAAGTTTTTGAGCGCACCGCTCAGTTGATCGTTCACTTCCATCTGTTCTTGACGGCTCGTCTTCGAGCCAAGCTGGTTTCGTAGCTCGACGACTTTCGTGAGCGTCTCTTGTTCATGCTTCGCGTATCCTTTCACCGTCTCGACCAAGTTCGGGATCAAGTCGTAACGGCGTTTCAGCTGAACATCGATCTGCGCCCACGACTCGTCGACCCAGTTTCGATATTTGATGAGCCCGTTGTACATCGAAAAATAGATGACCGCCAAGACGGCGATGATACCAATTGCGATAATCCAACCCATTTCAACACCTCATTTCATGATTTACTTCTGTATTAATTCCCTTTCGTCGTATACCATAAGCATAACTTAGAAAAATGTAACCAATGACTCATGGTGATCGTGGGAAACACCGCTTAGACGATTAGAAACTCTTACCTCTTAGATACGTATAATCTATGGAGCTGGTTTCAAACAAAAATGATTAACTGACAGGAGTGCAAATCATGCTTGTGACTGACCTCGATTCACGATTGACGGAACTGTACGACGAGATGGTGTCGCTCCGACGCCATTTTCACCAATATCCCGAACTGTCGTTTGAAGAACAGGAGACACCAAAAACGATCGCCACTTATTTGCGCAAGCTCGGCCTCGAAGTCCGCGAAGGCGTCGGCGGCAACGGCGTCGTCGGACGCATCCGAGGCGGCAACGGACCAACCATCGCTTTCCGGGCCGACTTTGACGCTTTGCCGATCCAAGACTTGAAAGACGTGCCGTACCGCTCAAAAGTGAACGGTTCGATGCATGCGTGCGGCCATGACGCCCATACGGCGACACTGCTCGTGCTCGCCAAAGCTTTGAGTGAGACCGACCTGCCGGGAGACGTCGTTCTCATCCATCAGTTTGCGGAAGAACTCGCGCCCGGAGGAGCCAAACCGATGATCGAAGACGGCTGCTTGGACGGTGTCGACTACATCTTCGGCGCTCACATCTGGACGCCGCTCCCGTACGGCACGATCGGGGTAAAATCCGGTCCGATCATGGCCGCAGCCGACCGCTTCGAGCTGACGATCAAAGGGAAAGGCGGTCACGGCGCGATTCCGCAACATACGGTCGATGCCGTCATGGTCGGGGCGAACGTCGTCGGTCAGTTGCAACAAGTCATCAGCCGTCGCACCGATCCGCTCGAACCGGCCGTCTTAAGCGTCGGCACGTTTACCGCGGGCCAGGCGTTCAACGTGATTGCTGACGAAGCGAAGTTATCGGGGACAGTCCGAACGTTCACGCTAGAAACACAAGAACGGATCATCACAGAGATGGAGCGCGCCATCTCCCACGTCTGCGCGGCGAGCGAGGCGACGTATGAGCTCGAATATATCCGCGGCTACCCTCCAGTCATCAATCATTACGCCGAGACAGAGCATGTTCGCCAAAGTGCAGCTCACGTCGTCGGTGAAGCCGGCGTCATCGAGATGTCTCCGCTCATGGTCGGAGAAGATTTCGCCTACTACATGCAACACGTTCCCGGCAGCTTCTTTTTCGCCGGGGCCGGCAATCCTGAAGTCGGCGCCCTCTTCCCTCATCACCATCCTCGCTTCGATGTGGACGAACGGGCCATGCTCCACACCGCCCGTGTCCTCATGCGCGCGGCGTTCGAGACATGGAACACACACAAAAACGAAGACTGACGCCCTGAGGCATCAGTCTTCGTTTGGCGTTTCTGGCAACATCGACACGAGAACTTGGTCGACGCGTTTCCCGTCCATATCGACGACTTCGAAACGTAACCCGTACGCCTCGACGATGTCTCCGCGTTTCGGGAAGTCACCGAGCGAGTAAATGACGAGCCCTGCTAGCGTGTGGTACAAATTACGGCCCTCATCGAAACGATTATCTCGAATCCCGAACGTTCGTTTTAAATCTTCAATCCCGAGCAAGCCATCCGCCAAGTACGTCCCGTCCGCGCGGCGGACCACTTCCGGTGTCTCTTCTTCAATCATCACTTCTCCGACAATCTCTTCTAGTATGTCGAACAACGTGACCATACCGAGGAAGCCACCGTATTCATCGAGCACGAACGCAATCTCGACACCGTTCTTTTGCATCATCTGCAGCACTTGGCTGGCCTCGCGTTGCTTTGGCACGATGAGCGGCTGCTTAATGCGTTTTAAAATTTGTGACGGCTCACGCAACGTCGCGAGCGTTAAAATATCACGGACATCGATGTAGCCGACGAACTCGTCGAGCGAATCGCGTCCGACTGGAAGTTTGTTGTGTTTACTCTCATAAATCGATTTTTTAATATCGTCCATGTCATCCTCGAGGTCGACCCATTCGAGCATCGTCCGCGGCTGCATCAGTTCATAAATCAACTGGTCGTGGAAAGCGAAGACGCGCTCGACTTGTTGCACTTCTTCATGGGCGAACGCCCCTTGCTGCGCCCCTTCGAACAACAACTGTTTAATTTCGAGCTCGGTCTCCCCACTCGACTGTTCTGCTTTCAAGCCGAGCAATTTGAACAAGAACAGTGTCGATTTCGATAAGATCCAAATGAACGGGCGCATGACTTTGCTGAACAGGTCAAGCGCCGGAATGATCGACATCGTCACCCGTTCAGGTGACACGAGCGCAATCCGTTTCGGGACAAGCTCTCCGATGATGAGCGACAAATACGTGATGATCGTGACGACGACGACGTAACCGACCGTCGGCGCATACTGCGCGCTCATTCCGAGCTGTGCGAATAAGTCAGCGAGCGGTGTTGAAAAACGCGCGCCCCCGTAAGCCCCGTTGATGATCCCGATCAATGTGATCCCGACTTGGACGGTCGACAACAGGTCGGTCGGGTCTTTTGAATGTCTGAGCGCGATCTTGGCGCTGCGTTTGCCTCGATTCGCCTCGACTTCAAGTTTTGCCGGTTTCGACGAGATGAGCGCGATTTCAGTCATCGCGAACACCCCGTTCAACACGATCAAAAATATGACGATCATTAAATCAATTACTATGGAAGAATCCACTTGTTTCATCACCTCTACGTATATTTCGTACTACTCCATCTCATCATATCAGACATCCATTATCCACCTGTACCCGTTTTGCTCACGAAAAAAGCCACTTCATTGTGAAGTAGCCTGTTCCGTCGCTTGATGTTCGATGGCTGCCGCCTGAGCTTGTTTGAATACAATCACGCCTAGTAGCAAGATCATCAACCCGATGATTTGGCCTGGTGACAGTGATAACCGCGGCATTCCGAACACTCCGAAGAGGTCGACGCCGAGTGCCCAAATCAACTGAGACACGAGAATGATCGAGACAGATAATGTCGGACCGAGCAGTTGAATGCTTCGCATCACACAAAATACAACCCCGACACCGAGCAAACCACCGAGCGCATAAATCGGTGAAATGTCGAACACGCCGCGGATGTTTCCGCCGAAAAGTGCGAGCGGGACGAGCGACCCGACGAATCCGACGATAAAGACGAGCACGGTCGTCGCCCAAGCTCCTAAATACACGTTCATTTTGGCATTGACCGCCGCTTGTACACTGATGAACGCGCCAGCCACCGCTGAACAAATGATTCCTACTAACATGAACTGCCTCCTTATTCATACACCATGCCATTGGCACGTTCGTTTAATCGTTTCGCATCGAGAATTGTCACTTTCGTCCGACTCCGTTCGACGAGTCCCTCGTCCGCGAACGCCTGCAGCGTCCGATTCAAGTGGCGATAGCTCGTCCCGAGCCATTCGGCGACTTCTTTCCGTTTCAACTGACTCATCTCTTGTTGGAACAACTCATTTCCTGACGCACTGAGTGAGACGAGATAGCCTGCTAACCGCTCTTCAAGCGTCGACATCAGATGATTCGAGGAGGCGTTCGCCTCAATAAATAACTTTTCCGACACCCCGCGGAGCAGATGTTCCGTAAACTCAATCGTCCGGTTATGCGTCCGCAGCGCTTCAAACGGGATGCGCAGACACGTGACCGCCCCGACCGCTTCGACCGTATGCAGGACGTCCCGGCCGCTGGCGTACTCAATATCGCCAATCAAAGACGGCGCCGTCTTCAACCGCAAGAGTCTCAGTTTCCCTTCCTCGCTCAACGTATAAATTTTGACGCGTCCCTCTAAAACGACGAACAACGACTCAATCGTTTGATCGTTCGCACACAACATCGCACCGGTGGGAAATGTCACGATCGACGACGCCGCGAGTGTCTCCGTCGAAAAAAGATGGTGCCAGTTAAGGCGTGTTAACGCAGCTTCAACTCCCATGTCACCCCTCCTCACGTGAATGTATAAATCCCGATACCGACAACCATCAAGGCGAGTCCCATGATCTGACCTTGATTGACAGGCTTCTTCTTCACCCCGAACCAACCGTTCAAATCGATAAGGAACGCCCCGATCAATTGGGCGACGAGCAACACGCAGATTGCCCACGTCACACCGAGTCGCTGGATGGCCGTCAGCTCTCGACGAAGACGCCAAATAACCCACCTAAACTGTAATACCATGGCACACGCCGGAACGCCGTCATGTCTGCATCACGTTTGAACGCATAAATGCCCAAAGCGAGTATGAGTCCGACAAAGTGGACGATCGTGACGGACAACCAGGCCCCGACCGCGTAACCAAGCTTTGCGTTAAAGATGCCTTGTAGCGCGATGAACGTGCCCGAGAGTACTGCAAAAATGATTCCCATACTTACCTCCTATTCTCCTCGTCTGACTGTACGCGAGAATAAAATGCTTGAAAAGGACATATGTCCAAAAAAAAGAACAACCTAGGTCAAGCCCTAGGTCGTTCGCATCATTATCCTAAAATTTTCACGATTTCTTCCGCGACTTGCTCAGAAGACTGCGGGTTTTGTCCCGTGACAAGGCGATCATCGACGGCGACGTTGACAGCCCAATTGTCTGCTTTGTCAAAATCTCCGCCCTTCTCACGAAGGGCCGTCTCTAACAAGAACGGTACAGCTGAATCGAGTTGCATCTCGACTTCTTCAGCATCCGTGAATCCAGTCACGCGCTTACCTTTCACGAGTGGTTCGCCGTTGCTCAACTTGACGTTGACGAGGCCGATCGGGCCGTGACAGACAGCTGCAACGATATTGCCGCTCTCGTACACGTCTCGAACGACACGCTGTAACGTCTCGCTTCCTGGGAAGTCGACGACTGTCCCGTGTCCGCCTGGAAGGAAGACAGCATCATATGTCTCATCCGCTACTTGATCAAGGCGGACCGTATCTTTCAACAAGGTTTTCGTATTTAAGATTTCTTCCGGTAATCCGTCTTCTAGGCTGTTCGCATCGATTGGCACGTCTCCACCTTCGATACTAGCAATCGTTACTTTGTAGCCTTTCTTCTCGAACAAAAGGTACGGTTCAGCGAACTCCCCGAGCCATAACCCTGTTTCGTGGCCGTTCTCTAGTTTATTGGCAGATGTCGTGACGATCAGTACGTGTTTAGACATGTGATTTCCTCCTTCTGAAATAAGCATACGAATTAAATGTTCCCGTTGTGGTTCGATTCAAACCATCGAACGCTCGACACGACGAGACGTCATTCTTTTTTTGACCTGGTCATTTTTTTGAAACAGGAACGGCGCCTGAACTCGTTATACTCGGATTATCAGTCATCAGGAGGGAACCATCGTGACCAAATCGATACTTGAATGGGGATTTCTTGCCGTTGCCGCTTTAATTGTCGTCCTCGTATTGCTCGGCGGAATGTGGACGAACATGTGACCTCGCTTCGCTGAGATGTCACATGATTGTTCGTTTGAAACACGCCTTAAATCGGGAACAGACACATGTTGTCCTATCGCCACATTCATTTGAGAAAGGATGTTGAATATGTCAGAACGCGTTTTCATCAGTCCCGCAAAGTATGTGCAAGGCAAGAATACAATTGACCGGATCGGGGATTATGTCGGGCATTTCGGCTCACAGGCACTTCTCATCGCCGACGATATCGTCTGGCGCTTGATCGGGGAACGGGTGACCGCCTCGTTGACGTCGAGCGGTGTGAACGCCGAGAAAGCCGACTTTGTCGGGGAAGCGTCGCGCCACGAAATCGAGCGGATCACCAAGGCGGCAGAAGCGAACGAGACGTCGTTCGTCATCGGTATGGGCGGCGGGAAAACGCTCGACACGGCCAAAGCCGTCGCCGATGCGCTTAATGCCCGCATCGTCATCGTGCCGACCATCGCCTCGACTGACGCCCCGACGAGTGCCCTCTCGGTCATCTATACGGATGAAGGTAATTTTGAGAGTTACCGGTTTTATAAGAAGAATCCCGATTTGGTCCTCGTTGACACGAAACTGATCGCCGAGGCCCCGGCCCGCTTCCTCGCCTCAGGGATCGCCGACGCGCTCGCGACGTGGGTCGAGGTCCGGAGTGTCCTCGCGTTCGGTGGCAAGACGATGGCAGGCGGCGTCCCGACGATCGCCGCCGAAGCGATCGCCAAACGCTGTGAAGAAGTGTTGTTCGATTATGGGATTCCGGCCTATGAATCGGTAAAAGCAAAAGTCGTCACGCCAGCGCTTGAAGATGTCGTTGAAGCGAACACGCTATTGAGCGGTCTCGGTTTCGAGAGCGGTGGATTAGCGGCAGCCCACGCCATCCATAATGGCTTCACCGCCTTAGACGGGGAGATCCATCATTTGACGCACGGTGAGAAAGTCGCGTTCGGGACACTCGTCCAGCTCGCGCTTGAAGGACGGACGCAAGCCGAGTTCGAACGGTACGTCGCCCTTTACATGGCGCTCGATTTGCCGGTCACACTCGAAGACGTGAAACTAAAAGACGCGTCACGAGAAGATATCTTGAAAGTCGGTCAAGCAGCGACCGCTGAAGGGGAAACGATTCATAGCGGTTTCGACGTGTCGCCTGAAGATGTGGCCGACGCCATCATCGCCGCCGACCGTTACGCCCGCCTCTACCAAAGCAAACTGACCTAAAAAGACGAGGAACGGCTACTTGAGCTGTTCCTCGTCTTTAGTTGAAGTTACGAATGAGACGACGATGCCGAGCGCCATACAGCTGACTGTCAGCACGAAAAACGTCAGTTGATTCGCGTAAATAATGTTCGTGAACTGGTTCCAACCCGACGCGTACGCCGCATTTTCAGAAGCTCGTATCCCGTCCCGCAACGAACTTGCCTGCCCGAAGTTCACGTATAGCCCGATCCACGCCATCAATATGCTCCCGGCGAAGAGACCGACCCGCGCGAGACCATTCACCGACGCGACCGTTCGTCTGGCGAGCCGGACGGTGATCCAAATGAACAACAAGACGAACGGCCAGCCGGAGAGCAAGACGAGTACGTACGGGTTTCCTTCGCCCGCTGGCTCCGTATAGGCGGACGTCATCGTCTCACCGAGCTTGAATAACATAAATGTGATGAGCGTGATGATGAACCACGCCTTGATCAATTTCTCCATGACAACACCTCGTCCCCAGTATACCAAAAACACCATGCGCTTTCGCACAAGGTGTCAAGTCACTCTTTCGGACGAACAGCGTAGTAGATCAAAATGACGAGCCATGTCCAAACCCCGGTAAAGATTCCGAGGATCGCGATGATGAAAAAACCGAGCGGGATCATCGATTTCGTCCGGTTGTAGTCTTTCCACATATTCGATAACCCTTTGATGTTGAAATACAAAAAGGCAAAGAATAGGACGAGCAATAACAACGGTAAGCCAAAAACAAGTTCCATATGCGTCCACTCCTCTCTTCTAGTTCACAGTTCTTCCCTATATAATCAGTTTACTTTGTCTTCGCCCCCGGCACATCGGGCTTGGGCTGTACATCTATCGGGTCACGAGACGGAGACTGTCGTTTGAGTATTCCCTAATCACTCGTCTTTTCATCATTTCAAAAAAAGGGAAAGGAAAACTATCCATGCATAAGGGGGTCGTCCTAATGAAACTCATCCGCCTGCTGCTCATCCTCGTACTCGTCTTCACCGCCTCGTCTACTTATGCCGCCACCCCGTCACCTCAGCCCGGCTACACGATCAAGACGACGAAACTATACTGGCGGGCCATGCAATCGTCCCCGGTCGCCAAGACACTCCTCACCAACACACCCGTCCGTTACACAACGTACAATCGAAGCTGGTCGAACGTCTACATCGGGAGCACCCGCTACTTCACACCATCGAGCAATCTAAAGGCCGGTATCCCGAAACTCACGTCAACGGAGCGGTTGCGGCTCGTCAACAAGCAACATGGCCTGTCCGCGTCCTATCGGTCCCGTCAACTCGTCACGCTCACCATCCCGACCGTCTATGCGAAAGGAAGCGAACGGACGCTCATGGCTGCCGAGGCGGCGCACGCGCTCGCTCGTCTCTACTATGACGGCCGAAAACAAGGACACACGCTTTACGCATTGAGCGCGTACCGGTCCTACGCCACGCAAAAATCACTCTACAATTATTGGGTCAACGCTCGCGGCACGGCCTATGCCTCGATGTATGTCGCTCGTCCCGGCCACAGTGAGCACCAAACCGGGCTTGCCGTCGATATGACGAGTCAACAGATGCGGATGGGACTATACGCCTCGTTCGATCAGACACCTGAAGGCAAATGGATGATCCAGAACGCGCACCGCTATGGTTACATCGTTCGCTATCCAAAAGGGAAAGAAAAGATCACCGGCTACAACTATGAGCCGTGGCATCTCCGCTACGTCGGTGTGAAGGAAGCGACGACGATGAAGCAAAACAACTGGACGTTCGAAGACTGGTGGGCCAAACGCTAAGTCCGAGCATCTAGTCGCTAGGAAGCGAGGTGCCCCATGTATACTAGACGTGTACGAATTTGCAGAGGAGGACATCTCGATGTGGATTGTGATGAACAAACTAGATGTTGAAAAAGGGAAAGTCGATGCGGTCAAAGCCCGGTTCCAAACGACAAAAGGAATCGAGACGATGGACGGATTTATCCGCATGCAAGTGTTGACCGATACGTCTGACGAAACGAAAGATCAAGTCGTGATCATGACGACGTGGCGCGACGCTGCGAGCTTTGAAAATTGGCGCGACAGCGGTGCCTATAAACACGCCCATAAAAAACGGGACGACGGCACGTCTGAAGTGAAGCCCGTCGTCCTCGGAAATACCGTCACCCAATACGAGGTCGCGATCGAGCACATGGCCTCAACCGATCACGTATAAAATATCTTGCGGTCGGATGATACCGAGAAGCGGTTCACTCTCTTCCCCGGTCTCGGTGATCAAGAGCGCGTCGAGGCGCACACCGTCTTTCATGTTGATGAAATGTTGATGCGCCTCGATGACAGACGTCTCCTTCGCAACGAAACGGTAACGACGAAGATGCGGATCATGATGAAGTACGTCTTTAACTTGAACGCCCTCGAGTGACACGTGCGGGCCGTCGATTGTCTCGGCGAGCCAGCTGGTCACTCCTTTTTTTGTCAATAAACCGCGCCACGAGCCGTCAGTGTTATAGACCGGGAACTGGGAATAGTTTTTATCCCGAATCTCACCGAGCACCTCGACTAACGCGTCATCGGCATCAAACGTCGTCACGAGTTTACGAAACAGCGGGATGACTTGACGCGGATGCAACAGCTCCCGTTCCACTTCGAGCATCAACTCGACGATCGAGTCGTGTGGTTCGGCGATAATGAAATCAGGCTCTCGCCGCTCGTGGACGATCGCGTTGCGCAACTGGCTCATTTGGTGCAAATCTTCTTTATACCGTTCGATGATCGGATTATGCTTGGCGAGACGGTTGACCATGTTGCTGAAGCTGAAATGTTGTCCGTCCCCCATCTCACGGCTCAAATAATCTTCAATCCGATGGTACGATGCGATAAATTCTTCGGCTCGACTCATATGTTCACTCTCCTTATCGCCTATCTATACCCTATTTTTTAATCATGTGAGCAGGAAACCATTCCTTCGTCTCGAATGAATGGACATCACCTACTTTGAAAGGAGGAGAGCCGATGGCGACTCCGATCCAGCAAGCTACTCCCTTATCCAACCAAGACGCGTTCCGCTCCGGGATGCGCGCCGGTATCCCGGTCGCGGTCGGTTATATTCCGATCGCGATCGCGTTTGGTCTCCTCGCCAAATCGTTCGACATGCCAAACGTCATCACGTTGGCCATGTCGTTATTCATCTTTGCCGGTGCGAGCCAATTCATCGGTATTCAATTGATCATGGCCGGTTCGATGTATTGGGAGATCGTCTTGACGACGTTCATTTTGAACTTGCGCCATTTCCTCATGTCGGCCTCGCTGTCGCAACGGATCGAGACAACCTCGAACCGTTTCCTGGCTGCCATCGCGTTCGGGGTGACCGATGAGACGTTCAGTGTCGCCTCGACTCGGAACGAAGCGACACGTGGCCATTTTGTCCTCGGTTTGAACTTGATCGCCTTTTTCGCTTGGAACGTCGGGACATGGATCGGCGTATTTCTCGCTTTCGGCCTCCCCCAGTCAGTCCAGGCGAGCATGGGCATCGCCTTGTACGCCATGTTCATCGGATTGCTCGTCCCATCGCTTACGCGAAAACCGGTCATCGTCGTCGCGGCGCTTGCCGTCGTGACCCAAGTCGTGCTCTATTGGGGTGTCGCCCCGTTCATTCCGCTATCATCGGGTTTGAGTATCATCATCGCGACAATCGTCGCCGCCGGGGTCGGCGCCCTGCTTTATGAACAGGAGGGCGTAACATGATCAGTCTGTTCCTGCTCGTCCTCGCTATGGCGCTCGTCACGTACGTCCCGCGGCTCGTGCCGCTCCTTTGGCTGCGCGACTTGAAGTTACCGCCGCTCTTGAAGCGCTTCTTGTTGTTCACGCCGTATGCCGTGCTCGCGAGCTTGATTTTCCCGGGTATCCTCTATTCGACGAGCAGCCTGTCGTCAGCCTTGGCCGGAGGCGCCTTCGCGACCGTGCTCGCCTTGCTGCGCGTCAACTTGATGCTCGTCGTGCTCGGTGGCATCCTCGGGGTGTACGTCGTCGAAACGTTCATCTGACAAACAGGTCTGTCTCCGCGGAGACAGACCTGTTATCGTTTAGGCGGACAACGCCTCACGGCGCAGCTGAACGAACACATCGACGAACGCCGCGTCCCATTGGATGCCGCGCCCGCTCTCTAAAATCGACAGCGCCTTCTCGACAGGCATCCCTTGCCGATACGGACGGTCTGACGTCATCGCGTCGTAGGCGTCAGCGATTGCCATGATGCGGCCAAAGAGCGGGATGGCTTCACCGGACAATCCGTCTGGATAGCCGTTCCCGTCGATTCGTTCATGGTGTGACCGTACACCCGTCATGAGTGGCTGAAGTGAGACCGGCAACGTGATCTGATTCAAAATATGAATCCCGATTGTCGGATGCTCTTGAATTTGGGCGAACTCGTGATCTGTCAACTTTCCTTCTTTCAACAAAACGTCGTCACGAATCCCGATCTTCCCGATATCATGAAGCAACGCCGATTTACGGAGCAACTCGATCTGCGCCTGCGGTAAACCTAACGCGTATGCCAGTTCGACAGAATAGGCGGCCACTCGTTCCGAATGGCCGGCTGTGTAGGAATCACGGGCGTCGAGTGTAGCCGCGAACAAGACGAACAAGCTGTTCAGCAGTTGCTCGTTTTCGTCCTCGCGTTCATTGACGTTCTTCACCAGCTGATTGAACCCGTTCACCAGCTGCGAAAACTCATCAGCATACGGGTTATCGATCGGTTTCAGCTCGCCGGCATCGAGCTGTTCGACCCCTTGTGTCAACGTGGCAAGCGGACGCTTGATGTTGTCGTATAGGAGCAGACTACTGAACGTCGCGACACCGATGATGACGACTAAAATCAAAGCCGCCCACTGCCAATATGCGTCGACTTGCTCGACGGTCGACAGTTGGACGCCCGAAGCGAGAATGAACAACATGACCGGAAACACCCCGATGACGAGCATACTGATCAAAAGCTTCGTCCGGACGCTAATTGACTGGTACGACGCCTGGAGTGGGGTATCGTACAGCTGCTCACTTTGATCTTGTAAATGAAGCAACAACGGCTCGACCGACCGATACGTCAAAAAGAACTCGATGAGCGCATGTAAAATCGCGATCAATACCGCCCCAAAAGCCGCCATTCCAATCAAACGATACGGCAAATCGATCCAGTTTTGTTGAATCGCCAATGCGGTCAAGCTCATGGACGAAACTGAAAGACCAAATAAATGAGGTCCTAGTATGCGCTTTACCGTCAACGTCGGAAAGTGACTCGTCTGATCGAACGCCTGTTGAAGCGCCTCATAACTAGGCGCCTCACTTCGAAAGACGCTCCGAATCGGCCGGATGTGACGCCGATACATCAGTAATTCGAGACTGATCATGACGACAACTGAGACCGCCATGATCGCAAACAAAGACATCACTTCAGCACGGGACAGTTCGAGCGTTTGGAAGATGAACAGACCCCCGACACCGAACACCGCGATTCCTGAACCGACGATATAATTCATGATTAACGTATTTTGAAAGCGTTCAAACACTTTGACCCCTCCTATTCTTCACCGACTTCTCTCATTCTGTTTATCGACCAAAAATCACCCTTTTTCACAGCGCAAAAAAAAGCGAGCCTCTCACTAGAGAGACTCGCTCAGTTCACTGATTATGGACGACGTGGACCTTCGTTGTCGTCGGGTGAACGGTTATCTTCTGGCGTGATGTTTTCATGGAACGGGTTCGGCTCTGGACCGTCCACGTTCGTCACATCCGTTGTCCGATTCGTTTCACGTTTCAACTCTTGTTTCGTTTGATCCGCTTCACGTTTCGACTGATCGATACCTTGCTTCGCCTGTTGCTTCGCAGCTTCAGCTTCTTGATTCATTTGTGCTTTCTCTTGTTCGAGACCCTCTTTTGATACTTCCGTCTCATCGATGCTCTTCTCAGCTTTTTTCAAGTAGCGAGCTGCTGTTTCACGTCCACCGAGACCGAAGGCAAGGCCGAACGCAAGGGCGACAGCACCAAGGATAAGCAGGAACGCCGTATTGACGATCATCGGCGCGATGCCGAGCTGGCTGATGGCCATGAAGAAGGCGATCCCGAGAATCGCATACTTCGCGACGTGGCGTAGTACGCTCGGTTGACCTGACGCATCGACGAGCACGCTGCCGACGAGACGCTCTGCCATATTGGCGAGCCAGAAGCCGACCGCCAAGACGATGATGGCTGCAATGACCATCGGCAAGTAAGCAAAGATTGCAGTCGCGAGCGAGGCCATGAAGTCGAGGTTGGCGACTTGCAGAGCTTCCGACACGAACAACAAGATGATGATGATTTGAACGATCGTGCCGATTACTTGAGCAATCGACGTCGATGATGTCGAACGTCCACCGAGACCCATCTTGCTTGCGAGCGAGTTGACGCCCAAATTCTCAAGAAGTGATACGACCACCCCTTTGAGCCATTTGGCAACGAACACACCAGCGAGAATCAAGACGATTGCGACGATGATGTTCGGAATCATGGCCAAGACATTGTTCAACATGGAGATGGCAGGGTCTGAGATGCCTCGAATGTCGAGTGCCTCAAGTGCTGAAATTGTGACCGGGATCATGATCAAGATGAAGACGACCGTACCGACCGCTTTCGCAAGGCTTGACCCTTTCACATAATCTTCCAAGTGAAGTTTCTCGGCAAACTTGTTGAGTCCTGCCGCTTCCAAGAACTTCGTCAAAATATCGCGGACAATTTTCGCGACGATATAACCAATCGCAAAGATGAGTGCCGCTGCGACGAGTTTCGGAATGAAGGCGAGGAAGCTGTTCAACAAGTCTTCAAACGGTCCACTGATGCCTCGGAGACCGAGCGCGTCAAGGACGGCAGGAAGTGCTAGCAACAACACCAAGTAGAAGACGATGTTTGCGACCGTGTCGACCCATTTCGTCTGGTTGACACTTGTCGACTCCTGACCTGTCTTCTCCATCAACTTGCTCAAGTTGAGGCGATGACCAGCCATTTGAATCGCTTTTTTCAAGAGCGTCGCGATAATCCAGGCGACGAGTAGAATGAGACCTGCTTTGACGACTCCGGTAATTAAACCTGAGAAGCCCTCATAGATTTGGCTAAACGGCTGCGTGATCGCTGGCACGTTCATAAATTCGAAGATGATTAAGAATGCGAGAAGTAATACTCCAAAGAAGACGATTTTCGCGATGATCCGTTCAGGTGTCCACCGCTTTTCTTCTTTTCCGGCTTTTTCCGGCTCTCCTTCTTGCTTGACACCAACACGATCGTCGAGGCGCGCTTTACGTAGCGCTTTGCGCGTCACGTTTTCCAGAACTTTCGCCAAAATAAAACCGACGACAAGGACAAGAAGTGCAAGCAAGAGCTCTGGCAACCAAGACATGAACGTGTTGAAATTATACGTTGTATCGTTCATCCGACATCTTCCTCCAATCTCTTTTGAAATGATTATTATTTATTTGACTCCCTTTATAAATACCAACATTTTCATATGCCTAAACATAGACAATTCTTATCCCTGAATAAATATTAACTGGAAAAATATTTTTTAAGGAAAATTTTACCTTGATAAACAAGGCGTGTCTTTCTAGTTCAAATATGATACGAATTAAGAAGAAGTCTTTTTAAGGAGGAGTCAAGATGAACATCGCCCTGATTGCCCACGATAAGAAAAAAGATGATTTAATCGTACTCGTCAAAGCCTATTCTCACGTATTAGAGAAACATCATTTGTTCGCGACGGGAACGACCGGAAAACGTGTCGCCGAAGCGACGGGACTTCCGGTCCATTGCTTTAAGTCGGGACCGCTCGGCGGTGACCAAGAAATCGGCGCCTCGGTCGCCCGTGGAGAGATGGATATGATCATCTTCTTCCGCGACCCGTTGACCGCCCAACCCCACGAGCCGGACGTGAGTGCATTGATGCGCCTCTGTGACGTCTACTCGATCCCGCTCGCCACAAACATGGGCGGAAGTGAAATCTTGATTCGTAGCATCGAACAAGGCGACTTTGAATCGCTCAAACTTTCCCATAACGACGAACCGCCTGTATGACCATTTTATATAGAAGAGAGGAATTGTCCTGAACCCACATGTATCGAACGACCCGACCGTACAGCAATTTTACGAACAAGTGCGAACGCATCTGTCTGAACTGTTAGACGACAACTCAACAGCGGAGCGCTTGCTCAACAGTTTGGCCGGGTATATTCAACAAGCAGAAAGAAGCGGTCAATCCCTCGACGGCCTGACGAGTCAAGACCCACGCGCCTATGCGATGTTCTTGATCGAAAAACCAAAAACGAACGACGAGTATCGTCGCCGTTACCGCTCCATCATCGAGCAGTCAGGCGAACTTAAAATGCATGAGAAGGTGCAAGCGAACCGTGAGTTCGACTGGGCCGTCGAGCGGTTGAACGAGACGCAGCTCGAACTCCAAGACATCGAAAAGCGTGACGTCTCGTTTCTCGCCTACACAAAAATCGAGGCGATCAAATCGTCTCGCCGCATTTGGAACCAGTTCGGCTGGCTGCTCGGCATGATTATCGCGTTCGCCTACGCCAACCTGCTGCTCGTCATGGACGACTTGTTCAGTCTGCGGCTGTTCAGTGCACCGACGGCCTCGTATCCACTCGATTACTTCGCCTTCGTGCTGCCGGTCTTACTGACCGGTGCCGTCTTCGGTTTACTGACGCGCTTCCGTCACCACTTTCAGACGATCGGACGCCGCATCTTGTTCGCACTGCTCATCATTCTCGTGTATGTCGGCTTCGTGATCCTGATTCAACCGCTCCTGTTCACGCTCGGATGGTCGTTTTTGATTCAATTGACGCCCATCTACGCATTAGTGTTGTTAGCGATCAGCGGCTTCATGGCGCTGTGGACACTCGCCGAGTTTGTCTGGAAGAGCACGCGTTGCCATCTAGGGAACGATACGATGACCATTTACTATTAATGACGCCAGTCTCAGATGAGATGGCGTTTTTTGTTTGAACATTCGCCAGAACGGAAATTACTAATACCGTGACGTCAATTTAATCGAAAGACGAGATGATAAAGGGGGCAGACCATGTCAGACCGTAAAATGATTGGGTTATTTCATAGCGAGCAAGAAGTGATGGACAAAGTGAACGAACTCAAAAAGGCCGGGGAAGCGGAGAAAAATATGCATGTCGTAGCCAAGCGGAACGGGGAAATTTCCGCATTGCGCGATCACACCGACGTGAACGCCGAGTCTGGGATTCGCGATGTCAATTGGTTAGACCGCGTCAAAGCATTCCTTCACGGCAGCGACCGGATTCGCGATGAGCTGCGTAATATGGGTCTTAGCGATGCCGAGGCAGAGGAATACTATTCAGCCATCGACGACGGCAAACTGTTGCTTTACGTTGATAAACATTCGTACGAGCGCTATCCGAATATGTATAAAAAAGACAGTGAACTCGACCACGATCAAGGGGAAAAGGCAGACGGGATTGCATTCGACGCCAAACCGTTCAATGATCATGATGAAAAACCACGCGGTACGAAAGAAGATCCGATTGTACGGGGACATTCCGGCTTAGAGGACCATCGCCGATTATAAGGAGGAGACAACCATGAGTGAGAAACGATTTATTAGCATGTATGACACGCAAGAATCGGCTCTAGGAAAAATCGAAGAGCTACGTGTCAAAGGATACAAAGACTCAGACATATACGTCGTCTCCAAACATGAGGACAGCGTCTCGATTTTGCGCCGTAAAACGGACGTGCACACCGAGGCCTCACACGATACAAGTTGGTTCGACAAAGTCCGTTCATTCTTGAGCGGCCACGAAGACGTTCACGCCGGGCTCCGCAACATGGGACTGAGCGAAGAAGAAGTCAACCGCCATTACAGCGACGTCGAGGCCGGCAAGATTTTGATCTATGTCGATGAAGACTACGAACGCCGTCACAATGAAAGTTTGACAATCGATTCGGCGCCTTACAACGAGTCGAAGCACGATACAGGCCATCAAGGACATCATACCGCTGACGGTTTGGAAGTCGATTCGAAGCCTTTTAACGAATCCGCACCAGACAACCCGAACCGGGCCGTCGATCAAGAACAAGACACGCTTGATGAAAAATCCAAACTGAACGATAAAGAAGCGAAGCTTCGCGGGCTCGATGACCGAGCGTTACGCAACGATGTTGAAGATCCAGACAACATTCGCCGCTTTTAATGGACAGAAAAGAGGAACCTGACACATGATGTCAGGTTCCTCTTTTTTTACGTCAATCGATTTTTTGGTTCTTTCCCTTCAAGTACGTTGACGATGGCTTCTCGGTTGAGCGCCATCATCGAGAGGCGCGTCTTGATCGTGGCGCTGCCGATATGCGGGAGCGTCGTGACGTTCGGAAGCGTCAAGAGCGGATGGTCCATCGCCACCGGTTCTTTCGCGAACACGTCGAGCCCCGCTGCCCAAATTTGCTTGGCTTTCAACGCCTCGTACAGTGCCGACTCATCAATGATCTCGCCGCGGGCGACATTGATGAAGACGGCCGTGTCTTTCATTTTGGCAAACTGGTCGGCGCCGATCATGCCACGCGTCTGTTCGGTGAGCGGTGCGAGCACGACGACGAAATCCGACTGCTCGAGCAAGTCATCGAGTTCGGCGTAGACGAATCCGTACATCGACTCCGATTCATGACGACGCGTCCGGTTATGGTACAAGACGTCCATGTCAAAGCCGCGGGCCCGGCGTGCGACCGCCTCGCCGATGCGTCCCATCCCGATAATCCCGAGCTTCGCCTGATACAGGTCCATCCCGACGTAGCCCATCGGTGTCCACGATTTCCATTCCCCCGCCCGCAAGTCACGTTCTGCCTCTCCGAGCCGGCGCCCGGTCATCATCATGAGTCCGAACGCGAGGTCCGCTGTCGTCTCGGTCAAGACGTCCGGTGTGTTCGTCACGACGATGCCGTGCTGTTTTGCCGCTTCGATGTCGATGTTGTTATAACCGACGGCCAAGTTCGAGATGACTGCGAGGTCAGGCGCCTGTTCGATCAACTCGCGGTCGATCGTGTCGCTGAGCATCGTCCATAGCGCATGAGCCGATGCTGCTTCTTTCAACAAGACGTCACGCGGTACGCTCACCGCCTCTTCGTCCCACATGCGGACGTCATACTTGTCTCGCAGCGGCGCCACTGCTTCTTCTGGCAGACGTCGTGTGATGTAAATTCGTTTCTTCATATCCATTCCCCCTGTTCTCTCTCATCGTAACAAACTTCGAATCACGATTTGTCTTTCGACATCGGATTCTCTTTTATGAACTGATCGAACAATGAACTAAAGTCACTGTTGAGCAGTTGCTCGATCGTCTTCGAAGAGTCCATCGCATTGCGATACGCGACTTCATTGATAGCAAGGCCGATTGCCCAGGTGATCCCGGATGCCACTGTCGCATTGATCACGCTCGCCGCCGCGTTCGCACCCGGGAAGAACTTCATGACGTTCAACAACAGCGTCTTCGAAAGCGTCCGTCCGATTTGCGGGATGATCGTGCTGCCAATCAACGTTTTCAACATGTCATCGCTCGCTTTGACGCCCCAATAACGGAACAAGTGGACGCTCATCGTCACTTGGATCGGTGTCAACGCGATGGCATCCGCGAACGGGAGTGGCACGGCAGCAGCCGTCCCAGCACTCGCGACATAGCCCGAGATGATCCGGTTCGCCTTCTTACGTTTCAGCTTGAGCATCGCTTCGCTCTCCGCGTGAATCTCCATGAGCAATCCTTCTTGAAGTGACTGGTCGAGCTGTTCGACCGACCATGTGACGAGACGTTCCCAGTCAAGGTGGTCCCGAAGTTCAGCATCGTTCAATAACTCACCGGCGACACTCACCTGAAAAATTGCGTCTTCCGGTACGACTCCAGCCAATTCGTTTCGCAGCGCCGTCAATTCATCCATGTCGACTTGATCGATTTGCGTCAATAAGACTGCGACCGAAGTGACGTCGTTCAACTGTTTGATCAGCGTCCGATCGAGCGGTGTGACCCGTTTCATCGAGGCGTTGATGGCGTACCAGACGAGGTGCATCTGCTCGGCCGCAGGTTTTGTCTGCGCCCGTTCGACGAAGCCGATGACTTCGTCGGCATACGCCTGTTGGCGCTCACTTCCGATCTCGTACCCTTCACTATCATAGAGGACGATCGCGATGTCATCACTCATGAACTGGTGGATTCCACGCGTCACCGGCTCGCCGGCCGCCACTTTCGTCAAATCGCGACCGAACACATGGTTGACGACCGAGCTCTTCCCAGAACCGGTCGCACCGGCGATCAATATGTTTGGTTTTTTGACTTCGCCCCGCAGGCGACCTAACTCCTCTTTCAAATCGTACGTATCTAAATTAAATGGCACTTTTTTCTCCATATGACTTCCTCCTCATTGCTTGAGCGTACGCCCAAGCTGCTTCATCTCGTTCTCGAATCCACGTTGCACGTCCTGAACGATCGCTTGCCTGACCGTCTCATACTGTTGGTCGATGGCTTTTTTGATGCCTCGCTCCGCCGTCCGACGCTTGAACGCCCAGTAAATGAAATGAATGCCAGGAATCATCCCGAGCACCATCTTTCGAATCGTCCGCTTAAATGAATAATCAAAGCCGAGTTCGACCCGGCGCGTCTTGAAACCGACGTCCGCCTTTTTGCCGACGAGCGGATAGCGCTCCATCAGTTGAATGTAATGACGGACCCCCTGCGCCATCGCTTCTTCCGTCGTGAGCGCGGCCTGTTCGAGCGTGCTCTCCAAATCTTTTTCGATTTGACGCGCTTTCCAGCTAATCATCGCTTGCGGAGTGATTATCCGAATTTTTTCAGCCGAACGGTAACTGCGGTCGCGCCACGCTTCGAGCTCGTCCAATAAATGCCGGGTCAAGTTGAGCGGTAATTTCCGCTCGACATCCTGCCAGAGGTTCGTTCGGTTCCGCTGCCAGACCGCCTCATAACCGAGCGTCGGTACGACTTGTCCGCTCAGCAGCTTTTTCTCGACACTGTTCACTCGGATCATGGCGTCACGATTGATGCCAAGTTCTCGCATCAAGACGTCTTCCATCGCCTCGGCTTTCTCCACGTTCATCGCGCTGTCCGGATTATAGTTCGTCAAGATGATGGTGACGTTGCTCTCTTTCGCGTAAAGCGGCTTCAAAATCGCCTCGAGCTCATACGTTTCGACACGACCTGAGTTGATTGACAGCAAATAATAAATCGTGTGGAACCAGTCAGCGATGTCGAGTGCCCCTTCCCGCTTATTGACGACGGCGATGACCGCTTCATGCCATTCTTCAGACCGGTCGGCTTCAAGTCCCCACGTATCAAAAAAGCGGAACAAGATCCCGCGTTCAAGATCGTAATACTCGTATTCGTGCAGGCCTTCTGCCGTCACCGGGCTGCCCGCCCGTGACTCGGCCACGTCACGTCCGTAAATATAGTTCAAGAAGGCGCTCTTGCCGACGCCTGTTTTTCCCGCGATCAATATGTTCGAGACAAGCCCCGTGTTGTCCATATGGTTCCCCCTGCAGTCGTTGTATAATACCATTATACTAAACGGCCGCTTTTGAAACGTCCGACGGAAGGATGAGACGCATGCTTCACCACGTAGAGCTCTATGTTTCTGACCTGAACAAAAGTTTAATCGCTTGGGATTGGCTCCTCACAGAGCTTGGGTATACGGTATACCAACAATGGGAACACGGAAAAAGTTATCGTCATGGTGAGACGTACCTCGTCTTCGTTCAAACCGAACCGGCATACCTCGAACCCTCGTACCATCGGAAGCGAACAGGACTGAACCACCTCGCCTTTCACGCTGAATCGGTGGAGCAACTCGAATCTTTTCGCAGTCGCTTGTCCCGTTACGGCTTCAACGAGCTGTACGCCGACCGTTTTCCGTATGCGGGCGGTCCGAACTACGTCGCGCTCTATTTCGAAGACCCGGACCGCATCAAAGTCGAACTCGTGGCAACGATGTGAACGGATACAAATCCTCTCATCAAAAGTTTGTGAAAACAATTGCAAACTTTTTTAAGACCTCCTAGACTTAAGTTGTCTAAAGGAGGTCTTATTCAAATGGAAAAACAAGTTATCGATTATATGGAAGAAGCCGCCCATAAAAAAGCGACGCTGCTTCGTCACTCGTTCGCTCAATACGCACTTCGTTCAATCGTCGCCGGTTTTTTGATCGGGATCGGGGTCGTCTTCGCATTTACGGTCGGAAACATGTTTATCGATGTACCAGGGACGATTCTGTTTGCCGGCATGAGTTTCTCGGTCGCACTCGTCTTTATCGTCTGGATGGGCGGAGAGCTGTTCACGAGCAACACGATGTACTTGTATACCGGTGCGAAGCGTGGACGTGTCGCATGGAGCGATCTCGTCAAAGTATGGGGCATCAGTTGGGTCGGCAACTTGGTTGGCGCATTGTTGCTCACTGTACTCGTCATCGGCGCCCACAGTATGGGTGAGGTCGGTAGCGACCATCTCTTATCCGTCGTCGCCGCGAAAAAGATGAGCGGTGACGCACTCGCTATTTTCTTAAAAGGAATCCTCTGTAACGTACTCGTCTGTATCGCCATCTTCATGCCGCTTAAGACGCAAAACGACGTCGCCAAAATCATGTTGACGATGCTCCCGGTCGTCGTCTTCTTCGCCGCCGGTTTCGAGCACTCGATTGCCAACATGGGTATCTTCGGGCTCGCCCTCTATTATGCGCCGTCTGAAGCCATCAACATCGGGCTCGCACTCTATAATCTACTGTTTGCCACACTCGGCAACATCGTCGGGGGCGCCTTGTTCGTCGCCGGCACGTACCTCCATTTGAACGCAAAACCTGGGACGGCGAACGTGGAAACGCTCCGCCAGAACGCATAAAAAGACAGGGGCCCCGATGCAGGGCCCCTGTTGTTGCGTAAATGATTATTTTGACGAATCGGCAGCGGCGACTTGAACCGTACCTTCTGCGACTTCGTCCTCGTCGACGTCCCAACATTCCGTGTTCTCGATGCCGAGCTTACGGGCCGAGAAGCGTGGGTTGAGACCTTGGGCCCGTTGCTCTTCGTAGTCACGAAGTACTTTGAAGGCAACACCGCCGAGAAGCGAGATGGCGACTAAGTTGATGAGCGTCATACCGGCCATGAACAAGTCGGCGAGACTCCAAACGAAGCCGAGGCTCGCGACCGAACCGAGGAAGACAAAGCCCATTGTGAGAAGGCGGAAACCGAAGACAGCGCCTTTACTCTTCTTGATGAACTCGATGTTCGTCTCACCGTAGTAGTAGCTACCGACGATCGAGCTGAATGCGAACAAGAGGACACTGACGGCGATGAAGCCAGGTGCCCAAGCACCGATTTGCTCAGCCAACGCGTTTTGAAGGAGTGCGATCCCTTCACCGTTACCAGCCGCGTAGCTGTCCGAAAGGAGGACGATAGCCGCTGTCGCCGTACAGACGATCAACGTATCCAAGAACACACCGAGCGTCTGCATGAAACCTTGTTTCGCCGGGTGTGACACTTCTGCTGCCGCTGCTGCGTTCGGTGCCGAACCCATACCAGCTTCGTTCGAGAAGAGACCACGACGGACACCCATCATGATAGCCGCACCGACCGAACCGCCAAACGCTTGCTCGATTCCGAACGCGCTCTTGAAGATCATGCCGAGGACGGCTGGCATTTCTGTGATGTTCACGACGACGACATAAAGAGCGACGATCAAGTAAAGGACAGCCATGATCGGTACGACGATTGCCGAGAAGTTCGCGACACGTCGGACGCCACCGAAGATGACGAGACCCGTCAAGACGACGAGGATAGCGCCACCGACTGCAGCTTCGAGACCGAACGCGTTATCAAACGCTGCTGCGATCGTGTTCGATTGTACCGAGTTGAAGATAAGACCGAACGTGAATGCGATCAATACTGCAAAGATGATACCAAGGACGCGGTTGTTGAGCCCTTTTTCAATGTAGTAAGCTGGACCGCCGCGGTATGCGACGTCGTCTTTTACTTTATACACTTGAGCGAGCGTGCTCTCAATCATCGCGGTAGCGCCACCGACGAGGGCGACGATCCACATCCAGAACACTGCTCCCGGTCCACCGAGTGTGATCGCGACCGTGACCCCGGCCAAGTTACCAGTTCCGATTCGCGTTGCCGCTCCGATGAAGAACGACTTCGCCGAGCTGATGCTCTTACTATCTGTGGCATCTGATTTTTCTGTGACGACACGGAACATCTCTTTTAAGTAGCGGAACTGCATAAACCTTGTCTTGACCGTAAAGTAAATCCCGGCCCCAATCAATCCGACGATAAGCACGTACGACCATAAGATGTTGTTTAAAAAGTCGACGCTTCCTTGTAACAAGTTTTGTACAGCTTCCATGAATAAGTTCCTCCCTGTTGTGGAAATCTAAGTTGAAGATTTTTTTATGATGTCTTAGTTCTGAATTATACAAAGATTCTGACAATTAGCAACAATTTTTTTATAGGTGAGTTCACAAAAAATTCACATGATACACAACAAAAAGACTGAAAAACCAACACTTAAAGCGCTTACATACTATTTTGGAAGAATGAATAAATCATCATTTTTATTCTGTTATTTGATTTAAGGTTTCACTTTTTAAAAAGAAGATTCACCTGCGTAACTTCAACGATCGTCATTTCATTGATGCGTCGCCTGATTGACCCCAACAAAAAAACAGTCGCTCGCATGAGCAACTGCTTGGTTTATACGCCGGTCCGTTTCTTCTGGTTGTTCGGCTTTTTCGTCAACTGGTTCGTCAACGGTTTTTGCTTCGTCCCACGAAGTCCTGTCGGCACTTTCGTTTCGTTCTGTTTCTTCTCGGCGAGTTTTTGCTTCATCGCCTCTTGGAAACTCAATTTCTTTTCACTCATATTATTCACCTCCAGCTTCGATCACTTTTACCCGACCGACCTGTCCATCGTTTAAGCGTACTTTAATGCCGTGCGGGTGACTTGGCGAGTTCGTCAAAATGTCTTTGACGACGCCTTTCGTCAACTTCCCGCTCCGCTGATCTTGTTTCAGGACGATCTGGACGTGGAGTCCTGGGCGAATGTCCGCGCGTTTCTTACCATCCATACCCGACACCCCTTTCCGTATAGTCAACCTCTATCATATGCTCTTTTCCCGCATTTGTCACAGTCTATTCAAACGGACCGATCTGACCAAGCGTTTTCGTCAAATAACTTTGATCGGTCGCAAACGTCATCACGCCTTGTCCCCACGCGATTGAGACATCGACCCGTCCCCTGTTGAACGCAATCCTTAAAATCGTCCGGCCGCTCTCATTTTGAAGTTGGGCCTTACCACTCAATTGCTCATACGCCTCGGTAAGGTCTCGTCCAAACGAGACATAGTCAGCTGTCCGGACCATTTCTGCGTCTCGAGCGAGGACGAGTTTTAACGTCGTACGATTAGCCTCAGCAATGATGAATCGAACCGTGACGTCGTCGTTCCCGAGTTCGATCTGATGCATACTGACCCCCTCCTAAAAGACACCTCCCGAATGGAAGGTGTCTCGTCATTATAAGCGATATAACCGGGCTTCAAACGGCTTCAGCATGAACGTGTCTTGCTCGATCGGTTCCGGGTCCACCTCATTCGTCAAGACGAGTGTCGCCTCGTCAAGACCAGGAAGCGTCGTCTCGGCCGGATTCGCCGTCAAGTTGACGAGCACATAAAAGCATTGTTGCTCGAACTTGCGCTCATACGCGAATACTTGCAGATGTTCCGGCAAGAGATCGCGGTAACTTCCATACGTGAACGTCTCCTCGGCTCGGCGCAGTCGGATCATCGCCTTGTAGAACGACAGAATCGAGTTCACGTCTTTAGACTGTGCTTCCACGTTCAACGTCTCGTACTCGGCATGGATCGGCATCCACGGGGTGGCTGACGAGAAGCCGCCGTGCAGCGAAGCGTCCCATTGTAACGGCGTCCGGACGTTGTCGCGCGACGTCCCCCAAACGTGTTGCATCGAGTCGATTTCACTCATCCCGTTGGCGATCCGTTCGAAGTACTCGTTCTTTGTCGCGACGTCATCGTAGTCGTGAATCGATGGCAACGGCACGTTCTTCATACCGATTTCTTGCCCTTGATAGATGAACGGCGTCCCGTGCATGAAGAAGTACATCATCCCGAGCGCGGTCGCACTCTCACGCCAATAGTGGTTCTCATCCCCGACGAGCGAGACGGCACGCACCATGTCATGGTTCTCGATATAGAGGGCGTTCCACCCTGTTTCAAGCAACCCTTGTTGCCACTTGTCAAAAATACGCTTCAGTTCGACGACGTCAAGCGGGGCGAGCCGGGACTTGCGCATAATATCGACGTGGTCGAAATGGAACGCCATGTTCATCGCCCCGTTTCCAGGTCCCATCCACAGGTCGGCCGCTTTCGGCTCGATCCCATTCGTCTCCCCGACCGTCATGATATCGTACTTGGCGAACGTCTCTCGCTTCATCTCTTGGAGATACTCGTGGATCCCCTCGATATTTGAATACATCGAGAACGCCGTGACGTGACGTTTGCCATCCGGGGAAGGCAACGTCGTCTCGGTCGGCATCTTTTTAATGTGGCTGATCGCATCGACCCGGAACCCATCGATTCCTTTATCGAGCCACCAGTTGATCATATCGTAGACTGCACCGCGCACTTCTTCATTCTCCCAATTCAAGTCAGGCTGTTTTTTAGAGAACACGTGAAGGTAGTGCTGCTCGGTCGCCGCGTCATATTCCCAGGCCGAGCCGCCGAAAATGCTGGCCCAGTTGTTCGGTGGCTCGTCTTCTGATCCGTCTCGCCATATATACCAATCCCGCTTCGGGTTGTCTTTCGAACTTTTCGATTCGACGAACCATGGATGTTCGTCTGACGTATGGTTGACGACGAGGTCTAGCAATAGCTTCATCCCTCGCGCATGGACCGCGCTCAGCAACGCATCGAAATCTTCCATCGTCCCGAACTCTTCCATAATGTCTTCGTAATCACTGATGTCATAGCCGTTGTCATCGTTCGGTGATTTATACATCGGACAGAGCCAGATCACATCGATGCCGAGGTCTTCCAAGTAATCAAGCTTTTCGATAATGCCACGGAGGTCGCCGATACCGTCCCCGTTCGAATCTTTGAAACTGCGTGGGTATATTTGATAGGCGATGGCTTCTTTCCACCATGCCCGGGCGATGCCTTGCTTCTCAATTTGTCTGAACGCCGTCTCCATACGCCAAATTCCTCCTAAGCCTACGATTAGTATCAATGAAGGTACATACCACTGTTTGGGTAAATCTAATCTTACAATATCATTAGTGCAAGCGTTTGCAAAGAAGTGCAAATAAAAATGCAGTCTTAGAGACTACATTTGTTCAACCGTCGTCACTTGTTCACAGAACGTACCGATCGCGTCGGCTAACCGACCGCGATCATGGTCCATCGTCGCCACATGGTACGATTGCTCCAAAACGATACGCTGCTTCGGCGCCTGAATCTTGTCATACAACCACATCGAATCTTCCGGCGGGACGACGTGGTCGACAGCGGAATGGATGACGCACGTCGGAACGTCCACGTCCGACGCACGAGGCCGAACTTCCTCGATTAAAGCGAGCAATTCGCGAATGGCCGACGTCGGTACTTTGTCGTAGACGATCTCATACACGTCATTTGCCTTGATATCCGGCTCGTCCTCGTCGATGAAGCGACAGACGTCGTCAGCCGCATGACACGCGTAGCCCGGTACAGACAACGCCGCGTTGATCGTGATGACGGCGTCGGCAAGGCCAGCGAGCGCGGCTTTCAAGGCGAGCGTCCCGCCCATCGATTGTCCGACGACGATGACGTGGCGACATCGCTCGCGCAAGAAGCGGATACCTGCTTCCATGCTCTCATACCAGCACTTGTTCGTCGAACATCTAAAGTCCTCGGGGTCGGTCCCGTGCCCCGTCAAGCGAGGTGCATACACCGTGAAGCCCTTTTCCATCAAGTCGATCCCGACATCGCGCACGCTTTGTGGCGTCCCATTAAAACCGTGACATAATAATATCCCGGTTTGATTCCCTTCATAATAAAAGGTCCCCGCTCCCGGGATGACCGGATAAGTAGTCGTCGTCATTCGTTTCCTCCCTATTAATTCACAGTTAACCGATACACTTAATTTGTATTAATGAATTGTAAGAGTTCATGGCCTTGTCGTCAACCTAAAAGGGAAAAATCCAAAAACTCATTACCTTGTAATCGAAATGTAATATGAACTTCGTTAAAAGAAGATTGAGTTCTGACGTCTGCTTGGTTATGTTTAACATGTAGTTGCAAAGTTGGTAAATGATAGTCAAATACACCAATCGATGGAGTCGTAACGAGCCATTTTCGTAGACACTAGTCGAATAATGTAAGCGCTATCATTTCTCGTATTGACTAGGAGGGGGCTAAACGCTCAACAAGTGACCAAACGAATCGGGAAATCGTATCGGCCATCTACATACCAAAGGGAGACTACAACATGGGGAAACCAAAAGCACGTTCACTCAAACAAATGACCGGCCTCGCTTTATCAGCCGGACTGATCGTCAGCAGCATGACGCCGATCGCGGCAAACGTACAAGCCGAAACGTTGAACGCAGCAGACTTATTCATCTCGGAGTATATTGAAGGATCAAGCAACAACAAAGCGATTGAATTGTTCAACGGAACCGATTCAGCCATCGACCTCTCTGCCTACAAGCTCGAACTGTATTCAAACGGCGGGACGGCTCCTGGAACGACGCTCAACTTGACGGGGACCCTGCAACCGGGTGGCACGTATGTCATCGTCAACGGCAGTGCGAGTGAGGCGCTCAAGGCAAAATCAAATGCGACGAGCGGTGTGACGAATTTTAACGGTGATGACACGCTCGTCTTGAAAAAAGGTGACACTGTGCTCGACGTCTTCGGTCAAATCGGTGTCGACCCGGGCACAAAATGGGGAACAAGCGTCGCAACCGCTGACCAGACGTTGATTCGTAAAGATACGGTCACGACCGGAGATGCTAACGGTACGGATGCGTTCGATCCGGCCACCGAATGGACCTCACTCCCGACCGATTCGTTCACGGATCTCGGTAAGCACACGTTCCAAGGTGTCGAGTATGGGGATGGCGGGTCGGAAGAACCACCGGCACCAGTGACACCAATCTCGATCAATGATGCCCGCACGAAGGCTGAAGGCGAGACGGTCACGATTAAAGGGGTCGTCACGGCAAAACTCGCCAATACGATTTCAATCCAAGACGCGACTGGCGGCCTATCGGTCCGACCGACTTCGCTCGCCGTCAACGTCGGTGACGAAGTCGTCGTCACGGGTGTCGTCGGTTCATATCGTGAACTCCTTCAATTGAACAGCGCCGTCGTCGTCTCGAAACAAACGTCAAACGTACCGACCGCACAAGTCGTCACGGGCGATCAAGTCAACGAAGACGTCGAGTCTGAACTCGTGACGGTGAAGAACGTCACACTAACAGGCAGCGGCCAAAACTTGACGGCGACAGACGGGACGAAAGAGTTTATCGTCCGCGACGAGCGCGGCAGTCTCGACTTACAGACAGACGTCAATTACTCATCAATCACCGGGATCGTTCAACAGTTCGATGATGCCTATCAAATCATTCCGCGCGACACGTCTGACACGGTCATTGACGCATCTGTCCTCCGCCCTGCGACAGCGAAGCCAGGCGCCGGCACGTTCGTCGGACCTCAAGACGTGACGCTTTCGACGACGACTGCGGGCGCTGAGATCTATTACACGCTCGACGGGTCAGACCCGAAAGTGAACGGGACACGTTATACAGATCCAGTCCGTGTCGAAACGACGAAGACGCTCAAAGTCGCCGTCAAGTCAGGCGATGCGTTCAGCGCCGTGACGACGTACGACTATAAGATCACGGATAAGATCCGCATCCACGACATCCAAGGCGCGAGCCATACGTCACCGATGAACGGCCAAACGGTCGAAGGCGTCGAAGGAATCGTCACGTACACGTTCGTCTCGATGGGAACGACGTATTACTACATTCAAACACCGGACATGGAAGCAGACCAAGACGCACGCACGTCAGAAGGCATCATCTTGTATGGCGGCCGTTCGATCGCCGGCATTCAAGTCGGAGACCTCGTCAGCGTGAAAGGTGTCGTCAGCGAGTATGCGATCGAAGGCTATAGCGATCGCCAACGGACAGATATGTTGATGACACAAATCGATACACGCAACGGACAAGTCGATGTCGTGAAGAGTGGCGTCACACTCCCGACGCCAGTGAAGATTGACGAGTCGAACTTACCGACCGAGTTTATCGACAGCGACGCCCTCGCCGTCTTCAATCCAGACAAAGACGCCATCGATTTCTGGGAAAGCCTCGAAGGGATGCGCGTCGAGACCGGAAATCTCAAATCGGTGTCGCCGCAGCAGTACGGCGATCTCGTGACCGTTCTCGAAGGGACACCGACCGAGACGTTCAACGGCGGCGTGCTCCTCAAAAAAGACGACGCCAACCCGGAACGGATCCAGTTCCGTCTCGAACCGAACGCAGAAGCGCGTGAGTTCGATGTCGCGACCGGTGACCGTTTCAACGGACCGATCGTCGGTGTCGTCGGTTATTCATATGGAAACTACAAAATTCAAGCAGGTCTCGATGAGATGAAAGCTGCCTTCGTCAAAGGTGATGCCAAGCGTGAGACGACATTCATCGAGGCAGAAGAAGACAAGTTGACGATCGCTTCTTACAACCTCGAGAACTTCTCGAACAACGTGAAGGAGACGTCGGACGAGAAAGCACTCAAACTGGCGAAAGCGTTCGTCGAAGAGTTGAACAGCCCGGACATCATCGGCGTGACCGAAGTTCAAGACAACAACGGTCAAAGCACAGGAGATGCTGCAGCTGACCAAAGCTATCAACGCTTGATCGATGATATCGTCTCAATCGGCGGCAAGTCGTACAAGTACGTCAACATCGATCCGGAGAATAATCAAGATGGCGGCGCACCGAACGCCAACATTCGTGTCGGCTTCTTGTACAATCCGGAGCGCGTCTCGCTCACGGAAGGCATCCCTGCCGGTGACGCGACAACGGCTGTCGGTTACGAAAACGGAAAATTGACACATAACCCGGGCCGAATCGCGCCACTCGACCCAGCATTCAACAGCTCACGTAAGCCGCTCGCGGCCCAGTTCGACTTCCAAGGCGAGAACGTCGTCGTCATCGCCAACCACTGGAATTCAAAAGGCGGCGACACCGGCTTCTTCGGTTCACAACAGCCGGTCGTGCTCGGCAGTGAAGTGCAACGGAAAAAAATCGCACAACTCGTCCACAACTTCGTAGCGGACGTGAAAGCCGATAACCCGGATGCGAACGTCGTCGCCCTCGGTGACTTCAACGACTTCGAGTTCTCGGACGCGCTTCAAATCTTCAAAGGTGACTTGATGACGAACATGGTCGAGAAAGTCCCTGCCGTCGACCGTTACTCTTACGTCTACCAAGGGAACTCGCAAGTGCTCGACCACATCCTCGTGTCGAACCGTTTAGCGGCAACGACCGAGATCGATATGATCCACGTCAACGCCGACTTCACAGAGATGTCGGGCCGGGCCAGTGACCACGATCCGGTCCTCGCGCAAATCGACCTCACACCGGAACCCGTTGTCGACGTGAAACGCTACACGGTCGAGAACAATAAGGCTGCCCGTCTTGTCCTTCAAGACGACTTCATCGGCGTGACGATCGGTAAAGGGACGAACTTCAAGAACGGCATCTTCGTGCGTGGCGTTTACACGGAATTGACGGGTGACCCGCTCAAAAACGTCGTCGTTCAAGTGAAGCCGAAACAAGCCGGTGCCATCATCGACTTTAAAGGCGCGACCGTCAAAGAAGTCATCGTCGACGGGACGAACCTTGCAGAAATTCGTGGTGCCGAGAACGTCAAACGCATCACGTATACGAAAGGCGCGTCTACTAAAACAGTTGTCGTCAAAAAATAACGAACGCTACCGCAGACATCTCGTCTGCGGTTTTTTGCGTTTTCAATCTCAAAATTCGGGCATTAAGAAGAAGATGCTGATTATCGGAGGATGACGTCATGGAAATGCACAACGGGAACTTATATTGGCCGATCACTGAGTCGGAACAGATCGTCTTACAAAAGCCGATCCAAAAAGAACAGTACGACGTGCTCGTCATCGGAGCCGGCATGTCCGGCACATTGACGGCTTACACGCTTTATAAGGACGGCATCGACTTCGCCGTCCTCGACAAAGGGAAAGTCGGAGCCGGAAGTACGGCGGCGAACACTGGGCTCATCCAATATTCAAACGACATCATGTTGCATGAGCTTGCTGACCAGATCGGGGAAGTCGATGCCGTCCGCTTCTATAAATTATGTAGGGAGGCGGTCGATGCGCTCGACGAGGTCGCCGAGACCGTCGACGCAAAAGACGTCTATATCCGACGCGACAGCCTTTGCTTCGCGAGCGAGGAGGCAGATGTCCCCAAACTGAAACGTGAATATGAGATGCTCACCAAGCACGGGTTTGACGCTGAATGGCTTGATCAAACGGCACTCCAAGACCGGTTCCCATTCGATAAACCGGCCGCACTGATCACAAAAGGCGATGCTGAAGTCAACCCGCTCACGCTCAGCCGCCAAGTCGTTCGCCACCTATCGATGAACGACGTTCCGATTTTCGAGGAGACGGACGTGACGGAGGTCGTACCTGACGGAGACGTCTGGCTCGTCTTGACGCCAGACGGGACGTTCAAAGCTGGACACGTCATCTTCGCGACCGGTTACGGGCCGGCACCACTGCTCGACACCCATCGCATCGAGCTCAACCGTTCCTACGCCATCGCGACGAATCCAATCAAGGATTTCAAGGATTGGGACGGACAGGCGCTCATTTGGGAGACGAAGCGTCCTTACCTCTACTTGCGGACGACGGTCGATGGCCGGATCATCGCTGGTGGCCTCGACGAGGAAAAACCAGAGACACCTCATAGTGACGCGCTCATCCGTAATCGGGCCGAGCGGATTCGCCAAGAAGTCGCGGCGCTGTTCCCGATGTACGATTTGACAGTCGAATACGCTTGGGCAGCTCTGTTCGGTGAATCAATCGACCACCTGCCCTTCATCGGGGAACACCCGGACCGGAAAAACCTGTTCTACCTGCTCGGGTATGGCGGTAACGGTACGGTTTACAGCATGTTAGGTTCTAAAATCTTGAGTGATTTAGTGCGCGGCATCGACAATTCGGATGCACGGCTCGTACGATTAGATCGGACGCGTTAATCCCCTGGCGATCAGGGGATTTTTTCATACATAAGATTGGAAGTGATAACCATGAAATCGAAACGAAAACCGAAGTGGGTATATCGTCTGAGACGAGCGCTGCTGCTCGTCCCTGCCATCGCGTTCACCGCTTACGTGTGGCCGAATGACCCGCCGAAACAGAAAGACAAAACCGAGCAGATGTCTCAGCACGAAGCAACTTATACGATTGAAGCGAGCAAACCGATACATGAAGATGACGCGGTCCGCTATGAATACGATGTCGTCGTCCACGGACGTCCTGACGTCGAGACGCTCCAGTCCATCAGCCATGACGTCATGCGTGACGTGACCGAACGAGACACGTTCCAAGCCGCGTTGATCCGTTTTTATGATCACGAGGCGTATATTGGCACGGACTCTCCCCTCGGTCAGGCCGTCTACGCGCCAGGAGGCGACTGGTCGCTCGCCGAGACGGTCGAGGCCGGCGACTACGACGACATGGTGTTCGGTTGGCAACTTCGCGAGAAGGAATGGACCGGCCAACTATCTGAAGGCGAGGTACGTGTCTGGGAAGAGTGGAACAAGATTTACGAGGCGAAACAATCCAACGACCCTGATTTGAAAGCAAAAGTGACCCGGACCATCTCGACGAAATACGATCTCGAGCCTGAAAAAGTGCAGCATATCGTCTTGAAGCAGAGCGTTTGGGCAGCGTTGTGACACCTTTCGTTCACTAAACAAGCAGGACTTCCCTCCCCCAACGGCTAACTGTATGGGGCAGGGATTTTTTGCTGAATCGTGCTCCAGAAAGGACGACACTTTATGAGACGCTCCGTTATCGTCTTGGTTTTATTGCTCCTGATCAACATTAGTATTTCACCCGAAAACGTCGAAGCTGCGACGCCAACCCCATATCAAGTAAGCGTCTCCGCCGGCACCATACTTTATCAATTTTCAGGCAAGACACTCATCCCGAAGACGACGCTAAAAAGCACGAAAATATTTCGAGCCGTCACGACATCGGGTGCCTACTATCGCCTCGTTGACGGAAGAACGACCTGGTACGTAAGGAAGCAAGATGGAAAACTGATTTCGACGAACCTATCGTTAACCGCGATTGCGGACTCGGCAAACACACGGCTTATTCACGAATACATGAGGACGCTGACGCGCGGACACATCCCCTACTATTACGACAAGCTGAAAGACTCGACTGCCATCGCCCGAGCCAACGCCGCCATAAAGGGGAATTGGTATATCCCATCACCACCCTATCAGTTGCGCGTCCCAAATATTGATACATATCGATTCGACAAGTACGTCCCAAACGTCGATTCAAACTCATTCAAGTTTCAAATTCACTATTTCACGACACTTAACCAACTGACGCAAGCTTACGCCGCCACCGGACAAGATGAGTATCTCCGTTACGGGAAGCGAATCATCTCGAGCTGGACGAAGCAATATCCGATTTCAGCCTATACGCGCCACCCATGGCCTTACCATGACCACGGTACCGCGATCCGTACGTTCCATTTGCTCAATTTTTGGAACGTATTCCGGACATCGCGTGTCAATACTGACCCAGCGTTCTCACAACTGTTTGCGAAAACACTTTATGAACACGCGACGCTCTTGGCGAAGACGAGCTTTTATAAACCGAATAACAACCACGGTATCTTTCAAGACATGGCGCTCTCGGCCGTTGCCGAGACGCATCGATCCTTTGACCGCTCTGCGGCTTGGCGAGGGCTTGCCACGACCCGACTGACGAGACAACTGAACCATAGTTTGAGTGCGGACGGCGTCCATCTCGAACACTCACCCTACTATCAAATCTATCTATATGACACACTCGCCCGCTTCAATGATTGGGCGTCGGCGAACCGCTTTGCGCTGTCGAGTCGAATGCGTGACGTGAAAGACATGCCGGTGGCGCTCACGTATATGCTCAAACCGAACGGCACGTTGCCGATGTTCGGCGACACACCGTCCATCACCCACCGAACGGACGCCATCCCTTACATTGAACGGTATCCCCACCTCCTCTATGCGATGACGGGAGGTAAGGCCGGAGTGCAGCCTACGGTCAAGGCAGGCCGACTGTCCAATCAATACGCATTCTTCAGGCAACATTGGGGAGGACGCTCCGGACCGTTCCAAGACGCCGTCCAAGTGACGATGACGGCTGGTTACCATAGCAACATCCATAAACATGCTGACGACCTGTCCATCGACTTGTACGGTTACGGCCGCGATTTCCTAGTCGAGAGCGGACGTTATGCGTACACGAAGCGTCCTGAACGGAACGTCGTGCTCCAAGCCGCTGCTCACAATACGGTTCACGTTGCCGGGCAAAGCTTCCGATTGATCCCGAGCAACTTGCGACGAAGCCAGATCACGTCGGTCGGGACCTCCTCGATTCAGTGGACGGCTTCCGCGACGAGCCAATTGATCGGGAACGGCATGTCGCACACTCGGCGTCTCGCCTATGACCGTGACGGGACGGTGCTCGTCTATGACCGGGTCACGAGTCCGGTGACCGAATCGTTCGTCCAGCGGTTCCATCTCGGTGTCGGATTGCACCGGGTGGCGAGTGGCAGTCGATACGCTTACTTCAAAGACGCGACTGGCCGCTCGCTCCATCTCCTGCAACTTGAGGTCGGCTCGATTCCAAAACTCGCCGTCGGGTCGAGTCACGTCTCGTACCGCGATTACGATTGGCAACAACGAAATCAAGTCGCGACAACAAAGCGCGGGAAAGGTGTGACGTACTTGACACTCCTTCACATCGGGGAAAAACCGACGAAAATCAGTTCCTACAAAATGGAGACGACCTCCCGCCACTATATCGTCCGATACACCTTATCAGATGGAACGACGAAGACGTTGTCGATGCTGCGCTAACCGACCCCCATTTTAAAATGGGGGTTTCTTCTCGTAGCGTTAGGGAAAAACCGTACAGTAGGTCAATCACGGCTTACGTCGGGAGAGCATACTTATGGGGAGGCAACATGATGGGGAATAAAAAAGAAGAACAGTTGAAACAACATACGATCGACAATGAACAAGCAGCAGGACTGACGACGAACCAAGGACTGAAGATGGCGGAGGATGAGTTCTCGCTCAAAGCGGGACTTCGGGGACCAACGCTCATCGAAGATTTCCACTTCCGTGAAAAAATGACGCACTTTGACCATGAACGGATTCCGGAACGGATCGTTCACGCGCGCGGCGTCGGTGCCCACGGTGAATTCCAAGTATACGAATCGCTCGCCGACTATACGAAAGCGGATTTCCTGAACGATCCTGCGAAAGTGACGCCTGTCTTCGTCCGCTTCTCGACGGTGCAAGGTTCGCGCGGATCCGGCGACACGGTCCGTGACGTCCGTGGATTTGCGACGAAGTTTTATACGGACGAAGGCAACTACGACCTCGTCGGGAACAACATGCCGGTCTTCTTCATCCAAGACGCGATCAAGTTCCCCGACCTCGTCCATGCCGTGAAACCGGAACCGCATACAGAAGTCCCGCAAGGCGGGAGTGCCCACGATACGTTTTGGGACTTCGTCGGGCAAAACCATGAGACGGCCCATATGGTCATGTGGGCGATGAGCGACCGCGGGATCCCGCGCAGCCTTCGCATGATGGAAGGGTTCGGCGTTCACACGTTCCGACTCGTCAACAAGGAAGGGAAAGCCCATTTCGTCAAGTTCCATTGGAAACCGAAGCTCGGTGTCCACTCGCAAGTGTGGGACGAGGCGCAAAAGGCCGTCGGGAAAAACGCCGACTTCCACCGCGTCGACTTGTATGAGGCGATCGATAAAGGCGACTACCCGGAATGGGAACTCGGTCTGCAGATGATCCCAGTCGAAGACGAGTTCAAGTTCGACTTCGACATCCTCGATCCGACCAAACTGTGGCCGGAAGAAGAGATCCCGGTCAAACTTGTCGGGAAGATGACGCTCAACCGGAACGTCGATAACTTCTTCGCCGAAACCGAACAGGTCGCATTCCATCCAGGGCATATCGTTCCCGGTATCGACTTCTCGAACGACCCGCTCCTGCAAGGGCGCTTGTTCTCCTACACAGATACACAGCTGTCACGTCTCGGCGGACCGAACTTCCATCAGATCCCGATCAACAAACCGGTCTGTCCGTTCCATAACAATCAACGCGACGGCATGCATCAAATGTCGGTCCATAAAGGCCAGACGAGCTACCATAAAAACGCGCTCAACAACAATCAGCCAGCACCGGTGCCGGTCGACCAAGGTGGATTTGAGCATTACCAAGAGAAAGTCGATGGTCACAAAGTCCGTGGCCGCAGCGACAGCTTCCTCGACTTCTACTCACAAGCCAAAATGTTCTACAACAGCATGACCCCGGTCGAACAGAAGCACATTCAAGACGCCTGCAGCTTTGAGCTCGGCAAGTGTGAATCGGACATGGTGAAAGAAAACGCCGTCGACTTGTTGAACCGGATCGACCGTCACCTCGCCTCGGTCGTCGCCGACAACTTAGGCGTCGCACTGCCTGCCGAGAACAACGAAGTCGTCTCGGACAAAACATCGCCTGCCCTCAGCATGGCGAACACGATCTCGAAACCGGATACGAAGAGCGTCGCCGTCCTTCTCGCCGGTGATGTCGATGCCGCGCAAGTGAAGGCGTGGGTCCAAGCGCTCGCCGACAAAAAAGTGAACTATAGCCTCGTCGGGAAGAAATCGTACACGCTCGGTGACCTCAAAGTGAAAGAGACGTACGATACGGTCGACTCGAGCCTGTTCGACGCCGCTTTCCTCATCAGCGCCGCGAGTTCGGTCGAAGACGACGTCCTCGAGTTTATCGAGAACACGTATAAACACTTCAAGCCGCTCGCTTTGCACTTACACGATGATTCAGTGCTCGATCAGTGCCGCGTCAAGACGGACCAACCTGGCGTCTACACGTTCAAACAGCACAGTCTCGACGGATTCGACACGTTCATCGACGGGATTGCCAAAGCCCGGTTCTGGGACCGCGCTTGACGATTCACGAACGGAAGGACTCAACTCGGTATTTTCGAGTCGAGTCCTTTTTTGTCCACCCTTCTTTTCCACGCCTGCAAACGTTATACTAGGTGGGGTATAAGTTGATGGAGGAGGAATCGTGTCATGCGAAATAAGATTGATTCATATGTGACCGACACCGAGCAACAACGCCGTCTGTATAAACGGACGTTGTTCGTCGTCGTGCTGTCTCAAATTTTCGGGGGTGCCGGCCTCGCCGCAGGCATAACCGTCGGGGCGCTCCTCGCCCGCGACCTGCTCGGGACCGATGCGTATGCGGGTGTCCCGACGGCGCTGTTCACGCTCGGCTCTGCCGGCGCCGCGTTTCTGATCGGGATGATATCGCAACGGGTCGGACGCCGGGTCGGACTCGCGACCGGGTTCTTGACGGGATCCCTCGGTGCGTTCGGTGTCATCTTTGCCGCCGCGTTCGAGAGCGTACCGCTCTTGTTCGTGTCGCTCCTTATTTACGGAGCCGGGACGGCGAGTAACCTCCAGGCCCGTTACGCCGGAACGGATTTGGCGAATGCGACCGAACGGGCGACCGCGGTCAGTATCGCCATGGTATCGACGACGTTCGGTGCCGTCGCCGGACCGAACTTGGTCGAACCGATGGGGCGGGTTGCTGACGCCATCGGCATCCCGACGCTTTCTGGTCCGTTTTTACTCGCGGGAGCCGCCTACTTCGTGGCCGGTCTCATCTTGATCGTGTTTTTGAACCCTGACCCGCTCCTCGTCGCCCGAGCCATCGAATCGAAACGGAAGCAATCGACAGACGCGACGCAACGTCAACCCGAAGAAGTCCACTCTCGTCTTGGCGTGTACGTCGGTGCTTTCGTCATGGTGCTCAGCCAAATCGTCATGGTCGCCATCATGACGATGACACCTGTCCACATGCGGCAGCACGGCCATGAACTGAGCGCGGTCGGTCTCGTCATCGGCTTCCATATCGGTGCGATGTATTTACCCTCGCTCGTGACCGGCGTGCTCGTCGACAAAGTCGGCCGTGAAATCATGGCCATCGCTTCCGGGATGACGTTATTCTTCGCAGGCGTCGTCGCGGCGTTCGCACCGGCCGACTCGCTGTTCTTGTTGATCGTCGGTCTCGTCTTGCTCGGTGTCGGTTGGAACTTTGGTCTCATCAGTGGGACGGCCATCTTGGTCGATGCGACGACACCCGAGACGAGAGCGAAGACGCAAGGATCGGTCGACGTCTGGATCGCCTTGTCCGGCGCCTCGGGCGGCATGCTGTCCGGTATCATCGCCTCCCAGTCGAGCTATTTGACGCTATCACTGCTCGGTGGGATCGTTTCACTCGTTCTCGTACCGATCGTCCTCTGGTACCGCCGCCACTTGATCTAATGAAAAACCGATCCGCTCACGCGAATCGGTTTTTCGTGCACAATGCGTCGTCTCTGACAAGCTCTCATCAATTTGCTATACTCCTTTAGTTATGTTTACTAACTATTTAGGTTCAAACAAATAAGGAGGCCTCATCGCCGATGCAATTGACCGCACAAAAATTATGGACGAAAGACTTCCTCATCATCTCACTCGTCAACTTCTTCTTGACGCTCATCTTTTTCCTGCTCATGGTAACGATCGGTGTCCACGCCGTTTCGACGTACGGCGCGACGACAAGTGAGGCCGGTCTCGTGACCGGGATCTTCATCATCGGTACGCTCGTCGGCCGGCTGTTCATCGGACGATTGATCGATTCGATCGGACGGCGCAAGACGCTGTTGATCGGGCTGACCTTCTTCACGGCCACGATCCTGCTCTATTTCGTCGACCTCGGCGTCGGCTTCCTACTGTTCACCCGCTTCGTGCACGGTCTCGGCATGGGTTTATCGAGCACAGCGACCGGCACGATCGTCGCACAGATCATTCCCGGAGCGAGAAAAGGTGAAGGTATCGGGTACTACAGCATGAGCTCGACGCTCGCCACCGCCATCGGCCCTTTCGTCGGCTTGCTGATGAGCCAATATACGAGTTTCTCGACCATCTTTATCGCTTGTCTCGTCGTCGGCGTCGTCAGTTTAGTGAGCGCCTTGTTCGTCACCGTTCCCGAGGCCGACAATCCGGAAATCGTTCGCGGGTTGTCACTTAAGGCGTTCGTCGAGCCGAAGGCGTTACCGATCGCGCTCATCATCGTGATCGCCGCGCTCAGCTTTTCGAGCGTCTTGTCTTACATCAACTTTTACGCGACCGAACTCGACCTCGTCGAAGCGGCGAGCGTCTTCTTCCTCGTCTATTCGATTTCCGTCCTGTTGTCGCGCCCGATCACGGGACGGCTCATGGACGCGCGTGGCGCCAACGTCGTCATGTATCCGGCCATCTTCATCTTCGCGGTCGGGCTGCTCGTCCTTAGCCAAGCGACGAGCGCTTTGGGCCTTTTACTCGCCGGCGCGTTGATCGGGCTCGGCTTCGGCAATATCCAGTCCGGTACACAGGCCATCGCCGTCAAGGCGGCCTCACCTGGACGGATGGGGATGGCGACGTCGACGTTCTTCATCGCCCTCGACGCCGGGCTCGGTTTCGGTCCCTACTTCATCGGGCTACTCATCCCGCTGACCGGTTTCTCTACCATCTATCTGTTGCTCGCCGGGGTCGTCGCCTTCACGATTTTCTTGTATTACGTGATGAACGGCCGCCAAGAACGGGACCGTCTCAAACAAGCTGCCTGACAGGACTTTCACAGTCCTGTCTTTTTTGGAATGTTCACACATCTTTTTATGAATGTTGTAATATAAGAATGACGTGTCAAAAATTCGACTGAAATGAGGGACATTATGCGCGCCGACCAGACGATCCAACACCATTCTTCCATCCTGCTCCAGACGTTCGACAAAATCTCGGATTTTGTGTTCTTCATGGAAGTGGACGGTTCCACCTATCGCTATGTATTTGTGAACGAGCCGGGGAAGCAGGCCATCGGTTGGACAGACGCTGACGTCGGAAAGTGTGTCGGCGACATGGTTCCGGCCGAGACAGCCGCACTCATCACCCACCATTATGACGAGGCGATTCGCGCACGAAAGAGCATCGTCTATGAAGACTGCCGCCTCGCTGATTCGTTCTACTCAGAAACACTCGAGTACCAAGATGTGATCTTGTTGCCGCTTCATTATTTCGAGTCGGAAGTGACGCCGGTATTTGACGAATCCGGTGCCTGCACCCACGTCATCTCGGTCGTTCGGGAAGTGACGGAGCGGAAACGGCGTGAGCTCGAGCTATCGATTTTACGTGACCAGCATGAGTCGTTGCGCCGCTACTCGCCCCACGGCATTTTCGTGCTCGACCCCGAACTTCGGGTCAAGTCGATCAATCCTGCCGTCACAAACATCACCGGCTATTGCGAGGCCGACTTCATCAACCGTTCGTTCCTCGACTGGCTGCCGGACTCGGAACAACCGCTCGTCTGCGAAGGACTCCAGTTCGCCTTATCCGGAAAGCCCCACAAGTACGGGGTCACGGCGCATCAAAAGACGGGTGAAGCGCTCGACCTCGCCGTCTTGAACATCCCGATCGAGATCGGCGGCAACATCACCGGCCTGTTCGCCATCATCATCGACCATACGCCGGAGAAGACCGCCGAACGAGCTTTACAAGAGAGCGAACGACGCTATCGCCAGCTCATCGAGACGATTCCAGAGGGGATCATCGTCCATAAAGACGGCCTGATTTTATATGCGAACGCCGTGGCGTTAGAGACGATCGGGGAGACGTATATCGAGAGCGAATCCATCTTTACATATATCGCTGCCGAATACCATGAGGCGACGAGGAAACGCCTTTCTGCCTTGCAGCTCGGTGATCCTGTCCAAGACACGGAAATCGTCCTTGTCACGCCGTCCGGTCAGCACTTACACATAGATATCGGCAGTCTATTGATTGATTATGAAGGGGCGACCGCTGTGATGACCGTCCTGCGTGATATGACCGAGAAACGAGAGATGGAACGGGCGTTACGCCAAAGTGAGACCCAGTACCGGCTGATCACGGAAAACATGAGTGACCTCGTCTGTATCCTCGAGCGCGACGGCCGTGTCCGCTACGCCTCGCCGTCCCACCAGAGCGTCCTCGGCTATGCGCCTGCGGTTTACGAAGGTAAGAATACGCTCGACTTCATCCACCCGGAAGACGTCACGCCGACGAGACAACAGCTCAAAGCGATGATGGCTGGCAGTGAGCCGCTCACTCTCGAGTTTCGTCACCTCCACCACGATGGCAGATGGATTTGGCTCGAGACGAAAATTCAGGCTATCTATGAAGAAGCGACGTTGCTGCACTATTTAACGGTCACCCGTGAGATCATGCAGCGTAAAGTACTCGAGAAACAACTAAAACACTTAGCCTACCACGATACGCTGACCGAGCTCCCGAACCGCCGTTACTTCTTGGCTTACTTAGAAGAGGCACTCTCGAGGGTCGAAGAGGACGGCGAGGAGCTGGCCATCCTCTCGCTCGATATCGATCATTTCAAACAGATCAACGACACGCTCGGACATGACGTCGGTGACGAGCTGCTGCGACAGTTCTCACTCCGTCTCACCCAGGCGCTACGGAAACAAGACGTGATCGCCCGCTTCGGCGGCGACGAGTTCTCTGTATTGATCCGCTATACCGATTTGTCAGCACCTGACCGGGTCGCCGACAAGCTGATCGCTTCGCTCCAGCACCCGTGGCAGATCGAAGGCCACACGTTCGTCACGACGTCGAGTGTCGGTGTCGCTCGTTACCAATCAGGCATGACAAAGAAACGATTGCTCAAGCAAGCCGATCTCGCACTTTATGAAGCCAAGTCGAACGGCCGCAACCGATATGTGATGTTTCAAGACCGCTGACTAGCGGTCTTTTTTCACGTGAAACATTAACGTAGTTAGCCTAAACACGAACATTAAGAATATAAATAACGTTATTGTATTGAAAATATACATTTTTTCGATACATCCCTTTGACTTTCATCAAAAAATGCGTTACATTACCGAATGGGCGAAGTATTTCTAGACAACTCAATTAAAATGTTCGTAAATAGGGGTGCAAACGATGGATAAAGTGTTTGATTATGAAGATATTCAATTGATTCCGGCAAAATGTGTCGTCGATAGTCGTTCGGAATGTGACGCGAGCGTCACACTCGGCGGCCTCACGTTCCGCCTTCCGGTCGTTCCGGCGAATATGCAGACGATCATCGATGAGAACGTGGCGCTCTCGCTCGCTGAGAACGGCTATTTCTACATCATGCACCGGTTCAATCCGGAAACGCGGCTACGGTTCATCGAAGACATGCACGGACGTGGCCTGTACGCGTCAATCAGTGTCGGCGTGAAAGAAGACGAGTATCGGTTCGTCGAACAGCTCGCCGAAGCGGGACATACACCAGAATTCATCACAATCGATATCGCACACGGCCATTCGAACGCGGTCATCCGGATGATCCAACACATCAAACAGCATCTTCCGAGCTCGTTCGTCATCGCCGGGAACGTCGGGACACCGGAAGCGGTCCGTGAGCTCGAGCATGCCGGGGCGGACGCGACGAAAGTCGGCATCGGACCGGGAAAAGTGTGCATCACGAAAATCAAGACCGGCTTCGGGACAGGCGGTTGGCAACTCGCCGCGCTCCGCTGGTGTGCCAAGGCGGCGACGAAACCGATCATCGCGGATGGGGGCATCCGCACGCACGGCGACATCGCCAAATCGGTCCGCTTCGGGGCGTCGATGGTCATGATCGGCTCACTGTTCGCCGGTCACGACGAGTCTCCGGGGGAGACGTTCGAGCAGGACGGGAAACTGCTCAAAGAATACTTCGGTTCGGCTTCTGAATTCCAAAAAGGGGAACGGAAAAACGTCGAAGGCAAGAAAGTGTTCGTCGAGCACAAAGGGGCGCTTCAAGACACGTTGACCGAGATGGAGCAAGACCTCCAGTCGGCCATCTCATACTCGGGTGGGAACAACCTCGACGCGTTACGTACCGTCGATTACGTCATGGTGAAAAACTCAATCTTCAACGGGGATAAAGTGTACTGAAAAAGGCGACTCGCGCGAGTCGCCTTTTTCATGCATCGGTCAAACGTTTCGTCATCATGTAGTAGTCAGAGCCCGGGGGATAGTCGCGGAGGACACCGGCCACCTCGTAGCCGAAACGTTCATAAAACGCTTTCGCCTGAAACGAAAATGTCGTCAGCTTTACTTGCGTGGCGCCGAGTGCGCGGGCATGACGCTCACCTTCATCAAGGAGTCGTGTCCCAATCCGCTCACCGGCATGGTTGGAGTCAACCCATAACCGGTCAAGGTCGAACCAGCCCCAGTAGACGCTACCGAACAGTCCGGCTATCACTTGACCGTCACGCTCCACTTTCAACTGGACGACCGGGACGTCGGCATTGCGGATCGCCCGGTGATGCGCTGAATGAACATCGTTGAACGCACGCAACCGACTCGTCAAAAACTGTTGGAACGCCTCGTCGTCTTCACGGATGTGGATGATGTCCATCACGCTTCACCACCTGACCCGTTCACAAAAAACGTGATCAGTTCTTGCTCTTCTTCGTCAACCAGACGACCGGTCAATCGTTCGTATTGAGCCGTTATCAACCCTTTATTTCCCGGGAAATCGAGACTGATTTGCGCTAGAATCCGTAACGTATCACGGTCTTTCTCATACTCTGCCCGCGTCGCCACTTGACCGTGCGACCAGACGTACGCCCCGGCCTCGAACGTGTCGAGGACGCTCAACAACCGTAGCGTCTCCCCGGCCGTCATCCGCCAAGACGGGGCATACAAGTTCGCATATAGCGCGTCCCCTAAAAACAGCACTTTCTCTTCCGGGATATAGGCGACGACCGCGTCGGCCGTATGATCGCCCCCGACGTGTTTCAACAAGACGTGGACGCCACCGAGGTCGAGCGTCAATGTGTCGTCGAACGTCACGGTCGGTAGGACGACTTGCATCGAGCGGGTGTCCCCGAACTCGAGCCGGATCGCCTCCGCACAAAAGGCGATCTCGATGCCGCTCTCGACGCGTTCATCGAGCGACTCGTCGTCCCAGTTGTATGGCATGAGACGCTCCATCCTCGCTTTCGTCGCCCTACTTGCGACCGAGACGGTATCTGGTAACGCCGACAGACCGAAGATGTGGTCCCAGTGCCAGTGCGTCAACGCGACGAGCAACGGACGGCTGATCCCCCGCTCGGCCAAGGCGTCTAAAAATAAGTTCGCGTGGGCCTCGGAATTGCCCGCATCGATCATGAGCGTATGGGTGTCCCCGACGACCGCGCCGATGATCGGCCGGTCCGTCTCACTAACGGGCGTCATATACCAAAAGCGGTCTGAGTAGCGTTTTAACGTCTGCATGAGCCCCCTCCTTTCTTTCACTTGTTTTCTTGATACGAATCATAAATATAGTAGCCGTCCCCGCCACCGTTTTTAGCGATATACATCGCCGCATCCGAGTGATGGATGAGCGTGTCGAGGGAAGACAAACTAGCATCAGAATATGCGACACCAATACTGGCCGAGAGATGTAGTGCCAATCCGTCCCCGACCATGATTTCCCGGGAAATCACGGTCGATAGTTGGTCAAAAACGGCTTCTTCAAGCGATTCCGGACCTGTCTCGATGACAATCAAAAACTCATCCCCGGCAAACCGGTACGCTTTCCCTGCATGCATGTGACTGAACGATCCAATACGTTTCGCCACTTCGACGAGCACTTCATCGCCGACGAGATGACCGTGCGTATCGTTGATTCGCTTGAAATCATCCAAATCGATGAACAGGAGCGCCACCGGCCGTTTCCGATTCATCGTCTGTCTCAAGTCCGTCATGAGCGAGTGACGGTTCGGCAATTTAGTCAGCCCGTCTTTTGTGATGAGCTCGATCACTTCCTGATGTTTACGTTCTCGGCGAATCTCGTTCTCCATCCAACGGGTCACGAGTAAGATCGTGTCCGTCATCTCGTGGATTGCCACCGCATCGGCGACATCGTTTAAACTGCCCTGCTCCGCCAGGAAGACGACCCATCCGAACGTCTTGCCTTCGTTTGATAACGGCAAGCTGATCATCGATGCGAATTCGACCCCTTCGAGGACGAGCTCCGAACGTTTCAATTTTTGATGCCCGACCGTCGTCAGCGCATGAACGTGCTGCAGGCGCTCGTCCGTCCAATCGATCCAGGCATCCCCATCGGCGGACAGGACGCGCTGGCGTGATTCTGTCGAGAAGATGACGGCATGCGAATAACCGATCCACTCCCTGAGCACTTCTTGGATTCGCTTCAGCTTGTCAGCAAACGGGGCTTGGATGGCCGTCACCTCGTACAGCGACTCGAGTGTCTGTTGACGCCGCTCTTGAGCACGTGCCTGTTCGGTCAATTCGATTTCGGCCATCACCCAACGCGCAAAATCTTCAAGCGTCTGCACCGCCTCATGCTCGAACGAGCGGGGCACTCCGTCGGTGACGCAGAGCGTTCCGATGACGTGTCCGCTTCTCGTCATAAGCGGCACACCCGCATAAAAGCCGATCCCTTCGAGCAACGGATTTTCACTCAACGCCTCCGCGGTTTTGACGTCTTCGATCACGAGTGGTCCCCGGCCGGTCACGACGCGGTCACATAGCGTCCACTTCCGATCGATGTGGGGTGGACTTTCGAAATTAGTACCTTGGCACGATTTGATCCACTGCCGGTCCGTTGTCAGGATCGAGATGAGCGCGATCGGCATCTCGAGCGTCTTCGCGACGAGTCGGCTGATGCGATCGTACCGTTCTTCCCGCGGGGTATCTAAAATTTCGAGCCGAAGGATTGTTTTCAATCGCTCGGCCTCCGTCTCATCGAACCGCACCTCTAACTTGGACCGGTCCGAGCCGTCTAACCGCAGCGCCTCGTATTGACAGACGATTGTCTCAAGTGCCGGCTCGAGGTTAGAGAGCGAGAGCGGCCGGCTGAAGAAATAGCCTTGCACGTCGTCGCATCCGAGCCGCTGGATCGCGCGGTACTGCGCTTCCGTCTCGACGCCTTCCGCAGTGACTGCTAAGTTCAGTTTTTTAGCGAGTGCGACGATCAGTTTGACGATCTCATATTCTTTTAATCCGTTGTCTTTATCGAGCTGACTGATGAACGATCGGTCGATCTTGATGCCGTCGATGTCGAACATCTTCAAATAGTTGAGTGACGAATAGCTGACGCCGAAGTCATCAATCAAGATGTGGAATCCCATCGCCTTCAAATAGTCGACTGTATGGATCCCGATGAGCGGTTCCTGCATGAGCGTATGTTCCGTGATCTCAAACTCGAACTGATCAGCTGAGAGGCCATACGCCGTAAGCAGCGGGATCAGATTGCTTCGGACGTAGTCTTGACGGAACAAGACCGGGGACAAGTTGACCGCGACACGGCGGCCGTTGAACAACTCGGATCGATCGCTCAAGTCGCGGCAGACGCGTTCGAACACGAACTCAGTGATGTCCTCGATCAACAGTGACTTTTCCGCGATTTTGATGAATGTTTCAGGCGAAATGTTTCCGAGCACCGTGTTCTTCCAGCGGACGAGCGCCTCGAAATGGACGGTGCCATTCCGACAGTCTACTTTCGGCTGATAGACGACGCCGAGTTCGCCTGCCTTCAATCCTTTATGCAGCTCCATCTCAATCGTCATCTCGTCGATGTAGTGCTGCATATAATCGTCTTTCTCATACACTTTAATCATCTGTTTACCGGCTTGCCTTGCTTCGAGCAACGCCGTCGACGCGTTCATGATTACTTGGTCGGCGTCTTCACTGCCAGAACTGATACCGAGACAGCCGGACAGGGTGAACTCGGTCTCGGCGACATGGTATGTGTAATCCGCGATCGTCGCCAGTAAACGTTCCCCGTGCATGTATGCCGTCTCGATCGAGGTATGCGGCAGTACGGCGATGAAATCTTCCCCGTCGACGCGACCGATGATTGAGCCTTTCGGCAGCAAGTCAGATAAGTGACGGGTCATCTCTTTGATTAAACGTTGCGATCGCTCCACCCCTTGGAGCGACAGGATGATCTTAAAACGGTTGATATGGAAGCGCATGACGCTCGTCGCTTCCTCACGCTCTCGTTTGGCGAACAGTTTTTCAAGCTCGAGCTTCACTTTCATCAAGTTCGGCATGCCCGTCAAATAATCGATGTTCTCGATGCTGCTGAGTAGCTTCATCTCCGCATCTTCCGACAAGTCGGTCGTCAAACCGAGAACGTAGCGCACTTCTCCAGTGTCGTCCTCGAGCGGCATGAGCATGGATGAGGCGAAGCGTGCGGTGTTAGCTTCTATGTTCATCTTTGACATGAAATAGACCGGCTCACGAGACGAAACGACCACATCATAGTGCAAAATCAACTCGTTCGCGACGTCCGGGGCATACATCTCGTGCAAATAGCGACCGCTCACATCGTCCGGAAGCGACGACGCGCGCTTCCCTTGCTCACTGACACGGACGTAACGATACCCTTTCGGCGTCACTTCCATCAAAAAGACCATTCGATACAAGCGAACGAATACATCAAACAAATAATGTGGATCGGCCTTCATCTGTTGCATACTTTACCTCCATACAATCTCCATTTCTTTTAGTTTAGAACTTTTACGCCGACTTGTTCATAAAACCGTTCAAAAAAAGGGAAAGTATTTTTGGAAATAGCTAAAAAAATCGGGTATAGGTAAATGAGTTTAGATGAAAAGTGAGGTGAACCGTCATGCTCAGTCGGAACGTCTATCCACAGACGCGACCAGGGAAATGGTCCGTTGTCCTGTTGCTCGCCGTGTTTCTGCTCTTAGTCGTCTCTGCTCTCATCGTCCAGTCGGGTCAACCGTTCAACTTCGACACCTTGTTCGATAACACATGGGGTGTCGTCTTCTCGATGTCAGCCATCGCCGCTGCCCTCGGTGCGTTCGTCGTCGGTCTATACACCATCCTCCGCAACCAAGAACGCTCGGTCGCCGTCTTCTTTACTGTCTCTCTCGGCGGACTCGTCGCCTTGTTCGTGCTTATGCAACTGTTCCGCTAATCTAAAACGCTCCTTCCCGATATGAGAAGGAGCGTTTCGTTAGAGGAGTTCTTTCGCGAGCAGACGGTAGACGTTCAACCGCTGTGCTTGTGTATGTTGGATACTGCAAATCATCGCCTCGTCAAAGCCATACTGCACGGACTCGTCCTGCAATTGCGCCGCGATCTGTTTTGGCGTCCCGACGAGATGGATGGCCCGGTTGTTGGCGATGTGGATCTTGTCGACTTCGGTGAGCGGGTAATCGTTGGCCGCTTCCGGGCTGAGCAATTGACGCAGCTGCCCTCTCATCAGGAATAGGCGTGACAAGTCGGACGGACGCGCCAAATATTCCGCCTCTTCCTCCGTTTCGGCCGTCGTCACGAGATACGTGACATTGATTTCAGGCTTCTCCATGAACGCTGACGGTGTGAAGTGATGCCGGTACGTGTCGAGCGTGTCTTTGCTCAGTTCCCCGTTAAAAAATTGGGCGAACGAGTAGCCGACGCCCATGCGGCCGGCTTGGACGGCGCTGTTGCCGCTTGACCCGAGCAGCCAAGCCTCAGGGAGCGTCACCCCGGTCGGTGCGGCCGGCGTCGTTTTGTACCACCGTTCTTCCGGCGTCTCATCGTTGATCAGTTGGAGTGTCGTCTGCAATTTCTCATATAGTCCGTCCATCATCGGCTTCTGTCCTTGCGACATCGCGTAGATGGCGTTGGCGTCGCCACCCGGGGCCCGGCCGACCCCAAAGTCGATTCGACCTGGTGCGAGTGCGCTCAGCGTCTTGAACACTTCAGCCATCTTGAGCGGCGAATAGTGCATCATCATGATGCCGCCCGACCCAAGACGAATTCGTTCCGTCTTCGCAGCGATATAGGCCGCGATGACTTCCGGGGCCGAACTCGCGAACGACATGCCGCCGTGATGTTCAGCCATCCACATCCGGTAATAGCCCAGCTCTTCTGCCACTTGGGCGAGTTCGACGGCGCTCTGTAATGCATGTTCTGACGTATGGCCGGACGTCACCGGTGCTTGATCGAGGACGCTTAATCTCATCGTTATCATCCACTCCTTATAGTATATATGTTGAATATCTCGAATTTGTAAGACTCGCCGTCATCATACTAAAGTCGACTTGACAATACGAATAGTCCGCTCATCGTGACGCTGTCTTTTTTCAGAAAATTACAACGGATTGTTGCTAGGCACGTAACCCCTTCTTTATAATGAACGAGAAGACGCGATTCCTTCATAGCAAATCACGAAACGCATGATGGGGACATGCGGGTGATATGCGCCAACTACTATTTCGGGGAAATGGGGTAACTAACATGAATCAAACACCAAACAAGCCTGGCCAAGACGGGACATCGTTCACGTCCAACGACTTTTTAAAATTTTTGATTCCATCTTTAATCGGACTCATGTTTTTCATCGTGCCGATTCCGACCGATGACGGATTCACGATCCCGGTCGCCTTCTTGTCGAACCAATTGATCGGTTTGATCGGCGGTGTCGTCCCGACACTCGCCGTCATCATGATGGGCATCTCGGTGCTCGGGTCACTTTGGACGTACATGGCCAAACCCGCGTTCATTCTCGAGCGGCCACACTTCAATTCACTGTTCAACGTCACACCGTTCTGGTTCGGGATGCGGGTCGTCGGTCTGATTGCCGGGGTGATGACGTTGCTCGTGATCGGGCCGGAGATGATCACATCCGAGTTTACGGGTGGCCTGTTGCTGTATGATTTGATTCCGATTTTGTTCGCGACGTTCTTATTTGCCGGCATGTTGCTGCCGCTCCTGTTGAACTTCGGACTGCTCGAGTTCGTCGGGACGATGCTCACCAAAGTGATGCGCCCACTCTTCAAACTGCCGGGCCGGGCCTCGCTCGACTCGCTCGCATCTTGGGTCGGTGACGCGACGATCGGGATTCTGTTGACGACGAAACAATATGAGAACGGCTACTACACAAAACGAGAGGCCGCCGTCATCGCCACGACGTTCTCGGTCGTCTCGATCACGTTCACAATCGTCATCTTGTCGTATATGGAGCTCGATGCTTACTTCTTACAATATTATGGCGCCATCGTCGTGTCAGGTATCGTCGCAGCGCTCATCATGCCACGGATTTATCCGTTGTCGAAAAAAGCCGACACCCCGTATGAAGAGACCGAGTTGAAACCGGAAGAGCCGGTACCGGCCAACGTCTCGATGCCGAAATGGGCACTCCGTCAAGCGTTGCTCAAGTCACGCTCAAGCAAGAGCTTCGTCGCCACGTTGAAAGACGGTTTCCAAAACGTGCTCGACATGTGGCTCGGTATTTTGCCGATCGTCATGGCCGTCGGAACGATCGCACTCATCACTGCTGAGTACACGCCGCTATTTACGATTCTCGGCAAACCGTTCGAACCGATTTTGATGCTGTTGCAAGTGCCGGAGGCGGAAGCCGCCGCTCAGACGATGGTCGTCGGTTTCGCCGACATGTTCTTGCCGGCCGTCCTCGGCAGCGGTATCGAGAGCGAGATGACACGGTTCATCATCGCCACTGTATCGGTCACGCAGCTCATCTTCATGTCGGAAGTCGGGGGACTGCTCCTCGGGTCGAAACTTCCGATTTCATTCTTCGACCTCGTCCTCATCTTCTTGCTCCGGACGTTCATCACGCTCCCGATCGTCGTCGGGATCGCCCACTTGGTCTTTTGACGACAGAACGCCTCTTCTCATATTTCCCTGGGAAGAGGCGTTGTTTGTATAATGGAGAAAAGGGAGGGGTGCGCCATGGAACATCATTACGCCGGACAGCTCGAGATTGCGAAAAAAAGCTATGCCGGCATCATCGACCCGGAAGCGTATGTGAACGACCGCTATCATGGACATTGGACGGTGAAATCTAAGCAACGGGTCGACGGGGTCCCGGCGTTGCTTCAAAAAGCGTTCAACGGTGGGAAGAATAATTGTACCCTCACATCGATGACGGCCATCTTCCGTTATTACCATGACCACGGCTATCCCGACATCCCGGACGACGTGTTTCAAATCCAACAAGACGCGCGCGAGATCGCCCTCGCCCATCAGTTCAAAGACGAGAAAGGGACGCCGCCGACACGAATCAGTGCGATCGTCACAAAACTCTGGTCTCGTTATGGCTATGATGGGCACGGGAGTTCCCGCTATTTATGGAAGTGGTCGACGTTCGAGCGTGAACTCGCGGCAAACCGTCCCTTCATCTTGAACATGGCGAACGGATTTTATAAAAATCATTCCGTCACCGGAATCGGCTATATGATCTTTAAAAAGCCCGGCTTCCCGGACGTCGTCTTGCTCGAGGTGCTCGACAATCGCTCACAGAATATCCGTTATATCGACTTCAACGAGTTCAACTTTTGGGGCAGCATCACCCGCGTCCTTCCTCCTAGCGGACAGTAATTGTGATCCCCCCTCTAAATGCGGTATAGTGAAGTATCATTTCATAAGGACGTGTAACCATGCGTATTAACAAATTTATTAGTGAATCTGGCAAGGCGTCCCGCCGCCAAGCCGATCGTCTCGTCGAAGAAGGACGGGTCACGATCAACGGGAAGAAAGCGAAAATCGGGGACCAAGTAAACCCGGGTGACGAAGTACTCGTCAACGGTTCGGCCGCCCGCGTCGCCCGCAACAACGTCTACATCGCCGTCCATAAACCGGTCGGCGTCACGAGTACGACAGAGAAAAAAGTCAAAGGCAACCTCGTCGACCTCGTCAACCACCCGCTCCGCATCTTCAACATCGGACGGCTCGACAAAGACTCAGAAGGGCTCATCTTGATGACGAATGATGGCGACATCGTCAACGAGATTTTGCGCGCCGAAAATGAGCACGAGAAAGAGTACATCGTCTCGGTCGACAAGCCGATCACGCCAGAGTTCGTCGAACAGATGGAAGCCGGCGTCAAAATCCTCGGTCAAAAGACGTTACCGTGTAAAGTCCATCCGCTGTCGAAGTTCGACTTCAACATCACATTGACGCAAGGACTGAACCGCCAGATCCGCCGCATGTGTGAGACGCTCGGTTACGAAGTATACCGCCTTCAACGCGTGCGCGTCATGAACATCACGCTCGGCAAGCTCCCGCCCGGACAATGGCGCGACCTGTCGAAAAAAGAGCGCGAGCAGTTGTTCCGCGAATTGAATTACGAACCGAAAGAATGGTACTGAAACAAGCCCAGACGCTTTTGTCTGGGCTTGTTAGCGTTCATAGAGCGATGAGACACGGTCGGTCTCACGATGGATAAAACGTTTCAGTTGGGCGCTCAAGTCATCGAGTTGCCCCATTGTCGTCCTGAATTTGAAGGCCGCATGGAAATGGTCGAACGGATCGTGTTGCCACTCGTCATGGATGAAGACGTCGACTTGAATCGTGCCTGTCCGATCAATCAAGTTGAACGCCATCTTGATTTGTAAGTCATTCGAGTCCTCGCCCATCGGCTGCCAGACTACAGGTTCTTTACCCCTGGCGTCATTGAATCGAGATGCCACGTCAACCAGTTCTTGTAGCATGTCGTCCTGCATGTACACGTCTTGATTGCTCGAACAGACGGATGCATAGAGCTGAAGTTTCACCTGGTAAAACAGCTCCGTCTCATCTATCCAAATTCGTTCCATCTCAAATTGATGCACCATTCTTTTCACCTGCTCTCTAGTTCCGACTATATCATGTCGTTTTAGCGAAAATCGTCAACTTTTCGCTAAAACGGGAATACTACACATACAGATGACTTTGTACGGAAAAGAGGTGAATCGTCATGAATGGCGCCTTGTTCCCCCGCACCTCGGTCGGCAAGTGGTCAATCATTTTGATTGGGCTGTTTCTCGCCATGTATGTGCCGTTCCTCCTACTCGACAGCTTTGATACGACGTTCACGTCAACGCTATGGAATGACAATGCCGCACACATGCTTCGGCTCAGCTACATGACCACGTTCTCCGCGCTTGGACTCGGGGCGTTTGTGACCGGCTGGTGGGCCATCTTGAAACAAAAAGAGTACGCCGTCCTCGTCTTCTTCGCGGCCGTTCTCGGTTCAGGATTGTTCGTCCTGCTCGTCATGGAACTTGTCGGGATTTTGGAGTAGCGAAAAAGTAGGGCCTCAGATGAGACCCTACTTTTATTTAGCCGTGACGCCCCCATCGACCGGGAGCTCGATGCCGGTGATATGGTTCGCCTCGTCTGACGCGAGGAACAAGACGGCTGCCGCCACCTCATGCGCCGTCCCTAAGTTCGGCAAGGCGACTTGATTCAAGAAATGCTGTTTATAGTCCGGATGCTCCATATGCGGCGCGCTCATCGGCGTGACGATATAGCCCGGGTGGACCGAGTTGACGCGAATGTTATGTTTGCCGTAATCGACGGCTGCTGCTTTCGTGAGCGAGCGGACCGCACCTTTCGATGCCGTATACGCTCCTGCTCCGGCCATACCGGTCAACGCCGAAATTGATGAGATGTTGACGATCGAGCCGCCGTAATTTTTCTCCATGAGCGGGATCGCATATTGTGTTCCGAGCATGACGCCATCGATGTTGATGCGATACGTCCGCGCCCAGTCGTCTTCTGTCTGCTGTAAAAATGGTTTAGCGAGCGCGATGCCAGCGTTGTTGACGAGAATGTCGAGCTTGCCGCACGTTGCTTGGACTTCTGCGTAAACCTTCTCCCAATCTGTACGTGATGTTACGTCATGGCGAATCGCAAGCGCCTCCCCGTCCTGCGCTCGAATCGACTCGACGACGTTCGCTACTGCTTCAAGATTGATATCGGTCGCGACGACCGTCGCCCCTTCTTTTGCGAACAATTTCGCCGTCGCTTCTCCCATACCACTGCCTGCACCTGTGATGACCGCAACTTTCCCCTTTAACCGCATTAAATTCTCTCCATTCTTAAAATATGATAGTCTAACTATCATAATAATAGACGAGGCACATTTGATTCTCAACGAAACTGCCTGAACACGTTATAATGACGAGACAACAAAGAGGTGATTAGATGAACAAACGACAACAAAATAAAGAAGAGCGCTTGAATCACATCATCGATCAAGCTGAGACACTTTTTTTGAAAGACGGGTTTGAGCGCGTCCAAATGCAGGACATCGCCGACGCTGCAAACATCGGGGTGGCAACGCTGTTCCGCTATTTCCCGAAAAAAGATCAACTGATCGTCGCGGCCGCCATCCATAACTTGACACCGACGCTGCATGTCTTCAAGGAATTGACGGCGCATCCTGGAGACGCTTATTCAAGACTAGAAGCAATACTCGATTATTTGCTTGGGCAACAGCTGCGTCAGACGAGCCACTCCCGATTCCGCGAGGCGTTCGAGAGCTACGCCTCGTTCGTCGCCTCCCCGCTCCCTGGAATCGACGGCTATATCGAACTGCAGCGCCAAATCATGGCGACGCTCGAGCCGCTCATCCAAGACGGGCGGACGGACGGGTCGTTCCGTCACGATATCGACGTGAAAGAGACGGTCATCACCGTCATCAACGCGTTCGGCACGTTCGGCAACAACATCATCTTGAAGTCGCACATCAGCTATTTAGAGAAAGATATCGACCCGACGATCCAACAGCGCGTCTTGAAAGAGATGCTGCTCGCTTACGTGCGGGCATGACAAAAGCCCCTTCGCAATTGAAGGGGCTTGATGTTTAGGCAAAAAAAATGAGCACCTCTCTAAAGAGGTGCTCTCGAAAAGTCTACCGCGTCGAACCACGCTCCACAACGTGCTCCCGAAGGAATGTCCGCCGTCTTACATAGACCAGCTCATCGCATGTACTCAACAATACTCGAATGATGCTTCGTCGTCAATCTTTTGTTTTCATCCGCCTTGACATCTCTCCAAAAATTAGGATAATGAAGAGTGTTAGCACTCTTGTATACAGAGTGCCAAAATCGAACGACAAAGGAGAACGGTCATGACAAAGAAACAGTTTCAAGCCGAATCGAAACGAATTTTAGAGTTGATGGTCCACTCAATCTATACACATAAGGACATCTTCCTGCGTGAGCTCATCTCGAACGCGAGTGACGCCATCGACAAGATGTATTACCGCGCCCTCTCGGACGAGGCGATCGACTTCAACAAGGACGACTATTTCGTCAAAGTCGAACTCGACAAAGACGCACGCACGGTCACAATCCGTGACACCGGGATCGGGATGACGGAAGACGAACTCGAATCGAACCTCGGGATCATCGCCAAGAGCGGTTCGCTCGCGATGAAGCAGGCGACGAAGATGGAAGAAGACCACAGCTTGATCGGTCAATTCGGCGTCGGTTTCTACTCGGCGTTCATGGTCGCCGACCGTGTGACGGTCCGGACCCGTTCCGTCGACAGTGACCAAGGATATCTGTGGGAGTCAGACGGCATCGACGGCTATACGATTGAGCCGACGTCTAAACAAGAGATCGGAACCGAAATCGTCTTACACTTGAAAGCCGACACCGAAGACGATACGTATTCTTCGTTCTTAGAGGAATATGAGATCCGCTCGCTCATCAAGAAGCATTCGGACTTCATCCGCTACCCGATCAAACTCGACGTGACAAAACACCGTCCAAAAGACGACTCGGAAGAATTCGAGGACTACGTCGAAGAAGAGACGATCAACAGTATGGTCCCGATTTGGCGCAAGCGGAAGAACGAACTGACGGACGAGGACTACACGGCGTTCTACCACGAGAAGCGCTACGGTTTCGACGAGCCGCTCAAACATCTCCACTTGAACGTCGACGGTTCGATCCGCTATCAGTCGATCCTCTATATCCCATCGACGGTCCCGTACGACTACTACACGAAAGAGTTCGAGAAAGGGCTCGAGCTCTACTCGAACGGCGTCTTGATCATGGAGAAGTCGCCTGACTTATTGCCGGACTACTTCGGTTTCGTCAAAGGGATGGTCGACTCGGAAGACCTATCGCTCAACATTTCCCGGGAGATGTTGCAGCAGGACCGCCAACTGCGCGTCATCGCTAAGAACGTCAAGTCGAAAATTAAAGGCATGCTCGAGAAGATGCTTCAGAATGAGCGCGAGGACTACGAGAAGTTCTTCGACGCGTTCGGCCGCCAAATCAAGTTCGGCGTCTATGACCAGTTCGGCGCCGCGAAGGATGAGTTGAAGGACTTGCTCTTGTTCCACTCGTCGAACGAGAAAAAGCTCGTCTCGCTGAAAGAATACGTCGAGCGTATGAAAGAGGACCAGAAGTACATCTATTACGCGACGGGCGAATCGATCCATCGTATCGACCTTCTCCCGCAAACGGAACGTTTGAAAGAAGAAGGCTTCGAGATCCTCTACTTCACGGAAGAGATCGACGAGTTCGCTATCAAAGTGCTCCAGTCTTATGAAGACAAAGAGTTCAAGTCGGTCGCGAGCGGTGACCTCGGTCTCGATGATGAGGCGGCGAATTCGCTCAATGAAGACAATAAAGACTTGTTTGCCTTCATGAAGACCGAGCTTGGCGATCGTGTCAAAGAAGTGCGCGCGTCAACTCGTCTCAAGTCGCATCCGGTCTGCTTGACGGTCGCAGGTGACGTCTCGATCGAGATGGAGAAGATTATGAACACGATGCCGAACGGCGGCGGCATGAAAGCAGAGAAAGTGCTCGAAGTGAACGCCGACCACGCCATCTTCCAAACGTTGCAACGCGTCTATACGGAAGACGAGGCGAAAGCGAAACAATATACCGATCTTCTTTACCAGCAAGCACTCCTCATCGAAGGGTTACCGCTTGAAGATCCGGTAGCGTATTCGAATGCAGTGTGTGCGTTGATGGCAGAATGATTGAAAGGCAGAGGGCGGTTCAACGCACTCTGCCTTTTATTTTTTGTCATTGAATATCTGGGAAGAAATCAATTCTATCCCAATGTCTTTTTATATATTCTATTGCGGGAAACTCTTGACACTTTTTAATCCTTTTATATTCAAAGGGAAGGAGATTTGTAGATACCCAAAAACTTTTATCCTCTGTCCCAAAATAATTTTTGTTCACCCGGATCCTATATTGTTGATCTAGAGTGAAAAAACCTAGTTCAAAATCAGCATCATGAAGTTTACACAGTGAGAGACCATTCCTAACATCTCTTCTCGTTTGAACATCATCGCTCCACCGTACGATATGTGCCCCCACTAGATGTCTCCCATCATTAAACCGACAATCAGGAAAACAACACTCAGAATTAAAATTCTCTTTCACCTGTCGAGAAAATTTTTGTTGCCCTATTCTTGCTTTCATCTCTCGAATCAATTCACTATTCAATTCATGGTTCTGAGGTTTAACTCCCGACTCGTACGATAACGTCGACTCTTTTATCTCTAAATCTTTACGTATCTCAAACAAAACGTTGAATAGTTCATTATCTACTTTTGAAAAGTAAGCACCCTGTACAATTCTAAGACTATTTTGTCTTTGACAATAGAAGATAGTCTCTTTGTGACCTTTGTCTTTACGGTTATTATTTTCGCAGTAAGTAACTAGTGGTTCCTTATTGAGTTCAAAGATTTTTTTTAAAGATATTGCATCCTTAAACTTTTGATAACTTTGTAAAGGTACCGTATAGAATGTATTGCAGTATTCGTATTGAGAATGAGGAGCATGTGTCTTTACAATATTACATTTACTCATTGCTAAGGAGTAACCGATAAACCTCATTTCATCTTTATTTTTTGAAGCATCTTTCACGAGATGAAGTATGATATCGCCCTCCTCTACCTCAAGAAGAGATTCCCAATATGCAGATTTCCTTATCGATGTACTATTCTTGTATGCAGGACTCCATAGCATTTTTGAAAATTTGAAGCTCTCTCTTATACCTTGTTCTTTACTGAGATCTCTCATTTCAATCCAAACCATACAAGTCACCTCAAAATTAAGTATAGAGTGCAAAAACCTCAGTTGAATTATCGATTTTTAAAAATATCCGTTTCACAGAGAGTAAACACGAATCTCTAAACCTCTTGGATAACTTCCTCCCGTTTTTTGTATTATTTCAGCTTTGAAGGTTACCCTTTTGTCCATTAAAGGGGCTAATTCTCTTGCAATTTCCCTTGGAATCCAACCTAAACTGCGATTTTTACTATCGTACACATTGATAGCATTCTTATCATGTGGATTATAAGGTTCTCTCTTCAATCTTATATTTTCATTTGTATTTGTTTCGGCTATCAATTTCTGCCTTCCTTCGAAGGTGACACCAGCTAATCTTATAATCCTGTTTACTTTTAATTCATTCGTTTTTGAGGTTTGTGTTTTTAATTCCGGGAAAAAATCAGAAAAATTCTCATTCGTATATTTTTCATTTCGATTTGTTCGACCATTAGTATGATGTGGATGTTGTCGATGTGTTTCCTTTGTTCGCTTCGACCTATTTTTATTTTTTCTGTCTTCAAGAAGAGCCCATACTATGAAGGCAACAACAATAAACTCTAACAATCTTCCACCCCATTAAACAAAGTATGCCTGTTACAAGTATCGTTAAACCTTACTGATAAGCAATGAGATTATAAGTGCCTCTCTCAAACTCATCCATAAAACGACTCATCTTGTTACCATATCCAGTAATGAACAATCTAGTCTTCGCCCGGGTCATCGACACGTACAAGAGCCTTCTTTCTACTTGGATAGCGTCCTCAACTTCCTCTTCCGCTTCTGCTCTTTTAAGACTCGGTAAATTTTTATCTGTGAAACGTGGAATAATGACTACATCAAATTCAAGTCCTTTTGCGGAATGCATTGTTACGAACTTCACTCCAGGTGTTAAGCAACTTCCGTTTTCTTTTTCAATATGCTCATGAGGAATGCTATAAGGCATCATCCCCTTAAGCTTCTTGAGGTGCATTTTATGTCGGCATAAAACACCGATAGTGATATCTTTATCTGATGTCTTATTCCATAACTCCTGAACAAGCTTCAGGATACCCTCATATTCTTCTTCGTGCTTGCCATACTGATGAATTTCTGGTAAAAAACCACTACTCTTTTTAGGTACGATTAGCTCCTCACGAGCCTCTTCACTGTTTTTTGAAGAATTACTATTCAAATCTTTGTTGTAAAGCGGGCGTGCCATCGTGACGATTTCCTGACATGATCGATGCATCTCTTCTAAATGTTTTGTCCGCCCGCCAACAATGTTGATTCCGACACTTCTCCAAGTGAAATCTGTCTTATAAATGCGTTGACCGATATCCGCAGAAATGATTAGACTCTTTGGATTCAACTCTCTCAAGACGATGAGCTGAACTTGTGTTAAGTCTTGCGCTTCGTCAATCATCACGTACTCATAGGATTCTTTTGTTTTAACGATATCAAGATTTTGGTGAAGTTGGATGCCATACTCATCAAAAGGAATGATAGATGCCATTGTTAAATTTTTATCAAACTGTTTCATGAAGGTGTATACTTCTTTTCGGTCCGATTGCTGAAGGCTGACCATCCGTCCGCTCCGGCGTATGTTCAAATACTCATCCTCGGAGACGATACCTTTCCCTTTGATCCATTCAATTTCGTCTTTCAAGAACGATTTGAATTTGTCATCACTGTAAAAACGGTGATCTTTCGTTTTCTGATTCTCGTAACAGTTATCGAAGAGCTTATCCACTTGATAAGAAGAGGAAGAAAATTTCCCTTTAATCTGTCTCAAATACTTGGATGCCCAAGAATGAAAGGTTCGCACTTCTAAATTACATTGGCTATATCCTCTGTCGGCTAAATATTTTTGGGCATAGGCGGCCAACGTCTTGTTATATGTAATCAACAAAATTTTAGCGTTGGGGTTTGCATGTAAGATTTTTTCAATCTTCATCAAAAGAACGGTCGTCTTCCCACTACCTGGCGCCCCCTTGATTAACACGTGCTCTGCCTGAAAGTTAATTGCATCGTTTTGCTGCTTTGTAACGGTTATTTTAACCATGTGATCACTCCATCTTTAAAAAAAGTCGTCTTCAAAAAAACTCTTGCGTCTTTGTTCCTCTAGTTCTTGTTCCTGCTTTTTCAAAACACTTAAATCGGTGATTTCCTGCCGAATTCCTTGCGGCTCCCTTTTCACAAGAGGTGTCATCCATGCCGAGATGAACTCTTTACTCAAGGCTTCGAACATTTCATGATTATTAGTTTTCATCATCGATTGCATAATTCCCCTCACGACATATCTCTAGAAACTCACAAAAGCGACAATGGTTTCCTGGGTTAGCTAGACTATCAACGGATTGATCAGGTTTCTTGTAAAACAACCTAAAATTCTTTAAAGAGCCGTTATAGCTGACATTTTCTATTTCATAGCGGGACTCTCGATATCGGGTTGGTTCCTGTTTAACCTCCTCCAAAATCAACTTTCGGTATGCGCCGCTCAACTGTGGGAACAAATAAGAAACATACGTCTCAGTTTTGCCCCAGTCTTTAAACACATTGTGAACACTTCTAAGCATCTTCTTATAGAGTAGCTGCTGATGGAATCGGGACGAGTAAGTTCCAAAGTCATTCAGGATATAAGAAAATGTAGCGCGTTGTGGACATTGATTGGTCTCATCTTGTAACAGTCGATGCTCAAAATTTGGTAAGACAATGTCGTTAGTCCTTGTTGATAAATCGAATTCTTCATCTTTTAGTTCTGGGAGCTCTTTGTTGAAGTCAGCCACTTTGAAATAGTGAGCCATATCTAATTCGTAGCCCGTTTCTAAGTTCCTCACGTACGAAACCCTTACGTCATTTGCGCCAATTAACAATGTATACAATAAATATCTAGTTATGGCCCCGGATAGGTTCTTCAACTCTTTGAAAAGATGTAGCTCTGACCTTGAGACGCTCAATTCATCGATTGTTTTACTCGAAAGTGGCCAGATCTTATATTTGGTGTTCATCGGTAATGCATCCGCATCAATAAATCCGAGATGAATATTTCGCTTTTGCTTGAACGCCATCCCATCTGCGACGAAGAGCGCTCCAACCTTGTCTATCATCTCGTCTTCATCATCATAGCTTTGTAGTCCTGATTGAAGATAAAAACGCAGACCATCCATGATGTCTAATAGTGAGAACTTTAAGGTCTCATCTTTTAGTTCTTCAAGCTTCATCATCAGGTCTTTTAGCAGGACCACTTCTTCTTCATGACGTTTCTCTTCAGCCGAGACGCTGACATAGGTCTTCAGCTTTTCAAGGTGCTCTCCAATCTTGACATCAGTTTCGATTTCAAATAGTTCATGGACCATCCGCCCAATCATATGAAGGCCCTGTTGGATAACCTTCATATCCTCAATGCTGACTTTGAAATAAGAAAGTTGTTCTAGAGGTCTCCCATGCAGGCGATGGACACGACCTTCAGGTAAAGGACGTAGTGATTCCCATCTCTCCTTTTCTTCAATCAAGAAATTTATCTTTTCAAGCCACTCTTCTATCGTCAAATATTGTGCGTCTCGTCCATCGAGAAATCCCTCACCGAGATAAAAATAAGGGAGGAGTTGATCTAACTGTTTCGTGTACAAAGACATGTTGATTTTGGAACCATCTATTCCATCTACATAAAGATGTCCACTGTTGAATAACCTCTGTAATACATCTGGTCTTAATATTCTTTCGATGACTGAAGAGTTTTGATGCGGTGTCTTCTGTTCTGTGTACAGATTGTGCAGTTCGAATAGAAAACGGCCAATCGGATAATCAATTAATGATGGCGCTTTTTTTTCAATCAACCCTGCATAATATAACTGTTCTCGTACTTCCCCGCCTCGACAAGAAATGAAGTGCTCATACTTATGCTCTTTTTCGCGCTCTCGAATTTCCCGTTCCTTTGAGAGAAACTCTAACATGTTCGAGTATACGGTCACTTTTCCTGGTTCGGTTTCTGTGAACGAATGGAAACGACGACCCTCAAGTCCCTCTAACAGCTGTACCGAGTATGGATGTTGAACAGTAGGTTCGTTGAAAGAAGCCGACCAAGGCACTTTTTCTTTCCAGAGAAACCGTTCTACCGTTTCGTAGGTGTGAGGTAGAAGTTCATCATAATAATTCACGAATATCAATTCGAATTGTTGTTCTAAATGCTTAAAAAAATACTCCTGTAGCGGGGTAATGAAATAAAATCCATGTAAGACTATCTTTCTTTTATTTAATGACGCTTCAACCTGATCATCAATTTTATCTTCTTCACCAATGTTAAATTGATGCAGATTATTCTTGGTTTTCGCATTACGTTGCAAGAATTTTTTCACGAGATTGGTGAAATACTCAGAGTTTGATTCTAGTTGCTCTTCCCATGCAATCGGTCGTATGTCATCACGCATTTCACTTAATATGTCGTGCAGCAATGATTCTTCATCACTTTTATCGGCAAGGGTTGAAAACACATTGTCTAACCGTAACTCTTTTAACAATCGGATTGTATAAATCAGTTCTTTTCTATTTTTCTCGAACGATAAAATATGTTTTCGTATTCGAACATCAGCATTCGACGAAGATTCCCATCTAGCTCTGAGAACCTGTGAAATCTCTAAGTATTGACGCATTTGATTCTTTTGATTACTCCAAACATGGCCCTGTACCTCTTCCAACAATGGATTGATTGTTAGAATCGGTGCTTTTAGCCACTGATAGATTCTTAAATTTTCATTAATCGATTCATGAAGCGTAGGTGTTGCCGCGATATGGAGAACATCGTTAAATTGTTTTTGAAACTTTGAGTCCTTCCATGTCAAGTCACTTGGCACCCGGTAAGTCAGTACCTGTCTATTCATTTGACGTTTCCTTTCGTAAAGCCATTCGTATCAATTTTTCCCACGTATCCTTATCCCATGTTCCTTTAGGTATATGAGGTCGATCCGCGTTGATCCACAGCCGCTGCTCGGCTCGCGTCATCGCAACATAGAGAAGCCTTGTTTCTTCGTTCAATGTCTCGGTGATATCCTCGTTTTTTATCGTTTGAAAAGAGGCCGTATTGAAAACTTCACCATTTTCCTTAAACTGAAAAGACAGCACCTTGGCAGGACTGCTCGACTCTTTAGAAGCGAGAAGTACCTTGTGTTGATAGCCTTGTATCAAACTTGAATCGGTAAACGGAATGAACACGGAATGAAATTCAAGTCCTTTTGCCTTGTGGACGGTCATCACCCGAATGATCTTATCTCCTTTGATATCTTTTTTATCGATATTCGCTTCATCCTCATCACGGTTCGTCGCTAATTGGATTCTCAACCAATCATATAAAGCGACAGGATTGTTGACCTCGCTCTTCAGACGTTTAATCGCAATGTCTAAAACTTTATACAAGTTTCGTTCATATTGGATGAGTTCATGGGGTTGGTATCCTTGTGCCCCCATGATGCGTTTATACGGGAGCTCCATCACAACGTTTTGAAGCACTTTGTAAAAAGGCTTTATCCTTAAATCTTCTCTTGCCTTACGCAACCACTGCCATCTTTCGTCACCGAGAGTCCGAGTCATCTCTGAAGTCAGTTGGTCAGTGTCACCTTCGTACTGAATCAGATGATTAAAATCAAAAGGATCTTCAACGAAAGCAGATTGATAAAGAGCAAAAAAGCTCTCCGGACAGTTTTCGTTTTTTAATATACGAATTAAGAGCAGGAGGTCTTTCGCCGCCGAAGATTTGAATAGCCCCCCGCCTACAGTAACTTCGTATGTCAAATCATCTCGGTCATTTTTCCTTAGGTCCTTTAACAACTCTTTTATAGCTATAGCTTCTTTGTTCTTTCGTACTAATATACCAAGTATCGATTGCTCTTTATTGTCTGATGGCAGCGTGTCATACATATGAAGAATGATATCTTCGAGTTTAGGTTTTTTAGTTGTCGAGATGTGTAGAATCTCTTCTTCATCAACTCTGGAAGGCAGATAGGAGACTAGTCTACCCGTGTCAACACCGTTTTTCATTTCATTAGGTAAGCGGCCATTCTGTTTCCATGCCTTGAAGAGTCTTTCCATTTCCTCTAGCAACAATTTCGAACTTCGATAGTTGATTGTCAATTCATAGGAGAGGAAATCATTCTTTAGTCGTTTTAAACTCTCGAAGGCTGTATGACTCGCACCACGAAAACGATAAATCGCTTGCTTGATATCTCCTACCACGAACAACTTGGCTTTTAGTGAATTTGACAAAGACACAATCAATTCGATTTGAGGATCATCTGTGTCTTGAAATTCGTCAACAAAGATATAATCGATGGCAGGCTCTATCGCCAGTTGTCGGTTACCTTTAACAACGGTCAATAAATCTCGTTTTATGTCCGACAACGTTAGTGAATTGTCTCTCAACTTCTCTTCCTTAATTCGACTCGCCATCCGTTCAATCACATACTGGGTCGCTTGCTGATACTTCATGTCTCTTGGACTGTCTTCTGCGGGATCCCAGATAAGAGAGTCATTGTCCCCGCTCAAGCCTTTTTTATCTAACTCGCCCTGTACATGTATGAAAAACTTGATCATCTTGTACTCTTCGACATCAGAAAAATAAGGCAATTCCTCGTCTTTGACTTCTTCTGTAAGGTACCTTGCGAATTCCTCTCGAATGATTGTTTCTGTGCGATATTTGTACGAAGCGACTGCAATCGTATTCCCCCAGCCCTCTACCACACCTAATTGTTCGAATAAATACTTGGAAAAAGCATCTATTGTCATGATTCGCATACTATTAACTTGCTCCATCAAATCTAGATATTTAGTCATATTCGTCGTCTGATAGTAAGATTGAAGACGTTCTTTTATTTTCTTTCGCATGTACGCCGCAGACTCTCGAGTGAACGTGATCATCACGATGGAATCGAGCCTAACATCACTTGTATGAATTAAATACATGATGCGCGAAATCATGGTGGTTGTCTTACCACTGCCGGCACCAGCGTTCACTAAAATATCAGCAGTTGATGGGGCATGCTCGACATAATACTGTCCCCAGTTGAATCGGGAACTCAATTGGTTGTTTACTATGTAACGTTCACGTTCCGAGGATATCCGGCCATTTTTAATCAACAGCGCCTCATCAACTTCTTCAGTAAGCTCGTGTACTGTAAGATTTTTTTGATTTTCTATAATACTTGTATTTCTTGTCATTACGTCAACCCTTGTCCCTTGTGTTGCCCATTTCTTCAGCTTGTCGATCCGACTCCTCGAGAGCTCATTTTCAATCAATAAGATTGAATAGGGAATTTTTTCACCAGTATCGACGACCTCTTCGTCTAGATGAGGTGACAATGATAAAAATTGTTTTGGAACTGCGGAAGAATCGATTTTATCCGAAGACTCATTCATTAAAACTTCAGCGATATGCTCAACGTCTGCACGACTGTATAATTTATAAGTCATATTTCCGATTTTAGACACCCTTGATTGAGGTCTGGCTAATTTCCCATCCAACGGAAAATAATATTCTTTTATCCCGGATTGAATCGATCTTGTTTTAAGAGCATTCGCCATTTTCAAGGCTTTAGTTTCTTCATTTCCAGAGAATAATTGAATTCCCATGGCTACATCATTTTTTTTCACAATGATATCAAGCTTCATTTGAAGATCAACCTCTTCGTGGCTGATTACTTCATCAAAATGACCAGACTCTTGGAGCAGAAGCGCGAAATGGAAATCTCGAACCAAACCAAGGTAAGCTAGATGCGCCGCGCGTTGAACATGATGCTTCACCAACTCCCTTTCGTTTACATTTGAAAGGACAGATGAAGAAAAATGATTCATAAATTCAGTGACACTTGGCAATCTGTTTGATGATAATATTTGTTGTCTTAGCTTCGACAAAAAGCTAGGGAGTCCAAATGTTGTAGAGTGATGCACTTCAACAGGAATTGTCTCTGGTATACTCAAGTATTCGGAATAGGTATTATCTAAAAACTCCTCTATATGTCGCGAGGACTTTAGAATAGAAAGTACTGAGCGCTTTATCTTAAACTACCACCTTCACATATTTTTTACTTAATTATACAATAACAAACATGGGTATACTTTCTAAACTAAAAACAAAAAACTCCCATTTAAATTAATGGGAGTTTTTTGTCATTTGAAGTTATTATACGTACCTAGCAGTTGCATCTGTTTCGCTTCCTGCAAGATGTTTTGATTGTCCTCTTGTTCATGAACCTCTGCAATCCGATGGCCCATCCGTTCAATCAATCCGACGACGAGTGCGTTCCCCATCGTGAAGTAACGTTTGCGATCGGTCATCGTCTCCGTCCATCCATAAGGGAATCCGTTCAATCCTTCGCACTCTTCGGGACGCAAATAACGTAGTTTCTTTGTATATGGGTCCTCGATGACGTGGCTCGAACGGTTACACGTTCCTTCGCTCGTCAACATTGTCCGACCCGGAAGTTCGAGGGAGTCCGGATAAGACATGCCACCTTCGGCATAGATGTAGACGTGCCCGCTCGCCGAGGTCCGCTCAATCTTCTTTGGCCCTTTCAGGTAGGCCAATTCTTCCTGTTCGTTCCGACCCGATTTTTTAATCGTATCAATGTCCAAGTAATATTGCTCCGGCGCGGGTCCAAACTGTTCATAGACTTCTTGCACGACTGCTCCGAGCGTTTTAGGCGTCTCTCGTTTCGGTAGCGTCTCTAGCGTCGTCACTCTACTACCAGTCATGATGCCCGCGTTGCGATATGTTGCCGAGAACGTATCAGAAATCTCGACAATATCCTCCGGGAGTTCGAAATCTGCCCCCGGGTGCTTCTCGCTCGTCAGTTCGTGTACGTGGAAGGCCGGTGCAAAGAATCCTGACTCGAGTAACCATTCTTCCGGGTTCGCTTTCCGCGCCCGTTCTGAGTGGTTCAAATCTTCACGTGTCGCGAAGATGAAGATGCGGCGGCGACGTTGCGCGAATCCATAATCGGCCGCATTGATGACGCGCCATTCAACCGTATAGCCTTGGTCGGCGAAAGCACGAAGCATGACGCTGAAGTCACGACCACGTTGTTTGGCCGGAGATTTCATGAGTCGATCCACGTTCTCCAATAGAACGTAAGGTGGTTTCTCCTGCTCGATGATGTTCATGATTTCCCAGAACAGGACGCCCTTCTTCCCTTGGAGTCCTTGCTCGTTCTTCAAGCTGCGCGACACGCTATAGTCTTGGCACGGGAAGCCACCGACCAACAGATGGTGTGGCCCGGCCTCCATCCAAGACAAAGCGATATCCTCATTCATATGCATGCCTCGCCCTTTAAAACGTTCGGCGTAGCAATCGAAGGCCGGTTGACTCTTCGTCGCCGGTTCCCATTGATTGCCCCAAACTACATCGAATTTGTCCGATGTAGGCTCGGCATTCACGTCTTTAATTCCTTCAAGTGCGATGCGGAAACCTCCTACACCAGCAAATAACTCAACTACTTTAATCAATGGGAACACCCTTTCGTATTTTCTATCTTAAATTTACTCTATTTTTTATATTTACTCAATGGAATTAGTGTATCACGAACAGTGAAATCGATCAACCGATACGCTATAATGGTTATAAATGTAAATTTCAGGAGGTCTTTTTTTGCGCTACGAAACGATACAAGAGCTTATGGATAAAGCGAGAGAGGCTGAGGGGAAGACTTTCGGCGAAATCGACACGACCGGACGCATCAAGAACGTTCGGTCGAAAGGCGCCCTCGGACATATCATCGAGGAGAGCCACTTCGGATACCCAATCAACTCGGATGCACGACCTGACTTCGAGGAGCTCGGCATCGAGTTGAAGGTCACACCTTTCAAGAAAAATAAGAACGGTACATATTCATCAAAAGAACGGCTTGTTTTGAACATGATCGACTATCATAACGAGCACGGATATTCATTCGAGACATCGAGCTTCTTATCAAAAGCCACGAGCATGCTCATCATGCTTTATCAATATGAGCCGGACATCCCCATCGACGACTATCGCATCTATAAGGCGTTCTTGAACGAGTTCTCCGAAGAAGATTTAGATGTGATGCGTCAAGATTGGGAGACGATTGTCGCAAAAATCAGACGTGGGGAGGCCCACTTGATTTCCGAGGCCGATACGATGTACTTGTCTGCTTGCACGAAGGGAGCGAACGGCTCTGTTGTCCGCAGCCAGCCATTCTCAGAGCAACCCGCAAAACCGCGCGCCTTTTCTCTCAAACCCTCTTATATGTCGGGACTCGTCCGCAAGTACTTGACCCCAGAGCTGATGGAATCGATTGCCTCGCACGGGGAGTTGAAAGAGATGTCCCTCGAACAACTACTCGAGGCAAAACTCTCCCCTCATTACGGGAAGACGATACCCGAACTGTGCGAAGAGACGGGTATCCCATATAACCCGGGCAACAAAGCGATGATTCCGCGAGTCATGGCAAAACTCTTAGGGGTTCGCAAGACAGATTTATCTAGCATCGAGGAGTTCGCAAAGGCTAACATCAAGTTCAAGACAATTGCTCGAGAATCGGACGGCAAGATTCGGGAACACATGTCATTCGGAAAAGTCGGTTTCGACGATTTATCTCGAGACGAATGGGAAGAATCCGACCTATACGACACGTTCGCCGAACAGAAATACCTCTTCCTCGTCTTCCGATATGATGAGGAATATGTGCCCAAACAAAAACGTATCCCTCGTTTCGAAGGGATACGCCTTTGGAACATGCCGCTCGACACGGTCGATGGTGAATTGAAGTCAATGTGGCTAGAGGCTAAACACATTGTTCACACTGGAGTGAAACTGACCCCTACAGGTAAGCGAGTTAAAAACAACCTTCCCGGTCCAAAATTCAATCGTGTGGCACACGTCCGCTCAAAAGCTCTCAATGGAAAAGATAAAGTTCGACTCCCGGACGGTCAATGGATCACGAAGCAATCGTTTTGGTTGGATAAAAATTATATCCAACAGATTCTAGACGCTTAACATGAGTACCTCCTTCCCTCAAGTGGAATCTTCTTATTAGAGGGAGGTGAAGGGCATGGCCAGAAATGTACCAAGGGCGTCGAGTCCGGCCGTCTTTAAAACGATGAGCGGGAATCGCGGGAAAGACACGAAGATGGAAGTGAAAGTCCGGAAGGCTTTATGGGCGGCCGGATATCGTTATCGAAAGAACAACCGGAAGCTATATGGGACACCCGACATCTCGTTCCCCGGGCTTCATGTCGTGATTTTTCTGGACTCCTGCTACTGGCATGGCTGTCCCCTTCACTTCAAACTACCGAAGACGAACGCCGAGTTCTGGCGCCAAAAGATTGGACGTAATATCGAGCGAGATGCTGACGTCACACGACATTATGTAGAAGAAGGTTGGATCATCCTCCGGTTTTGGGAGCACCAGGTCAATGAAGATTTTGATCACGTGATCTACACCATCACTCATTTCGTCGATATGGCCAAAAACAATCGACATAGACCAAGTGGTTGATGCTTCAAACGCATCAGTCTAAATCCTCGTCAAACAATGGTTCATCATAGGTCTCTATCGCATCATCGACAATCTGGTTCGTGTAGAATTCCTCTACGCGGCCTCTTTTTTCGCCATTTTCGTTCAAATACTCAGCAATCCTAAACGTCTCAGGCGCCTCGAGTCCGATGATGACGATTGGTACGGTTAGTTGCGTGTTCAACGGCTTCAAATGGTGGACGTACTTCTCAAACGTCCCGATGGCGTTGTCGAAGTTCCCTGCACGCTGAAGTCGTTGGGTCGCGCAGATGATCACGCCAACCCTTGTTTGGATCGCTTTTTCTACATGGTTCAGTTCGCTTGCAATGACCGGTTTCAACAGATTCCAGGCAATCGTACCCGAATGGTTGAATCCGACCTCTAGCGAAATATTGTCTTTGGCAAAATCGAGGCGCCACACATTCTCGGAATAGTCACGGTCTTGAAATATCGGACTCTCACTCGCCCATCCCCTTTTTAAAAACTCTGATTTGAACAGCTCATTCAAGGCCTTGGATAGACTTTTGTTCTTGCTCGCGTACTTCTCCTCGAATTTCTTGATGATTGCATCATCACTTATCGACTGGATGATGTCATGAATTTCTGACCAGATTTCCGTGAATGCCGCATCATTTTTTAGAATGGTTTCTCCAAATCGATGTGAATGGATTCTATATTTCAATTTATTCACTCTTCTCTGTTAGTAATTGATAATGACATGCCTCATGGCGAGAATGACATGCTTCTCTTCATTCAAATCGAACTCTCGACCCTGCTAATAACTTTATCAGGATACATGATTGAAAACAAAAGCACATTTGATTTGTAATCGCTTTCTTTGCCTTTATCAAGCCTTTTATCCATTTAACGTTGATGAATCAACCTTTTAGGCAGCATGCATACGTCTTGACAATTCCGTCTGGTTATATGAAATTAGTATTACATTATAATTATTCTAGTAGAGATACAATTCCGCTAGAGTAAAAACCCAAGGAGGACATACCCCATGTCATTAATCGGCAAAGAAATCTTACCATTCACAGCACAAGCGTTCCAAACAGGTGAATTCCTCGAAGTATCAGACAACAACCTTAAAGGTCAATGGAGCGTCGTTTGCTTCTACCCGGCTGACTTCACATTCGTCTGCCCGACTGAACTTGAAGACCTTCAAAACGAATACGCGACATTGAAAGACCTCGGCGTCGAAGTCTACTCAGTATCTACAGACACACACTTCACGCACAAAGCTTGGCACGAAACGTCAGAGAAAATCGGCAAGATCGAATACATCATGATCGGCGACCCGTCACACACGATCTCACGCAACTTTGACGTCTTGAACGAAGAAGATGGCCTTGCTGACCGCGGTACGTTCATCATCGACCCAGACGGCGTCATCCAAACTGTTGAAATCAACGCTGGCGGCATCGGCCGTGACGCGAGCACGCTCGTCAACAAAGTCAAAGCAGCACAATACGTCCGCAACAACCCAGGCGAAGTTTGCCCAGCAAAATGGGAAGAAGGCTCAGCGACACTTCGTCCAAGCCTCGATCTCGTTGGCAAGTTGTAAGGAGCGGATTTCATGTTAGAAGCAGATATTAAACAACAATTAGACCAATACTTGCAGCTCATGGAGGGCGACGTCGTCCTCCGTGTGAGCGCTGGTGATGACGCGGTCTCAACCGAGATGCTCGAACTCGTCAACGAGCTCGCAAGCATGTCGTCACGTATCTCCGTCGAAAACGTCACGCTCGAACGCACACCGAGCTTCAGCGTGAACCGTCCGTCTGAAGAGACGGGCATCGTCTTCGCCGGAATCCCGCTCGGTCATGAGTTCACGTCACTCGTCCTCGCGTTGCTCCAAGTGAGCGGCCGGGCGCCGAAAGTCGACGCAGATGCGATCAAGCAGATCCAAAACATCCAAGGCACGTACCACTTCGAGTCGTACATCAGCCTCAGCTGCCATAACTGTCCGGACGTCGTCCAAGCACTTAACGTCATGAGCGTGCTCAACCCGAACATCTCACACACGATGATCGACGGCGGCGCGTTCAAGGCAGAAGTCGAAGCGAAAGAAATCATGGCCGTCCCGACCGTCTTCTTGAACGGAGAAGCGTTCGGTAACGGACGGATGTCGCTTGAAGAGATCTTGGCGAAACTCGGCACAGGTCCTGACGCTTCGGCGTTCGAAGACAAAGAGGCGTATGACGTCCTCGTCATCGGTGGCGGTCCGGCTGGTGCAAGTGCGGCCGTTTACGCGGCTCGTAAAGGCATTCGTACCGGCATCGTCGCTGAACGCTTCGGTGGTCAAGTGATGGACACGATGGGCATCGAGAACTTCATCGGCACGTCGTACACGGAAGGTCCAAAACTCGTCGCGAGCTTAGAGGAACACGTGAAAGCATATGGCGTCGACGTCATGAATCTTCAACGCGCGAAGCGCCTTGAGAAGAAAGACCTCGTCGAAGTCGAACTTGAAAACGGCGCGATCCTGAAGAGTAAGAGTGTCATCTTGTCGACAGGGGCACGCTGGCGCAACGTCAACGTCCCAGGCGAAGCCGAGTTTAAAAACAAAGGTGTCGCCTACTGCCCACACTGTGACGGTCCACTCTTCGAAGGCAAGCGTGTCGCGGTCATCGGCGGCGGTAACTCTGGCGTCGAGGCGGCAATCGACCTCGCCGGCATCGTCAAGCACGTCACGGTACTCGAGTTCGCATCTGAACTGAAGGCCGACCAAGTACTTCAAAACCGTCTTCACAGTCTCCCGAACGTGACCGTCGTCACGAACGCCCAGACGACTGAAATCACAGGTACGGACAAAGTGAACGGGATCTCGTACATGTCTCGTGAGACGAACGAAACGCATCACGTCGAACTTGAAGGCGTCTTCGTCCAGATCGGCCTCGTCCCGAACACGGACTGGCTCGATACGGTTGAACGCAACAACTTCGGAGAGGTTATCGTCGACCATCATGGTTCGACGAACATCTCAGGCGTGTTCGCGGCAGGCGACTGCACGAACAGTGCCTACAAACAGATCATCATCTCGATGGGCTCTGGTGCGACAGCCGCACTCGGTGCTTTCGACTACATGATTCGCAACTAACGACAAACTCGTCCTCCATGTGGGGACGAGTTTTTTTTATAGTTCAAACGACTTCCCAGTGTCCGGGATGAACAGGATCGACTCCCCCGTTTCCGTTTCAAACACATAAGCGACAGTTGGGGTGAACGGATTCCAATCGTCCCCGTTCGTTCGCACACTTTCCGTATAAGTGACACTCCCATGCGTTGTGGTCAGTTCTTGTTCCGCGGCAGCGACCGAGTAAGTCGGAATCGAAAGTACGATTGTAGTGCCGACTAAAAACACACTCACAAATGCGGACCATACTTTACGTCTCGGATACGTGAGCTTAACTAAAATCAATATTGAAATCATCCAACCGATCGGCACACCAAATGTCGCCGCACCCCCGTACCAAGCGTCATTCACGTAAAGTAACGTCACCGCCACTGCCAAACCAATTGCCCACCACCATTTCATCCTGATCACCTCATTCTAATTATCCCAAAAACAGGAAATGAAGCAACTGCTTTCTAGACGGATAGAGACCATCAATGCGTTGACGAAACCGGATGGCCGCATCGACAACCAAGACCCGAGAGAATACGAAGAATTCTAAAAAAAAATGAGCCGCATGGGCTCATTTTTTTCGTTAAAACGCCGGGATCGCCGTTTCGTCGTAATTCTCTTCTAAGAACGCACGGACTTCGTCGCTCGTGAGCGCTTCACCGAGTTTCTGGATCGCTTCATCGTCCTTGTTGTCTTCACGGGCGATGAGCGTGATGGCGAAGTCGTTCTCGACCCCTTCCGTCAAGAGCGCGTCGCTCTTCGGTGTAAGGTTGAGCGGTGCCGCGTACGCCGGCGTCATGAGGACCGCGTCGACGTCGTCATAGGCACGCGCGAGCATGAGAAGGTCGACTTCTTCAAACTTAAGGTTTTTCGGGTTATCCGTAATGTCCGCTTGCGTGTAATACGAGCCATTCTTCTCTCCGAGTTTGATCACGTCGTGTTGCGCGAGGAGCGAGAGTGAGCGGTCGATGTTCGAGACGTCGTTCGCGATCGCGATCGTCGCGCCTTCTGGGATGTCGTCGATGTTGTCGTACTCTTTCGAGTAGACGCCGTAGTTGGCGAAATAGATCGGTTCGATCGGGACGAGGTTGGCGTCATTGCTGCGGTTGAACTCTTCCATGTACGGGACGTGCTGGAAGAAGTTCGCATCGACTTCTTTCGCCGCGAGCGCCGTGTTCGGTTGCACGTTATCGCCGAGGACGACGATTTCGAGTTCGATGTTGTCTTCCGCGAGCTGGTCTTTCGCGATCTCGAGCATGTCGGTCATCGGCGGGATGAGCGAGGCGACTTTGAGCGTCTGCGGCTCGTTCGTCGGTGCTTCCGTCGTTGTTTCGTTGTCAGTTCCACACGCCGCGAGGACGAGGGTGAGTGAGGCGAAGAGTGCCATTAATTTTTTCATTGATTTTCCTTCTTTCTGTAGGTGATTAGCGTTTGTCGATGACCCGGGCCACCGTCGTACCGGTGAACTGGATCAGCTGGACGAAGACGAGCATGATGAAGATCATATACAGCATAAGCTCCGTCTTGAACTGTTGATAGCCGTAGCGGATGGCGAAGTCGCCGATGCCGCCGCCCCCGACCACCCCCATGATGGTCGAGTACGAGATAAAGCTGATGATCGACGTCGTCAGCCCGAGGACGAGTCCGGACCGGGCCTCGACGTATAAGAATTTGAAGATGACGTCTTTGATCGACGCCCCCATCGATACGGCCGCCTCGACGACGCCGCGCGGGACGTCTAGGAGCGACTGTTCGACGAGACGAGAGTAGTGGGCGATGGCGATGATCGCGAGTGGCACGGTCGCTGCCGCCGTCCCAAGCGCCGTTCCGATGATGAGCCGCGTAAATGGAATCAAAAACACGACGAGGAGCAGGAACGGGAACGAGCGGACGATGTTGACGACCAAGTTGAGCACCGAGAAGACGGCCCGATTCTCGAGCAACTGCCCTTTCCGGGACAAGTAGAGCCACGTCCCGAGCGGTAAGCCGACGAGGACGGCGGCGAGGATCGAGACGCCGACCATGATGAACGTCTCACCGATCGAGCGCCAAATCTCGGTCTGATATTGAACGAGCACGTCAGGCATCCGGCTCACCCGCCTTTCGCAACTCGTTGACGAACCAGGCCGGATTATTGTCGATTTCCGGGACACCACGCGGGACGAGACCGAGCGTCTCATACACCGATCCATCCGCCATGACGGTCACGCGGTCACACACTTGCTTGATGACGTCCATCTCGTGGGTGACGATGACGATCGTGACACCGAGCGCCTCGTTGATCGACTTCAGCACGCCGAGGATCTCGGCCGTCGTGTTCGGGTCGAGCGACGAAGTCGGCTCGTCACACAACAAGACGTGCGGTTCGTTCGCGAGCGCCCGGGCGATGGCGACGCGTTGCTTTTGCCCACCGCTCAGCTGGGCCGGGTACTTGTCCTTAAACGACTCGAGTCCTACGAAGCGGAGGCATTCGAGCACCCGTTCCTCATGCTTCGCTTTTGGTCGCCCGGCCAGTTTGAGCGGGGCGACCACGTTGTCATATACCGTCTTGTTGCCGACGAGGTTGAACTGTTGAAAAATCATCCCGATGACGTGTCGCTGTTCGCGGAGTTGCCGGCTCGATAGACTCGTCAGTTCGTTCCCATCGACCGTGACCGTCCCTGCGTCAGGCGTCTCGAGCAAGTTCATCAGGCGCAGCAGCGTCGACTTGCCGGCACCGCTCGCACCGATGATGCCATACATCTCGCCTCGTTCAATCTGGAGCGAGACGTCGCGGACCGCCTCGTCACGACCAAACTGTTTGCTTACATTCGTTAACGTGATCATAGACCGTCCCCTTTCTTTCATACTGGAAAAGTGGATGATAACCGTTCTTCATTTTAGCGAACTAAAGAGCAATTGTCAGTTGAGGCGGCTCATCAGAATGGTTCGGTTTGAGCTTGAAGTACGTTTTACTTCACTTTAAGCCTTCTAGACACTTATAATAAAATTAATAAATACCACAGGGGGTATGTGAATGACTACCGAAATACTATTGACCTTCGCTGTCTTGGCGCTAGCGATCGTCTTATTCGTCACCGATAAACTCCGGACCGACCTCGTCGCCGTCTTGATCATGGTCATCTTGCCATGGACCGGGGTCATCACGGCTAATGAGGCATTTTCTGGATTCGCGTCAAACGCTGTCATTTCTGTCATCGGGGTTATGTTGATCGGTTACGGGGTCGAACGTTCCGGCATCATGACCGTCGTCGCAGAATTTATCACGAAACGAGTCGGGGTCAAAGAAAAGAACGTCATGGCAACGACATCGACAACCGTAGGACTCATCTCGGCGTTCATGCAAAACATCGGCGCGGCCGCCTTATTTTTACCGGCCTTGAAGCGGATCAGTAAAAATGCCAACATCCCGGCTTCCAAGCTGATCATGCCGATGGGGTTTGCCGCCATTCTCGGAGGAACGTTGACGATGGTCGCTTCGGGTCCGCTCATCATCTTGAACGACTTGTTGACCGAGTCCGGGTTTGACGCTTTAAACTTGTTCGCTGTCACACCAATCGGTCTCGTTTTGCTCGCGACCGGCATCCTCTACTTCTACTTCGCGGGCGGCCTCGTCTTGCCGAAAGCGTCCGGGGAAACGCAGACGACGAGTGCTTCTTTCATGGAAGAAACGCATCAATTGACGACCGACATCCATGAGCTCGACGTCAACGCTCGCCTTGCCGGACAAACGATTGAACAACTCGATATTTGGTCGACGTATGGGATCAACATTCTCGCACTTCGCGAAGGTGAGAGCCACGTCTATGGCCCTTGGCGCAAGACTCGCCTCGCCATCGGGCAGACGCTCGCCATCCTCGGAACGGACGAGGCGATCAGTCGCTTCGCGGCCGATTATGAACTGACCATCAAATCTGAACTTGAATACTTCGCTTCGCTTGAAAATGAAGACGAGAGCGGGTTCGCTGAGATCATCATCCCGCCGACGTCGCCGTTCATCGGGAAGACGCTCCGCGATATTGGCTTCAGAAAAAATTTCCGACTTGAGCCGCTTGCCATCGTCGGAAGCGACGGTACGCAGACAAAACTGGAAAACGTCCCGTTCGAAGCCGGCATGCAACTCGTCGTCTACGGCAGCTGGAAAGATTTGATCAATTTGCGGAACGGTCGCGAAGTCGCGATTTTAAGCGATGTGAAAGCACCCGAACTCGCGCCGCAGCAAAACAAGAAAAAGCCAGCCTTGTTTTCAATCATCGTCGCCCTCGGTCTCGTCTTTCTCGGTTTTCCACTGTCGCTCAGCTTCTTTACGGGAGCCCTGCTGATGATTTTACTCGGTGTCATCCCGAAAGATGAGATTTACCCAGCCATTGACTGGAAGACCGTGTTCTTACTAGCCGGGCTCATCCCGCTCGGTATAGCCTTTGAAAAAAGTGGCGCTGCCGCTTATACGGCGGATGCCATCGTCAATCTCGTTGGCGGGTGGAGCACGCTCGCAATTCTATTCATCATCGGGATCATCACGATGTTCTTCTCACTCTTCATGTCAAACGTGGCAGCGACCGTCTTGCTCGTCCCGCTCGTTCTGATGATGGCCGATACGTTCAACATCGATCCGATCGGTCTCGCGCTACTTGTCGCGGTATCGGCTTCGAACTCGTTCATTTTACCGACCCATCAAGTCAACGCCTTCATCATGGGACCGGGTGGTTACCGCAACGCGGACTATATGAAGGCCGGAGGAGTCATGAGCCTCCTCTTCCTTGTTGTCTCGGTTATGATGATTTATGTGCTATATATGTAACGTTCGAAAAGGCAGAAAGCGCGATCGCGCTTTCTGCCTTTTGTGCACTCAAATCGGGTGACGCTTGAAATGGTCGGCGATATGAGACCGCATCGCGTCACGGTTCTCAGCGAAGATACGATGTCGGTGTCCGTTTCCGCCTGACGGATGCGGAAACCCGCTCACGACACGTTCTGGTGCGACGAGTCCTCGAGCGACGAGCGTCTCGACGGCCCGACGCACGTTGACACCCATCGGTAAAATGAGCGCATCTTCGAGGACGGCCATCTCGTCGGCGAAACTTCCCTCGACGTATGAACGGAACAGCTCCGTTCTTAACATGTCCGGACTCGAACCGTTATAGTTCTTGCCTTTATAGAAGACCGGATAAGGCAACACAGCGGTGTTCTGCACGAGATGGTTCGCCTCACCGAACAAGTCGAGCGTCGATTCGATTTGGAGATGGTGATGCAAGTCCAAGTCGTCGAGCATCGTCACCAAGTTCTTCCGAATCGGCCCTGAGAAGCTGCCGCGCTGTTTGACGGCCTGGAGCGCTGCTTCATCCGAGGCGTCAGCCAAGTCGCGGATCGCCTCGAACGACTGTCGCATTTGATAGAGACCCGGCGTGATGCCAGCAATGACGATTTTAGCATTCGGATTGATGTATTCGAACGGGGCATAATAAATGGTCAATTGCTTCTTCGGGTCTTCCTCGAGAAGGAACATCTCGCTCTTCAACGTCGTTTCGTCCATATCAGGAAGCTCAATGATTTTCTGTTTATAGGCTTGAAACAGGTCGGTGCGTGTCGGCACGATTCATCCTCCTTTCGTGTTCTGTCTTATCCTGTTCCCCAAAATCATTATGTGAAAAAAGTTCATGAAAGCGACAAGATTTCTCCTTTAGTTAAGCGTTTTCATTCCCTTTTTTATGCTATTCTTTTCTTGTCAGTTTGGTAATTACATATCTTTAATTACCTATAATTAGGATGGGGAGCGTGGGATAAAGTGAAAGCAGTCGTAGTCAATTCATCTAACAAAGCGAATATCGAAGTGGTTGAAAAGGAGTTGCGCCCACTAAATTCTGGAGAGGCGCTTGTCGACGTCGAGTATTGTGGCGTATGTCACACGGACCTACACGTTGCCGCGGGAGATTTCGGTGATGTCCAAGGCCGCGTACTCGGACACGAAGGCATCGGGATCGTTTCAAAAATTGCTGACGACGTAACGAGTTTGAAAGTCGGAGACCGCGTCAGTATCGCCTGGATGTATCATGCCTGCGGGCGTTGTGAGTACTGTACGACCGGACGCGAAACGTTCTGCCGCCACGTACAAAACGCTGGATATAGCGTTGATGGCGGGATGGCCGAGCAAAGTATCGTAATGGCCGATTTCACTGTCAAAGTACCAGACGGACTCGATCCGGCACAAGCTTCGAGTATCACGTGTGCCGGTGTCACGACGTATAAAGCCATTAAAGTGGCTGACGTGAAGCCAGGTCAAATCGTTGTTATCTATGGATGCGGTGGTCTTGGTAACCTGGCAATTCAGTACGCCAAACACGTGTTCAATGCGTACGTCGTCGCAGTCGACATCAATGACGACAAACTCAAACTCGCTAAAGACAGCGGCGCCGATATGATCATCAATCCAGTGACAGAGGGCGCTGCGGACAAAATCATCCAAGAGCAACTCGGGGGCGCACATGCTGCGGTCGTCACGGCCGTTTCAAAAGTAGCCTTCAACTCTGCGGTCGACGCTGTAAGAGCGTGTGGAAAAGTTGTCGCGGTCGGACTTCCGTCTGAAACAATGGATTTGAATATCCCACGTCTCGTCCTCGATGGCATCGAAGTCGTCGGATCACTCGTCGGTACACGTAAAGACTTAGAAGAGGCTTTCCAATTCGGGGCCGAAGGAAAGGTCGTACCGGTCGTCCAGAAACGTTGCCTCCACGAAGTACAAGATATTTTCGAAGAGATGGAACAAGGTAAAATTCAAGGACGAATGGTCATCGATTTCAAAAATAAAGAATGCCAGTAAAAAAACGAGGCCATTTGGTCTCGTTTTTTTTACTGGCGTCTAAACCGGGTCATCGTATGACATGATCATCTGTTCAGTTGAAATTGAGATACTAGCGCATTGACGCGCCCTATCCGCTTTTGTATAGTTAGGAACGACAAAACAGAATAGGAGTGACCAATTTGACTCCATACGAACAACTTACGCCAACGCACCTTTTGGATTTGCTCGGTGAGCGCCACGATCAAATCCGACGCATTAGCGAACGGGCATGGAACGAACAACATGATATTTACATCTCCAACTCGGAATGGTACATCCTCGCCCGCATCTACCGAAAGAATCCGACCATCTCCGAAGTGACACGGAACGTCCATGTGTCACGCCAGGCGATCCATAAACTGATCAAGAACTTGAAGACAAAAGAGCTCGTCACGGTGACCGACCATCCGACGAGCCGAAAAGACAAATGCATTCAGCTGACCGACCTCGGTATCCGCTGTTATGAACAAAACGAGGCGCTAAAAGCCGATCTCGAACAAAAAATTGCCACGACACTCGGCGACGATGCGTTTAATCAATTGCAGACGTTGCTCCAAACCGACTGGAAACTGTGATCTCTTCTCATTATAAGAAGAGGTTTTTTCCGTCTGTGCGGCCTTCAATGTCAACCGGGTTGACAATTTACATCAATTACCTCTATAATGGATATTAGGAAGAGGTGATCGATTTGTTCAAAATTGATGATTTAATCATCTATTCGACCCACGGAGTTTGTCGCATTGACGAAATTTCCGATATGACGGTCGCAGGTGAGACGAAGTCGTACTATACGCTCCATCCAATCAACAACGCGCAGAAGCTACAGATCAGTATTCCGGTCGATAGTGACAAAGTCATGATGTTGACACTCTTGGAAGCTAAAGAAGCAAAAGAGATCCTCGAATCGTTCCGCTCTCCTGGTGTCGAATGGAATCCCCATCCGAATAACCGGAACCGCGAATTCTTGCATGTCGTTCATTCGGGCAACCGTCACGATATCGCTCAAGTCATCAACACGCTTGCTCGGAGACAAACCGAAGCAGTCTCGTTGAACAAAAAGTTATATGAACAGGATCGTAAGATTTTAGAAAACGCTAAAACGATTCTTGTGAAAGAACTTTCACTCGCGCTTCATTTGTCGGAAGAAGTCATCGATCAACAGATTGCCGCTTATTTGAGCGCTGAACCTGTTGCCGCCACTTGATTGGACCCTTCTATATGAAGCGGTCTTTTTTTTATGTAAAAATTCAAAAGAAAAAGCGAGAATATTTTCGCATTCTCGCTTCAACCGATTCAATTGTGCACGACACCCTTTTCTTTCAAGCCGAGCGCCATTGCCGTCGATTCGTGGATCGTCTTGAACAGCTCAGGATGGTCTGAGAGCGAGACGCCGTACGATGGCACCATTTGCTTGATCTTCGACTCCCATTCCGGCAACTGCTCAGGGAAGCACTGCTCGAGCACTTTCAACATGACGTGGACCGCTGTCGACGCACCAGGTGACGCGCCGAGGAGCGCCGCGACCGAACCGTCTTCCGCACTGACGACTTCTGTCCCGAATTGGAGCGTGCCTTTGCCTGCTGGCGTGTCTTTGATGACTTGCACACGCTGACCAGCGGCGACGATTTCCCAATCCTCGTTTTTCGCGGTCGGGATGAACTCACGGAGCTCGTCCATCCGCTTGTCGTGCGACAAGAGCACTTGCTCGATCAAATATTTCGTGAGCGGCATCTCTTTCGCCCCGGCCGCAAGCATCGTCACGACGTTGTACGGTTTGACCGATTGGATGAGGTCGAGGTTCGAGCCTGTCTTCAAGAACTTCGGCGTAAAGCCGGCGAACGGTCCGAACAAGAGCTCTTTCCGTCCATCGATGTAACGTGTATCAAGATGCGGCACCGACATCGGCGGCGCGCCGACTTTCGCCTTACCGTATACTTTGGCGTGGTGCTGCTCGATGACGTCACGGTTTTTACAGACGAGGAACAACCCGCTCACCGGGAATCCGCCGATATGCTTCGACTCCGGGATACCCGTCTTTTGCAACAGCGGCAAGCTGCCGCCACCGCCGCCGATAAAGAGGAACGGCGCCGTATGCGTCTCGGTCGTATTCGCCTCGATGTCCTTCACTTTCACTTCCCATAGCCCGTCTGGCAACCGTGTCACGTCCTCGACGCTATGCTTGTAGTTGACCTCGACATCATGATTCGTCAAATGGTCAAACAGCACCCGCGTCAGCGCGCCAAAGTTGACGTCCGTCCCTGAGTCAATTTTCGTCGCAGCAATCGGCTCATCGATCGTGCGACCTTCCATGACGATCGGCATCCATTCGCGCAACTGCTCCGGATCGTCCGATAAGACCATACCATCGAACAACGGATTATTTGTTAGCGCTTCCAAACGTTTCTTCAAGAAGCGGATATCTTTCTCCCCTTGGACCATGCTCATATGTGGGATCGAGCGGATAAAGTCTTCCGGTTGTTGAATCAATCCTTTGTTCACTAGATGCGCCCAAAACTGGCGCGAGATTTGGAACTGCTCGTTGACGTTAATCGCTTTTGAGATGTCGAGCGTGCCGTCCGAATTCTCGGTCGTATAGTTCAACTCGCAGAGGGCGGCATGCCCCGTTCCTGCGTTATTCCATTCGTTCGAGCTTTCTTCCCCTGCGCTTGCGAGCTTCTCGAACACTTTGACTTCCCACTCCGGTACGAGCTCTTTAAAGAGCGACCCGAGCGTCGCGCTCATAATTCCCGCACCAATCAAAATGACGTCTGTTCTCTTCTGGACACTGCTCATGAAAACCCCATCCTTCTCCCCTGAATTTGTGTATGAAACGACTCAGTAAATCCCCATTCGCCGATCGTTTCTTTGTACTCGTTATACTGATTATAACGCTTTTGTGATGAAAGATAAGGGTTAAGTAGTGAAAATAGAGATGAAACTTTTTATCGAGTTTACACTTCGGAAATCGCCGACGTCACACTTTGTTTCGAATGGTATGATGAAGGCAACTAAACGAACAGAGCGAGGTCAGAAGTATGAAAAAAAAAGTAAAAGTTGTAGCAGCTGTAATCGAAAATGAGAACCAAGAGATTTTGTGCGCACTTCGCTCAACCGATATGCTTATCTCAAATATGTGGGAGTTTCCTGGTGGGAAAGTCGAAGCTGGTGAAAATCTACAAGAAGCACTTGAGCGAGAAATTCTTGAAGAGTTAAACTGTGAAATCACAGCACATGAAGTGATTAATGAACACGTTCATGAATATGAGACGTTTATCATTCAATTAATTTCACTGCGTGCTGAATTGAAGTCAGGCACTCCGGTTGCAACGGAACATGACGCTTTGATCTGGTTGAAACGAGAAAACTTACATTCCCTCGTCTGGGCGCCAGCAGATATCCCTGCCGTAAATGACGTCATCAATCAAACGACGAAAGCCGAGAACGTGTAAAAAACACGTCTCGGCTTTTTTCAATGCGTTTGCTCATGAAGGTAGTCGTAGATTTGTTGATCGACGCTTTCCTGTAAAAGTAAATTCATCGTTACTACGGGCAATTCCTGTCCATCTTGATTCAGCATTGTCGTATCTTGAACTGATTCCAGATCCGGGGTCACTTCTCCTAAGTAGTAGAAATCTCCACCTTCATCGTCATCTTTCTTCACAAACAGATGAACGTCGATGTCTCGCTGTTTCGAATTTACAATTTTAATAACTTCTTCTGACTTAGTTGTTCTGCGACTTCTCGTAAACCAATGGAATACTTCAGGATTGATAAATGTATCTCCATAGTTCACACTTGCTTCCACGTCTTCACCTTTATGATACGTTACAAAAATCGGACACGTTTGATGTTTAACTTTGTAGCCGTATATCGTTGATTGCTCTTCTTTATCCCAGTTCAAAAGCCGGCACGCATCTTTTCTCGTATATTTCTCAAGTCTTGTCAAAGGTTTAGTTTGATCGTAACGCTCACTTCTTGCGAGCGAAGACTGTAACACGTCGTTAAACAAGCGGTAGAACCATTCATTTGTTAATAGCGACTGTAAGTGCGAAGACAACTGATACGCTTCATTTTCCAATGTAATGAGCGGGTGACCTCCGTATTTCAATTGATCTGCATCTTTGAAAAAGCCTAACGATAATACATTCTCTAAAGATTGCAACGTTGCTTCATCACAACGAACGCCTTGTTCAAGTAGCAAGTTCATAAACTCTTGTTTTGTCACTGTCTTCCGGTGTAGAAGTGCTTGTAACAACAAAACTTCATGAACTCGTTTCCCTGATAATAACTCTTGAGTCACCATCAATAATACTTGCGAATGAGAATGTGGAAGATTCGGAAGATCACGCTCTACTGTATTTAACAGTTCTCCATAGTGCCCCTTTTTCGTTCCCACGACAATTGGATCCATCGAATGATTTTCGATGAAATCAAGAAGCATTGGTGTACGGCCTAAACGGTTCTTTAAGTTTTGATAGGCTTCCTTCAATACTTTTAAATCCGTTAATCTTGCTTGGTTAATCGATTCATAAATACGTTCTTTTGCAATTGCTTCAAAATTGATTGTCGATGTTCCAGACATATAACTACGATCAATCACTTTCCGTCGAATCGAATCTTTATTTTGAGAATGGTCATCCGATAAAGCAACCGGAATTAAATAGTTATTTTTATAGTTTGCGATGAAATCGATTACTGTGACATACCGTTTCGAGTCATGTTTGCGCAATCCTCGTCCTAACTGTTGAACAAAAACAATACTCGACTCTGTCTGACGAAGCATAACGACTTGGTTAATGCTTGGAATATCAATTCCTTCGTTGAAGATATCAACTGTCAGAATATAATCTAAGCGCCCTTCTTCAAGATTCGCAACTTCAAGTCGCCGTTTCTCTTGTGAATCATCTCCAGTTAATGCACAAGTTCTAAATCCACGCCGATTCAATTCTTCAGATAATCGTTTTGCCTCTCGTTTTGAACTACAAAACATCAATCCGCACAAACGTTCTCCAGAAAATCCGTAGTAATCAATTTTTTCCACAATTCGTGTAACTCGCTCTAATGAAACGAGTTGATTAAACATATCCATTTCAACTTGATTTCCACTCACCGCAAGGTCTGTCACCCCAAAATAATGAAACGGGCACAGCATATCTTCTTCAAGCGCTTCTTGTAATCGGATTTCATACGCAATGTTGTAGTCAAACAGTTTAAACAAGTCATATCCGTCCGAACGCTCAGGAGTTGCCGTCATACCAAGTAAAAATCGCGGTGTAAAATACTCAATCATTCGTTGATACGTATTCGCACCGGCGCGATGACTTTCATCAATCAAAATATAGTCAAACGTATCCGGGTCAAATTGATTCAACGTCTCTTGTTTTGAAATCGTTTGAATCGTTGCGAACATATATTTAGCATTCGTTGCTCGGCTTGAACCCGAAAGGATACCAAAGTCTTCGTCTTTCCCGCCAATTACTCTTTGAAAATCTGCTTTTGCTTTTTGAAGAATTTGCTCTCGGTGAACGACGAACAGCATTCTATTCGGATGATAACGGCGTACATCAAAAGCGGCTAAATATGTTTTTCCTGTACCTGTAGCGGAAACGACGAGGCCACGCTGATTTCCTTGGGCACGAACTGCTTCGATTCCGTTTAAGGCAGCGAGCTGCATCGAATTCGGCTCTACTCGTAACGCGTCTTCGATTCGATTCACATCATACCGACTTGGAAACTCGGCAACCCGATCACCGAAGATCGGACGATAGACTCGTTCATACGCCGTAATCCATTCTGCCGTCAGCGGAATCGACTCATTCCACATGTCCTCAAATTGTAGTAAAAAGTGTTCAACAATTTCCCCATTCTCATGAGATGTCAATTTTACATTCCATTCATAATTCGTTTTTAACGCTCCAGACGTCAGATTGGAACTTCCAACAATTAATGAGTAGTATTCATTATGCTGAAAAATGTAACCTTTTGAATGAAACGCCTCAACTTCGGCGATGCGGACCTCAACGTTTTGAAGCTTAAGTAGTTCTTTAAAGACTTTTGGTTGGTTGAAGAATTGATACGTCGAGGTCATGATTTTTCCGCGAATTCCTTTTTCATGTAAGTCGAAGAGCGTCGATTTTAGTGTCGCTAACCCCGATTCGGTGATGAATGCGACAGAAAATAAAAAGGACCGACATACTTTTAACTCATCCGTCAAAGAAGTTAAGACGTCTTGCCGCTTGCTCTTCTCATTGACGAGTAGCTCTGGTTTAAATGGGCTGATATGATGATGATTCTTATCAAGAAACCCTTTTTCCAATGAATTTTTTAATTGGTCTGTAAAATGGCTCATTTGATCCTCCAGCTTGAATTATAATAAATTGAAATAATTCCTATTACATGAAATCGTTTTACATATATTTCATTATTATCTTCTCATCAAAAATGATCAAGGAGAATCCACCATGCCAACCATATATCTCGTCCGACATTGTTCGGCCACCGGTCAAGAGCCGGACGCTCCGCTCACGGAAACCGGTCAAATCCAGGCGATCGCCTTGCGCGATTTTTTCGAAGACGTCCCGATCGAGCGCATCATCTCAAGCGATTACACTCGGGCCGTCGCTTCAATCACACCTGTCGCTAACGAGCGGAACTTAACGATTGAACAGGAACCGAAGCTTCGTGAGCGCATCCTCTCGCTCGAACCACGGGCTGATTGGTTCGACCTACTCCGCCACTCGTTCGACGACCCTTCGTTCAAGTTACCCGAAGCTGAATCGGGCCTAGACGCAACTGCTCGGATTTTGGACGTCGTCACTCAAATAAACGGTCCGACGATTCTCGTGACGCACGGCAATCTGCTCGCGCTCTTGTTACAACATGTGGATAACCAGTTTGATTTCGAGACGTGGCGGAATCTTAGTAATCCGGACGTCTATCAGTTGGAAATTGTGGATAACTTTTTTTCAGTCAAACGCGTCTGGTCGGACCCTGCCTGTGGATAACGTTATCCACAGAAAAAACCGTCTCATCACGAGACGGCTTCACTGCTTCACTTTTCCACAAAGAACATCGAGATCGCGCCTAGGCCGACGTGCGTCCCGACTGAGACACCCATCTGCATCAGATAAATCTCACCTTCGAAGTCCGATTCGGCTTGGATTTTCACTTTTAAGTTCTCGGCGATTTTCTGGTCCGATGTATAACCGATGATGATGAAGTTCGTGATGTCCTTGTCGTAGCGTTTAATGAACTCGTCCGTGTAGTGCTTGAGCACTTTCCGAGTTCCGCGTTCTTTGGCGACGATGGCACCTTTCCCGTTCTTCATGCTCATGATTGGCTTGACCATCAACAGCTTGCCGATGATCGCGCTCGCGTTCGAGATACGGCCACTCTTGATCAAATGATCCAAGTCGTCGACCGATAAGAAGTGTTTCACTTTTATTTTATACGCCTCATTGAAGTCGACGAGTTCCTCGAACGTCGCACCCGCTTCACGCATCTGCGCGCTCTTCATAAGTAACCAACCGCTGCCGTGGCTCATCGAACGGGAATCGACGATATGAATCTTCACCGTCGAATCCGGATGCGCCTCTTCAAAATATTCTTTGCCGAGCACGGCCGATTGATACGAACCACTCGTCCCACTCGACATGCAGATACATAAAATTTCGTGATGGCCGGCCGTGACGGCATCTTCCATCAGCTTCAAAAACGTCGCCGGGCTCGGCATCGCCGTCGTCGGAAATTCCGGTAGCGCTTCCAACATTCCGTAAAACTCATCGGGCTGAATATCGACGCGGTCTTCATACGACTTATTGTTCATCGTGATGATGAGCGGAGCTACACCGATATCATATTTTGCTAAAATGTCGTCTGATAAATCGCAAGTTGAGTCGGCTAGTAATTTAATCATAGTATCCTCCAAATTGTCTCCTAAGGTGACGGGAATCGTCCTAGTTCACTACGTCGTTAAGACGTCAAGACAGGACACCTTTAGTGTACCAAATATAGAGGGTTTGATGTTTTTTTACTAGGCTCAATGTGCGACTTATTCATGTTTTTGAATCGATGTGCGAATTCGGGTCGTATACACTACAGGATTCACTATTCCTCACATGCAAAACAGCATATAATGCTAACACTAAGCTCGTAGCCGTAAGGAGAAGACATGATGCAAAAACGACTTTCTTGGAAGCAGCTGAAATGGTTGGTTCCATTCCTATTGATTGGCCTGATTCTTTATCAGAGCGGGCAAGAACTACAAAACTTATCGCTCGCAGCCGCCTTCTCGGCGTTAGAAAAACTGACAGGATTCGAACAATCCAGCTTAATCCTTCTTGGCTTGCTCGCCGTCCTGACGATGACCGGATACGACTACTTTTTACTCCGCTCATTGAACGTTCATATCCCGGTCCATAAGCTGCTTCGTGCGGCTTGGATCACCAACTCGATGAACGGCATGCTCGGGTTCGGCGGCGTCATCGGCATCGCACTCAGGACCTCGCTGTATCGTCCGTACACGGATACATTGCGACTGCTCCGGGCTATCGGTTGGATGACACCGACGCTGATCAGCGGACTGTCTCTACTGTCGATCGGGGTCCTCTCCGGCCTATTTCCGGCTACAACGCTGATATCGACGAAGCAGTGGATTTGGCCCATATTGCTGGCAACGCTAGCCGTCTTGCCACTTTACATCTATATGACCCGCAAACGATCGAACTTGAGCTGGTCGACGTTACTCGGCTACATCGCCACATCATTCGCGGAATGGGTGACAGCAGGACTCGTCGCCTTGTACGCCTTGTATCTCCTCGGCGGGGACGCCCCGATTGCTAGTATGCTGGGCGTATTCATCGTCGCCACAATCGTTGGGGTCGTTTCACTCGTCCCAGGCGGAGCCGGCTCATTTGATCTATTGTATTTGGTCGGGATGACGCAGCTCGGCATCAACCAAGAGATTGTGTTGTCGTCCTTGATCGTCTATCGGTTCGTCTACTTCATCGTCCCGTTCATGATTGGTTTGTTTTTAGCCGCGATCGCCTTCGGGGACCAGGTCGTCAAACAAATCGAATACAAACCGATCATCGGCTCATCGTATGAAATCGGGACGGTCGTCTGGCGCACCGTGTTGCGGACACTCGCCAAGACCGGTCGGATCGCCGGCAGTCTGATCGCTTTGATGACGAGTCTCGTCCTCTGGTTTCAAACGCTGCTCCCGAGTGTGGCCCCGCTTTATGTGACAGCCCCTTGGATGCAATGGGTCGGGACGCTTTGTCTGTTCGTTGCCGGACTCCTGACGTTAGTGAGCACCTACGGCATGTATATCCGCACGAAACGGGTGCTGTGGATCACGGCTGTGTCGTTCTTCTTCGCGACGCTTGGTATATTCGCACGCGGGTTCAATTTGTTCGAAGCGTTGGTCGTGGTCGGATTTGCCTTGTTCGTTTGGCTGACCCGAAACCAGCACACGCGGTATCGCTCGATCCTGACCATCAGCCGCTTCTTCCGAAACGTGTTGTACGTCAGTCTATATGTCGGGACACATGCGATTTTGCTCCAGTCGTTCAGTCAAAGCGACACGATTTTCTTTGAACCGGATCAAGCTGCCCTGTTAAGCGTGAGCGCTGTTATGATATCAGGCCTGCTATTGAGTATCCTGTTCGTCTTGTTTAACCGTCTGAAGCGTCCCCGTCTTGGTGAGGCGTTCGAACCGGTGCGCTTTGAACGGTTCCAGACGACGCATGCGACATCACACACGTTTGATTTGGCTTACATGAATGACAAGCGCGTCTATTATGGGCCTGATGACAAAGCCTGCCTGTTGTTCGCGTTATCTGGTAATCACGCAATCGTTTTAGGAGACATACAAGGTGAGACGAGTGCCGCCTCCGAGCTGTTGATTCAGTTCATTGAGGCGACCGATCATCTCGGCTATGTCCCGTTGTTCTATCAAGCCACACCGAACTGGATGCCGCGCCTGCATGACGCTGGCTTCACGTTTTTCAAGCTCGGCGAAGAGGCGACGATCAATGTCGATACGTTCTCACTGACAGGTAAAAAGCGCGCGAACATGCGCTCCCTAAACAACCAGTTCATAAAAAAAGGCTTTACCGTGGACGTGATCACGCGACCGAACGAGGCGATCATCACCTCGTTAAAAGATATTTCCGAAGAATGGATCGGTAATCGCAGTGAGAAAGGCTTCTCGCTCGGATTTTTCAACGAGCAGTCCCTATCCCATTATCCGACGGCGCTGCTGAAGGACGTCGATGGACAAATTGTCGCCTTCATCACGCTGCTGCGCGGGCATGGTACCGTATCGATTGACTTGATGCGCTCGTGTTGTGACGCCCCGCCCGGCTCAATCGAAGTACTGATTCTTCACGTAATCGAGTGGGCGCGGGAGAATGAGTATGCCGATGTCGGGCTCGGAGTCGCCCCACTCGCATCGGTCGGTGAGCATACGTTCGCTTACTGGCCCGAGCGGATCGCGGCGGACATCTTCGAGAACATCAGCTACATTTATCCGTTCAGTGGGTTAAGGCAATTTAAGAACAAGTTCAAACCGACGTGGGAAGGCCGCTACTTGGCGTTCCGGCAACGACGGACGCTCCTGCCTTCCTTGTTGCGCACGGCCCGGCTGATCAGTCGAAAAAACGTTCAATGACACGCGAAAGGAGCGCCTCGAAAATGTCGAGACGCTCCTTGTTTGCATTATTTCGTTGTCACACTGACATTATCGATGTTCACATCGTGCGCGCCGAGCGGCGAACCGTCCGTGCGTCCGAGCAAGAATTTCAATCCTGTCATATCGGTTTGACCCATCGTGAGCTCAAACTCATACGTTTTCGTCTCAGGTCCGACTTGAACGATTTGGCTCAAGTAACGTGTGTACGCCGCGTTCTCGACCGTCACTTCCATGTTGCGCGCGACTGTCGAAGAAGCATCGAAACGGACGACATACGTCTGTCCCTGGTGCAGTTCGAGACCGCCTTGCTCAAGCAAGACGCTCCAAGGTTCCTGTCCTTCTTGCCCGATCGAGATTTGAGCGGCTTCGTTCACCGCTTCAACCGCGGCTTGCGCATCGAAGTGCACGTAAGAGCCCCAATGTGTCAACCCGTCCGTGAACGATCCGTTCTTCAGCGGAGACGGGTCGATCGCGATCGGTGTCACATCGAACAGTTTGACGTCGTCAAGCTCAATCGAGCCTTTCGCCGAGCCGAGCACGAACTGGAGCTGGCTCAACAGGTCTGTCGCTTGTCCCATCGTGAACGGGATCTCGATCGTTTCAAACTCGCGCGTCAACGCGACGTCTTGAAGCGGGAGATACGCGTTGCCGTCCGCTCCATTCAAACCGACTTGAAGTGCTTTGATGCGTTCCGCTCTCGCTTTAAAGCGCAACACGTAGTCATGACCTTCCGTCAGTTGAATCCCGTTTTGGACGAGCGTTGCCGGTTCGCCCTTTTTCGGGTTCGTCACGAACTTGAAGTGACGCAACTTCTCGTCAACTGTAGCCGTCCCTTTCGTTGCGCCCGGGTCGAACTGCCAGTATGTCAAGCGGTCCATCGCGCCTTGGTCAAACGTTCCGTTGTAGACCAAGTTCCCGTCGCCGAGCGCTGGTTTCGTAGCGTTCGGGTCGAGCGCTGCACGCTCGGTCTGTTCGACACGGACGTTCCCGATTTGAACGCCGGCCGTGCTGAGTCCGACATTGAACTCGAGACGTGCCGCGAGATCCGTGTCTTCCGCCATATCAAACGTCATCGAATATGTCTGTACGTCTGTCGTCAAATCGAATGAACCTTCATCCGAATATTTCGCGTAGCCGCGGTCTGGTCCTCCGCCGACTTTCACGGCGATCGAACGGGCCGAATCGGCACTCGCGTCGAACGTCACTTTATAGTGTCCGCCTTTACCGAGTGAGACGTTTTGAATCAATTGGTGCGAATATGGCTGACTGCCGGCTTGAGTGATCGAGATGTCGGCAAAGCGTGAGCCTGCTTGTTCGATGACATCAACCGTCCCGACGCCGCCAAAGTCTGGCAAGGCCACATAGTTCCAGTACGTCGGATCGAGCGCTTGCGAACCGTTCGTCACGGTCGTGATCGGCTCCGTGTAATCTTGGTCGTAGACGAGGTTTCCGTCTTCAGACGGTTGTTTCGCTCCGTCCGGCAATACGATTTCTTCGTCCGTGTACACCGGTTCGACCGCCTTTCGGTAGTCGCGGTTCTGTAAATCGAACACACGAACGTAATCGACCTCCATCTCGGCCGGGAACGGTGTCGTCGCATCGACGTCCCCGTCAAACCAGCCACCGACGGCCAAGTTCATGATCAAGTAGAAGTTTTGGTCGAACGGCGCCGGGTAGCTGAACTTCGTCGCTTGGTTCAAACCTTTGGCGTACCAATCGTTTTGGGTCTGATACAGTTTTCCATCGACATACCAACGCAACTCGCCCGGCTCCCACTCGACGGCATATGTATGCCATTTGTCGATGCCGTTACCTTCTGCAAAGTGATAGTCTTTGCCCGTATACTTGTTGTTTGGCCACGTCTCACCGTAGTGAATCGTACCAGCGACTTTGTCTGGTTGACTGCCCCACGATTCCATGATGTCGATTTCACCCGAAGCGGCCCAACCACCGTAACGGTCATCTTCCGGAAGCATCCAAAATGCCGGCCATAGCCCTTTGCCGATTGGAAGTTTGGCCCGCATCTCGTAACGGCCGTATGTTTGATTGAACTTCCCTTTCGTCGTCAACTTCGCCGATGTATAGTCATACGTCCCAAGTTCGTCCGTCGTCTGCTCTTTTTGAGCCCGAATGACGAGCTTGCCGTCTTTTACGAAAGCGTTTTCGTTTTTGTCCGTATAAAATTGCTTCTCATTGTTTCCCCATCCTGGTGCCACTGGATTCCCATCCTTGTCGAGTAACCAGTTCCCCGTATCGAAATTCCATTTTGTCTGGTCGATCTCTTTCTTACTGAACTCATCCGCCCAGACGAGCTTCCATTTCGTATGGTCTTTTTTCTCTGGCTTTTCGGCAGATGCGCCTTGTGCGGCTGACAAGACAAGTCCGGTACCGAGAGCAAGTGCTACCCATTTCTTCATCAAAATTCCTCCTTTGACATAAATGAAGGCAGACACACTCCAGTCGTACCTGCCTCTCCTCTAACAACGCACGAACATTGAAAGCGTTTTCCGAAAGCGCTTTCGTTACGTCTATTATAATTTTTTCACCTACCTAGATTCAACCATTTTCTTGAAGTGAAATGAAAATGACACATAAAAAAGCACCAACCCATAAATCAGGTCGATGCTTAAGTTTTCCTCACTGTCCAACCTGAAAATGTGACTGAAAATCCTGAATGTATTCGATCGACGTCTTGAGCCAATGGTCGTCATTCACATACAATAAGATGCCGGCCTGGTCGTATGTATGGCTCGGCTTCATCTCTACAGTCGCGCGACACGTGAACTGTTCGGTCGACACATCCGTCAACAAGGCGTGCGCCGTCATCCGGTTGAAACCGTAGTGGGTGTTGCGCCAAAAATCGGTGTCCGCTTCTGTCTCGAAGGTAAGTCTCTCCCGTACATCTGTTGCTCTCGGCTCGTTAATCCACGTGTACTACTGCCACACGATTGATTCCTCCCCATTGGCCTCGCATCGCGAACAAAAGTGGAATCATCGGTTCGTGGTACGGGATGAATTCTCCTGACCGGATCATGTCGAGGATGGTCGCCTCATCCGCCCACCGCACCGCCTGCACTTCTGATTCTTGAAGCGTCAACTTATTCAAATCGACATCCATTTCGACAAGATAGATGTCGTCGAACCCTTCGTCAAAGTTGATCGTCAAATGTGGTCGCGTGTCTGTTAAGTCTAGTGTCAGACCGATCTCTTCTTCAAGCTCGCGCATCGCCGCCTGTTGACTCGTATCGCCGACCGTGGCACTGCCGCCTACCGTGATGTCCCACATGTTCGACCAGCCGTCTTTGAACGGTTGGCGCTGTTGAATCAACATCTGCCCATCCTTGTTAAAGATACAGACGTGGATGACAAGATGGTAATCGCCATTCTCGAGACGATTGCCCCGCTGCCACGTCCGCCCTGTCTTTTCTCGGTCAACGTTATAGACGTCCCAAAACTCCATCGTTCAATCCCCTTTATGTGGCCGCACTCGCTGCCGCTTGATCTGATTTCACACAATCGATGGCAACGACGATCGAGATGAGCATGTGCTCCATCGTCTCGTCGATCACTTGAATCTCATACGTGTCGCCCCATGACAACCATTTCTTCTGGACGCTGCCGATGACTTGCCCGTTCTGTGTCACCTCGAAGTCCATATCCCACCAGTCGCCATCGATTTCAATCCCTGCTGCGTCAATCGTATAACGCGGTTTGAAGAAGGTGAACTCTTTTGAGATCGTCATCGTCTCTTCACCCTCGACGTCGACGTAAAACTTCGGTAAGAAGCTGAACGTCTTTTTCGTAATGGTCGTGATCTCGCGCCCATCCTTGTCCGAGATGGTGAACGACTTCGGCAGCTTCATAAAGCTCCCTTCGACGAAATACATATCGTTTTCATCCGCGTCCTTGATCGTGAACCGTCCGCGCAAGCTGAAGACTTTCTGTTTCATGTAAAGCGTGTTCATTATCATCCCTCCATTTTTTACTTGTTATTCTCTATACGGCTCTTTACCCGATTATGGTTCGTTTTTTATGATTGAATAAATGTTCAGGCTGATACTAGAGAGCGTATAATGAAATGAGGAGGTGAGAGTATGATTTCTGAAAAAGTAAGACAAATGATCATTGAAACGCTTCAACGTGAAACAGACGCGGATTTCATCTTGTTGTTCGGGTCATTCGCCAAAGGAACAGATCGTGAGGATAGTGATGTCGATTTAGCATACTTTAGTCAGAAGCGACTCTCACCATATGAACGCTTCAACTTGGCCAGCGAATTAGCACTTCTATGTGGACGAGATGTCGACCTCGTCGATATCCGTGAAGTCGATACCGTCTTTGCCATGCAGATATTCTCAGAGGGCATCCCTCTCCTAATTCGAGACGAAAATGAATGGGTACGGCAACGCATTAAAGCATATCGGATGTATGCCGAATTGAACGAACAACGAGACATCGTCTTGAAAGAAATCAAAGCTAGAGGAAGTGTATTTGATGAATGATGTTGTGTTGAACAAAGTGACGACAATCGAACGCTGTCTTCAGCGAATCCATGACGTGTATGACGATAATCCAGATCACCTACACGATTTCACGAAGCAAGACAGCATCATTCTCAATATCCAACGTGCGTGTGAAGCGAGTATCGATATCGCGATGTACCTAGTCAGCCAAAAGAAATTGGGCGTGCCCAAAGCGAGCCGGGACGGGTTCATCATGCTCGAGGAGGCAGGCATCATTGACAGCGCCCTAGCGAAGACGCTCGTGAACATGGTCGGATTCCGTAATATCGCCGTCCATGACTATCAAGCACTCCAACTCGATATTCTTGAAGCGATTCTCGAAAAGCACATCGATGATTTTAAGACGTTCACAAAAATCGTTCTCCAACTGGATGTGTGACAATCACGGCTCTTCAGTGCCATGAATCGACGTGGAAATCCCTAAAAGCATATTAAAACGCCGCCTCGTTTCCGAGACGGCGTTTTTCAATTATCCGTTCTTCATACTGAACGAGTCAGCAAGCGTGAACGTAATGTCTTTCACGTCGAGACCTCCGAGTGTGAAGTAAAGCTGCAAGTAGTTGTGTTGGTTCAAGAAGAACAGTTGCTTCGTCTGCGTCACCCATTCCCCGCCCGTTCCGTTAAACGTGAACGTCGGACCCGGGATGTTGTTCGCAAATAGCGTCACAGGCATTTGAGCGAGCTCTCCTGCTTCCGAACGGGCCGTGATCGTCACGTCGTACGTGCCCGTCTCATCGACCGATACGGCGAAGACGTGTGTGTTCCCCGTCGATGTGTCCGCGTCGATCAAGCTGACGCTCTCTCCGTTCGCAAGATGCTGATACGTCACATCGAAATCGATCGTTTGTCCTGCTTCTTCGTCGAGTCCGATCACTTCGACTGAACCGTCATGAAGCCCGAGCAGACGCTCCATCGCCGGAGACTGCAAGACGAAGCGGCAAATGTTCGCCGCACTCCGCAACAGTTCCGCCCGCGTCAACGTACCGGCAGCGAGTGCCGCTCCTGTATTATCGTCGAACGAGTTCGTATCCGGACGGTCGACGACCATGTACAAGTCGTTCTGCGACTGGACCATCGCCGCCGTGTTCTGACGGTTCGCCGGCTCATCTTCATGGTGGTTCACTTTCGCCCACCAGTCGGTCATGACGATGCCTTCAAAGCCCCACTCGTCGCGAAGGACACGTGTGTTCTGATCATACAGCCCGGCCGTCCAGACGCCGTTGACGGCACCGTACGTCGTCATGATCGACGTCGCCTTACCTTCTTTGACCGCCATCTCGAACCCTTTCAAATAAATCTCGCGTAACGCCCGTTCCGAGACGACCGAGTCGATGTCGTGGCGGTGCGCTTCTTGGTTGTTGGCGCTGAAGTGTTTGAGCGTACCGGTCACGCCGACGCGGTGCATCCCGTTCAACTGGGCGATCGCCATCTTGCCCGTCACGTGCGGATCTTCCGAGAAGTACTCGAAGTTCCGTCCGTTAAGCGGATTACGATGGATGTTCATCCCTGGTCCGAGCAACGTGTCGACGCGGTTTTTCCGCATCTCGAGTCCCGTCATCTCGAACAGGTCTTCGATCAACGCCACGTTGAAGCTTGACGCTAACAGCGTCCCGTTCGGCAACGCGAACGCCTTCGTGCCGATGTCCATCCGGATACCAGACGGACCGTCCGCGCAACAAGCGGCCGGAATGTCGAGCTCGTTCAAACGGTCCGACACGCCGCCGAACGCGGCGGCCGTCCCTGGTGTCACGCGGGGTGAGTTCATACCTTGTCCGCGGACGATACAGGCGAGGTCCTCATCCGTCAACTGGTCGAGGAACGTCTCAAGCTCGGCTTTCCCGTGATAGACGTCCGTCAGCTTCAAGCCGTTGTCGCTTGTCTGATGACGCTGCATCGGACGTTCGGCGAGATAACGTGCCTCGACGTCAACCTGGCGCAGCGGTGTTGCTTCGTAGCTGACTTCATATCCTTGACCGCTTGCGACCGGCTTGATGCGGTCGAACGGTGTGACCGGCGCCATGTTCTCGCTGAGCGTCTCGACGACTTGTAGTTCGGCGAGCTCATAGTCGAAGACCGCGACGGCTGAACGGACGTCCGTCCCAGCGTGAATCCGGTACGTCCCCGCTTCTAAGACAAAGCTCGACGCGTGTCCGGTGACGCCACGATCGTCATAGCTCGCAAAGTCCGTGACCGGGACGGAGAATTCGAGCGTTTGCCGCTCTCCTGGTGCAAGCAGACCTGTCTTATCGAACGCGACGAGGGCGCGCGCCGGGTTACCGAGGACGCCTTGCGGCTTCTCGACATACAACTGGACGACTTCTTTCCCGTCAACTGCCCCGGTGTTCGTCACCGCGACGTTGATCGTAATCAAACCGTTCTGTTCGCTCGTTTCAACGACTTCCGTGCTGAAACGTGTATACGACAACCCGAAACCGAATGGATAGAGCACCTCGTCTTTCGCGAACGTCTCGAAATAGCGATAGCCGACATAAATATCTTCTTGATAAATTCCTTTGTCGGCGTGACCGAAGTTTTTCGTCGACGGATAGTCGTCAATCGACCGGGCGATCGTGTCTGTCAACTTGCCGGACGGGCTGACTTTGCCTGTGAGTACATCGACGAGTCCCGTCCCACCTTCTAATCCCCCTTGCCATGCGTAAAGAATCGCGCTCGGCTCATAGTCCGTCGCCCACTTCATATCGATGATGTTGCCGACGTTCAAGACGACGGCCGTCTTCGTAAACGCCTTCGACACTTTCTCGATCAACTCGTTCTCGATCTCGGTCAACAAGTAGCTGCCCGGGTCGGCCGTGTTGTCACGGTCCTCACCCGCCGTACGCCCGATCATGATGAGCGCCATATCTGACTTGGCTGCCGCTTCCGCGACGAGCGCGTCCGTGACGGCCATCTCCGGCTGTGACCACGGTTCGCCGGCCCAGCCGACACCTTTGTCGAACGGGTTTTCTTCGACCCACGCCTCATACGTCTGAAGGAGCGACTCGTTCAGCTGGATGCCTTCACTCGCTTGGAGCGCCTCGAGCGGACTCGTCACGTGGGAGACGTTGACCATCCCTCCTGAGCCGGTCCCGCTCTTATAGTAGTTGAATTGGCTGCGACCGAACACGGACACGGTCGTCCCCGCCTCGATCGGCAGCGTCTGTTCGTTCTTTAAGAGGACAGCCCCTTCGGCGACCGCCGTTCGCGCCAGTTGTTTATACGTATCCCAGTTCAATGTGTAATGTTTCATGTTGTCAGCTCCTTCATTTCGTTTGCGATTTCGTTCATACAGTCTTCAGCTTGCGGATAGTCCCCGATTTTATCGAGGAAGGCGTGGTCCATCCCTCGGTATTGAATCAGTCTCGTCTTCACGCCGTCGCGCGCGAGTTTCCGCGCATACGCCTCGCCTTCTAAGCGCAAATAATCGTACTCCGCCGTCACGATGAGCGCGGGCGGGAGGTTCTTCAAGTCGTCCGCCAACAAGGGCGATACGAGCGGATGCGTCACGTCGGTCGCACCTTGTAAATAAATGTTGTTGAACATCGAATCCGAATCGCTGAGCGCTAGCACCATCCCGCGAATCAAGTCGTGATGATGTCGGATATCGTATTGTGCGATGTCCCATGCGTAATCATCTGTCGGGACCGAACCTAAATTGACGACCGGATAGATGAGTGCCTGGAAGCTGATCATGCTCGTCTGTTGCGCACGATCGAGTAAACAGCAGCCGGTCGCCAAATTTCCCCCGGCGCTATCGCCCGCGACGGCGATAGTGTCTCGCAACACCCCGAGCTCATCGGCCTGGTCGTATACCCATTTGACCGCTTGAAAGCAATCATGCAAGCCAGCCGGGAACGGATGCTCCGGCGCGAGCCGATAGTCGACCGAGACGACGACCGCGTTCGCTTTCTCAGCGAGCGCTTTGCACGGGTTCTCGACCGTGTCGAGTGTCCCGCCAAAGAAGCCGCCGCCATGGAAGAACAGGACGGCCGGTAACGGCTCGTCTGACTCGGGCCGATAGAGCCGGGCCGGGATGTCGCCTTCAAGGCTTGGAATCGTGATCGGTTCCGTCGTGATCGGACGTGTCGTCACGTCACGGTTCGGCCAGCCCATACTTGCGCGGACGGCCGCGAGGTCAAACGGTGCCGGTGCCTCATCAGCCGGTGCCTGCTGACTGGTGTTCGCCAACACGCGTGGGTCGAGGTCACCTTGTTTATTTGAGTCCGGGATCGGTTTGATCGTCGTCTCGACGCCAGCGATCATCTCTCGAATATGTACTGCACTTAACTCGTCAACTAACCGTTCGTACGGGTTACTTTGAGTCGACATGAACTGAATGCTCCTTTCTCAATCACCGCTACCTTGCTGATGACAGCTTTATCCGTTGACTTAAATCTTACTTCTTCAGACACGGCTTCAAATTCGGTCGTGTCATCGGTAAAGTGTTGACACAACTAGCGTTAGACGGTAGAAGTCAGTTCGACCTCTCCCCCTTCGCACTCGCTCGATTTCACGGATGAACGACTAACTGCTCCCTTTCGTGTATAATGAGACGTAATCCAAATTGCTAATGAAAATTTCTACAACAGAAGTTTCTTACACGAAAACGAGGTAAACATATGAATCAACCAAACTTTGCGGACTACCGCTTAAGTGAAGACATCCAACGCGCACTCGGTATCATGAAGTACGTGGCACCGACAGAAGTGCAACAGAAAGTCATCCCGCTCGCACTCGAGCACCAAGATCTAGTCGTCAAAGCACAGACCGGAAGCGGCAAGACGGCCGCATTCGGCATTCCTATCACTGAAATGATCGAGTGGGAAGAAAACAAACCACAAGTGTTAATTCTCACACCGACACGCGAGCTCGCCGTCCAAGTCCGGGAAGACATGACGAACATCGGCCGCTTCAAACGGATCAAGGCGACTGCCGTCTACGGGAAAGAACCGTTCTCGAAACAACGTGAAGACTTGAAACAGAAGACACATATCGTCGTCGGGACACCGGGACGCGTCATGGACCATATCGAACGTGAAACGCTCGTCTTGGACCAAATCAAGTACTTGATCATCGATGAGGCGGACGAGATGTTGAACCGCGGCTTCCTCGCCGACGTTGAAGCCATCATTCAAAAGCTACCGACTGATCGCGTCACGATGGTGTTCTCGGCCACGTTCCCGAATGACATCGAGCGTCTGTGTAAACAACACATGAACGAGCCGACCCGCATCTCGATCGAGTCTGCTGGCGTCACGGCCTCGACGATCGAGCACGGCTTGATCGAAGTCCGCAATGAAGACAAGTTGTCGGTGTTACAAAACATCACTGTCGTCGAAAATCCTGACAGCTGTCTCATCTTCTGCCGGACGAAAGAACATGTCGACACCGTGTACAGCGCGCTCGATAAGGCCGGCTATTCTTGTGAACGGCTCCACGGTGGACTCGAGCAAGAAGACCGGTTCGCAGTCATGGAAGGGTTCAAGACGGGCAACTTCCGTTATCTCGTCGCGACAGACGTCGCGGCACGCGGCATCGATATCGATAACGTCAATCTTGTCATCAACTATGACGTGCCGATGGAAAAAGAGAGCTACGTGCACCGGACCGGACGGACAGGCCGTGCCGGTAACAAAGGGAAAGCCCTCACGCTCGCGACTCCTTATGAAGGTAAATTCGTTCGCGCCATCGAAGCGTTCATCAAGTTCGAGATCCCGACGATGGACGCCCCTACCGAAGCACAAGTCGCTCGCGGCAAAGCGGCGTTCGAAGAGAAGTTGAGCGGTCGACGCGTCGTCCGTAACAACAAGACGGCCCGCATCAACCAAGACATCCTGAAGCTTCACTTCAGCGGCGGGAAGAAGAAAAAACTTCGTGCCATCGACTTCGTCGGCACGATCGCCAAAATCCCAGGTGTGACAGTCGAAGACATCGGCATCATCACGATCACCGATCAGATGACGTACGTCGACATCTTGAACGGCAAAGGCTCACTCGTCCTTCAGGCGATGGAGTCGACACCGATCAAAGGTAAAAAGCTAAAAGTGAGTAAAGCACATAAATAACCAATCCAGGTCTCGGAGAGTTTGATCTCTCCGAGCCTTTTTTATGTTTTGACCACGTTATCGAAAGCGCTTTCGAAAAACCGTAAAAAAATAATGTTTTTGAGAGAACGCTTTCAACAGAATCATACCGATAACACGTCTTGAATTCAACCTTCCTCACCTGATTGTCAAAAAAAGGCTCAGGCAATGTCGCCTGAGCCTTCATCTCTCACTCTAAAAATTTCAATTCCGCATTGTTTCGCGCACGATATCCCGTCACTTCTATCTTGCACACAGAGCACAGCTAGCGTGCGAATTATCGTTCGCCATTTCCCGTGAAATACATAACATCACAAAAACAACAATCGCTGCCAGCACATGCTCAATCAGCTCTGTCGGGTGCAACGGATTTTGTCCAGCCGAGATGAATTAGTCGAACAGTTCTTCCGAGATCAACTTGAATCCTTCGATTTCCGTGTCCTCTTCCAATTCGATTAACAGACATCGTTTGCCTTTCACGTTCACTTGCTTCACGTATTTCAAATCTTGCGGGCTGATCGTGATATTCGCGACTTTCGTGTTGATTTTAATCGACTTCGACGTATACTTCGGGACGACGCTGCTCGCCTTCATCTCGTATTTCGTGTCATCGACGACTTGTTTGAACGCCTGCTCGACTTTCTCCGTCGTCACGTCCTCGACGCCACTCGCCTTCAAGACGACCTCGACCGCTCGTGCGTCAAGCATCGGGACCGTCTCGTCCTCGTCCTCACGCTCTTCTTCCGCGACGATCAAATAATTGATCTCTTCATAGACGGTGGCGAGCGTCGCCAAGTTGACTTCCTCCCCGATGACGGCTTTGACGACTTCTTCGAACATCGCTTTCTCTTCGACCGCCGTCACGATCTCAGTGCCATTCAACACGTTCTCGATAAAACCGAAGTCCGGTTGGTGCGCCTTCTGGGCCGCATACAGGACATGGTTGACGTCGGCCGCATTGTCCGTGAAACACGGGAACAAGAAGCCGCCGACGGGCGCGTCGAGTTTGATGACAGGATTGATGAAGACGTTCGATTTGTACTCACGCTCGATAAAGTCGAACACGAGCGACTGTTTCGGCAGTTCGGTCTGGTTGATGCTGCCGAGGATGAACCGCGACGTGTACACCTCGTCGCGCATGTCGATTTCTGTCTCTTCGGAATGACGCCGCGTCGGTTTATTGTATTGGAAGCGAATGAACGTGACGACGACATCTTTCTCGAACGGGGCGTCTTGGACCATCTTCAACGCGATTTTCTGCATCGAGGCGGCCCAGTCCTCTAAGTCTTCTGTCTGCAGTCCTTTGTACAATAGCGTCTGCGTATGGTCGGTCTGACCCGCTTCCGGGTGCTCGAACTTCACTTCAAACAGCTTCTCGTCGAGCTTGCCACCGAGTACTTTCTTAAAACTCGTCAAAAACAGCTCTTGGTGCTCTTGCTCCAAAAACGGGAACGACCGCATCTCTTCGTGGAAGATCTCGTTGCTGTCTTGCCGGATGTAAATATTATAAATTTCAGCGATTTTGACCGCTTCCGCATTCAACTTGAAATGCTTGCGGATTGCCGCGATGTCTTTTTTGTTCATGCTCCTCACTCCTTCGTTCCCTACTAAAAAGCCGAACCCCAACAACCTCATTGTTGACGATTCGACTTTGATTATACCAATTCTTCATCAGTTAGGAGCAAGCTTGTACTTTTCAAGCAAAGCTTTGGGAATGTGACAATAATCGTCTGGACAACGTGTCAGTCGGTCTTGATGCTCGTCTGCGCTTCTCACGTAGTACGTGAGTGGTTTAACCTCAAGTGCGATTCGTTCAGCATCAAGACGTCGGTCGATAAACGCTTGCGCCTCCACTAAATGACGTGGCTCTATACTATAAACGCCCGTTCGATACTTCTCCCCCACATCCTCGCCTTGGTGATTGATGCTATATGGGTCGATGATTTCAAACAGATATTCCATCAGACATGCGACCGTAACAATCGTTGGATCAAACGTTGTCTTCACACACTCGGCGTAACCGTCGTAGTCTCCATCGAGCGTATCTGTCATCCCATTGGCACGTCCGGCCTCTGTTGTGATGATACCCGGCAACGTCTTGACGAACGCTTGAACGCCCCATAGACAACCTCCGGCTAAATAGATCGTCTCGATTAGAATCACTCCTCTTTCAAAAGCAGTACGTAAAAAATACTGAGGTATGTTACCAAGGTAGCTTTAAATCCTTTATTTCTTCTTCCCATAGTTTATGGAGCTCATTTAACACCTTCATCGACAGCTCACCTTCTGATGCAGAAATATTGTGTTGCAGTTGTGCAATATTTCTCGCCCCAGGAATGGTGGTAGACACTTCTTCGAAAGAGAGAACATATTGGAGTGCCGCTTGTACCATCGAGCGTTCTTCTCCAAGAATGAGACGGACTTTTTCTACCAATCGAGCTCTTCTCTGAATTTCTTCTTCACTCCATCTGTCCCGAATCCCGCTAAATTTACTATGACGATCATACTTTCCTGTTAGCCAACCTGAATCGAGTGGAATCTTGGCAATGATTCCGACGCCTTGTTGGTATGCCAGCTTGATTGACTCGGCTGGTTCCTGATGAAACATATTGAACATGACCTCAATCACCTGACTGTCGGTATGCTTGATTAATTCGGTCACTTCTTTTCCCGTATCAACCGAAGCCCCATACGCTTTAATTTTCCCTTCAGCTTTTAGCTGTTCTAGTAACTCAAACTGCGGAGATTCACTAGTTAGCGTTGAGAACGGAGGATTATGTAGTAAGAGGCAGTCTAAATAATCGGTCTGTAATCTGCGTAAACTACTTTCGACAGATAACCGTAACTGCTCTGGTTCAAAGTTCAGCTCTCCATTTGAATGATGGCCGCCCTTACTACTAATGACGACTTGATCTCGTTTTCCTCTAACGGCTTTTCCGATCAACTCTTCACTTTTCCCGGCTCCATAGTTTGGTGCCGTATCAAAAAACGTGCAATCTTCATCCATTGCTTGTTCCACTAAATGGATAGCTTCTTCATCCGTCATCTTGCCCCAGTCTTTTTCATTACCTAACTGCCATGCTCCAAAGCCGATCTCCGATACTTCAATCCCTGAATGTCCCAATGGTCGTTTTTTCATTTTTAACCTTCCAACCTTTCTGTCTAGAAAGAGTTATCATCAAATGAGGGTTTTCAATTTATTATAGTGACTGATCTTTGGTGTTTCAATACACATAATTACTTCAGATAACTCCCAGTGATGGATACGATGTCTATGAATTCACTTTAGCCTTTTTTCACGCTTAAGACGGTCACAGTTATCAATATGATCGCCATTCCACATAGTTGAACAACGTTGAGGGTTTCACTGAGGAGAAAAAATCCAAAAGAGGACGCAGTGACTGGCTCGACCATAGCAATAACAGAAGCTGAAGTTGGCGACGTTTCCTCCAAACCCACTACGTATAAAAAGAAGGATAAACCCGCACCAAAGATCCCTAATAGAATCATCCAGAACCAGTCTGGTGAGTAAATGACGGATACTGCTTCATTCAAATCTGTGAAGAACAACATGATTAACGTAAACGTAAGAAAAGCGATTGCCAAAATCCCTTGTGGTTCTCCATGCTTTGAAGCATATTTAAAACCAAAAATAAACAACGCATATGATAGTCCGGCGCCTAGGCCCGCTAGAAGTCCAATCGTTGTAACCTGATCAGAGCCGACATTGTAAACTTCCGTCAGCAAGACGACACCAACCATCACGAAAGCGATTGCTATGAATTTGAAGAGAGAAGGTTTTTCCAGATGAAATATAAACGAGATAAGGAGAACAAAGATAGGTGCCGTGTACATCAAGGCCGCCGCTACGGCGACGCTTGATTCTGAGATGCTAACAAAGTAAAAAACAAAGTTTCCTACTATCCCAATGCCTGCTACGACGGCCCAAAGGCATAAGCGTTTGTTTAACCGGACTGGTCGAAATACAAACCAAATTAGAAGATATATTAACCCTACAGTTCCTCTGTAAAAAGAAACGACCAAAGGGTCCCAACCTTTCTCCATTAAAAAACTGCCAAGTCCACCGGAGATACCCCATAAAATTGCCGATAAAGCCACTAACACCAGGCCCTTATTAAGCATATTATTACCTCCACATTCCTCATTTAATCTATGTGGAGGTAACTATACCTTTTAATCAAAAATTTATAACTTGATTTTGGTGCGGTTAACGCCTAAAACCTCAGTTATTTATGGTACGGTTCATTCCGATTGATCCGATACGCCCGGTAAATCTGCTCACACAACACGAGCTTCATCAATTGATGCGGGAACGTCATCTTCGAGAACGAGATCGTATCGTCCGACCGTTTCATGACGTCGTCGGATAAGCCAAGCGACCCACCGATAACGAAGGCGATTTTACTCTTGCCGTACGTTGCCAACTTGTCGAGCTCACGGGCGAACTCTTCACTCGTCCGCTGCTTGGCATCGATGGCGAGAGCGATGACGTGCGTGTCCGGACTGATTTTCGCCAAAATCCGCTCGCCTTCTTTTTGTTTTACTAGAAACATGTCGGCTTCACTCAAATGTTCGGGCGCTTTCTCGTCCGCAACCTCGATTTCATGCACTTTCGCGTATGCCGACAGGCGCTTCGTGTACTCTGCAATTCCTAGTTTCAAATATTTTTCTTTTAATTTGCCGACCGTGATAATTGAAATATTCATCCAATTCTTCCTTTTTCCACAGTTTTTTCGGAGTTATCCATAGGGTTATCCACAGAGTTATCCACAAATCCACATGTTGACAATCATTTTTTGCTTGACACAACATATGTTGCGTCGTCGTCGCAGAACTCACATTTGACTTGTCCACTCGTGGATAGTTCTTCGAGCAACGGGTACTCCCCCGTCTCATCGACAATGATGTCTAAAGCGATTTCAACATGTTCCTTGCATACTTTTTTTTCCACAATTTTTCCTCCTTAAAAAAGAAGCGTCGCCGCTCCTTTACGTTGCTTCTGTTAATGTGGCCTCGGTCGTTCCTGTCTTGCCTCGCCGTGTATATTCGATGACGATGTTATCCCCGACCGCGGCGTCTCGGTACAAAGCGTCACGTAAATCGACGTAACGTTTAATCTCACGGTCGCCGATCTTCGTGATGACGTCACCGACTCGCAGCCCCGCTTGTTCGGCCGGACTACCGGGTGTGATCGCCTCGACGAACACCCCGTCCTCTTTGTCAAAACTGATGCCGTATTCTTCCCGGACGTTGCCCGGGACGGCGATGACCTCTTGGATCGTGACGCCGAGCTGAGCCCGTGTCACCCGTCCGTCACGCTCGAGCATGTCGATGACCGGCAACGCCACGTTGACCGGGATCGAGAAGCCGACCCCTTCGACGCTCGCTTCGGCGATTTTCATCGAGTTGATACCGACGAGCTCGCCGCGGATGTTGATGAGTGCCCCGCCCGAGTTGCCGGGATTGATGGCGGCGTCGGTCTGAATGACCTCGGCGTTATAGTCCATGAGACCGTCCGCGTTCGTATCGACCGGCACGGTCCGTTCGACACCACTGACGATACCACGCGTGACCGAGTTTGAAAAGACGCCGAGCGGGTTGCCGATCGCCATCACGGTCTCGCCGGCCTGTAGCACCGTCGAATCGCCGAGCACGATCGGATTGACGTCGATATTCTCCGGAAGTTTCACGGAGGCGACCGCCAAGTCGTTAAGCGGGTCTTCTCCTAAAATCGTGGCCGTGGCGACTTGCCCGTCCGCGAAGGCGACGTTGATCTCGTCCGCTTCCTCGATGACGTGGAAGTTCGTGACGATGTACGCCGTGTCCCGGTCCACTTTATAAACGACACCAGAGCCTGCACCTGCCTCCCATTGCGAGTCCGAGGTGAAGGCGCGCTGGATGTTCGTGATGCTGACGACGGACGTCTTCGCGCCCGTGACGGCGGCCGTGATGTCCGACTCCGTGACGGTGACGGCTTGCTCGGTACGGACCAGTTCGTTTGTAACAAAACGAGAGGTCGGCGAATCCCAGAGCATCATCGCGAAAAAGAATAACGCCGCTCCTAAGAATCCGCCAACCCCTCCGAGTAATAACGGTTTTACATTCAGCCGTGGCTTATGGCGCACGTGTTCCTCTTGCTTCGGACGCCACTCGCTTCGGGATGGATAAGTCGATGGTGAATCGTTCATTGATGCTGCTTCGTGCTCTAAAGGTTCGACGTCTTGAGGTTCATACTCATGGTGTCTCTCTTCGTTCACGACGCGCCCCCCCTTCAGGACAGTGTTACCTGTCTTTTCCCAAGTTCGCTTATAAAGAAACGAGCGGACATGGGATTAATGGGTCGGTGTCATGCAGTTTGATGCGTCCGAGATCGACGTCACGCATGCCGAGCGTCTGTGCGACGCTCATCTGCGCGAGTTCTTTCATATTGTTGTCTTTACTGAGGTGGGCCAAAAAGATCCGTTTCGTCCGGTCACCGATGACCTCGCTCATGGCGATGGCGGCGTCTTCGTTCGAGACGTGGCCATAGTCCCCGAGGATACGCCGTTTGACGCTCCACGGGTACCGTCCCATCTGCAGCATCGAGACGTCGTGGTTCGACTCAAAGATGAAGTCGTCCGCGCCGCGGATGAGCCCTTTCATCCGGTCCGAGACGTACCCGGTGTCGGTGATGTGGGCCAACCGCTTGCCGTCATGGGCGAACTGATAAAACATCGGGTCGGCCGCATCGTGGCTAACGTTGAACGACTCGATCTCGATGTCCCCGAACTGTTTGACGTCACCGACTTCGAAATGAAACTTCAAGGCCGGGTCGATCTTGCCGATTTTGTCTTCCATCGCTGCCCACGTCTTCGTGTTCGCGTAGATCGGCAAGTTGTACTTCCGGGCGAGGATCCCGACTCCTTTAATATGGTCGGAGTGCTCATGTGTGACGAGCAGTGCGTCGATACCCTCGAACGACTGGCCGATGTCTGTGACGCGTTGCTGCATCGCCTTGCCGGTCAATCCGGCGTCGACGAGCAATTTCGCCCGGTCCGTCTCAATATAGAGCGCGTTGCCGGTCGAACCGCTCGCGAGCACACTGTAGCGTAAAGTCACTCGATCACTCCTTTCAGTCTTCTAAATTAAATTCAACCCGTTCGACCGTCCCATCGATCGCATTGACGAAATACACGTTGTCGTCGATGGCGATCGACCAGAGCGGCGGCATGATGACCAAGCTGCCGGAACTGTCGAGCGGTAAGCTATAAAACCCGGTGTTGATGGCGCGCATCTCTTGGTTCGGCTGGAAGTACTTCCGGGCCGCGAGTTGTGAGATCGCCTCACTCGCTGTCAAGACTAGGTCGTCTTGCGATTTCGACGACAAGTTCGTCAAATGGCGCTGCTTGTAGTCGGTCACTTCGTAGTTTTCGTTCAATTGGAGCAATAATAGGGACGGACCGATATATGTCTCCGTACCCGCCTCGATTTCCGGGTTCGAGAAAATCTTATTTTTTTCATACGTCTGAACGAATGCGAGTTGGCGCGTCTCTTGGTCAAACCGCCAGTAGGCGTACTCTGACCCGAACGGCACGTACTCGGTGACGAACGTCGTCGCCGTCGTCCGCAAGTCGTTCTCGTCGAGCGGGACAGCTTGTTTGAGCTCAACTTCAAGCTGCATGTTGTCGAGCGTCGTCGCTAGTTGTACTTCACGATTTTTCGTAATCATCGACGCCGACATCTGCTCAGACGAGCCGGTCAAATAACCGATATCCCGTCCCATCCGCGGCAATTTCGATGCGTCGACGTCACGTTGGTCCAAGATTTGGGCGATTGACGTGTTGTCGCTCGTCACGACCTCGGTCGCCCACGTTTCCGTCAAGAGCTGGAACAACAGGTAGATGTTCAGCGCGAGGAAGGCGAGGATTAGAATCGTTTTCGCTTTACTCCAATCCACGGTACATCATCCTCTCTGTCCAATCTTCCGGCTTATCGTACGGGATCCATCTCCCAGCTTCACGGACGAACCAGTTCGGGGAGAACGTGACGTAACGGCTCGCGTCTTCATTGTATTCGATCTCATAACCGGGACGAATCTCGGTCACGTTTTCGAACCGGTCTGCGTTGACGAGCGTATCGATGACGTCTTGCCCGTCCGCAAGCTGTGTCGTCCCGACCGAGATCAACCGATCGATCTCGAGATGGTGACGCGTGATGGACCGGACTTGTGCCCCGTCATTTTCAACGCGCAGTGTGGATAAGTCGATCGCATCGTTGTTGATAAACGCATCACGTTGGCTAAAAACAGGGTGCCCTTTCACGTGAAACCGAAACACGGTCGTCTCAAAGCCTTTGTTCGCTGGTGTGATCGCATCGAAACGAAGGGACAGCCCTTGACTCTCTGACGTCTCATCGACCCAGCCGCCATGAAAGTTGACGAAGTCGACGATCGTATCAAGCCCGATCGCCGACTCGCGCTCGGTGCTATTGCGTGACAAGTTACGGTAGCGGCTCGCGTTCAACGTCGCGTCATACTCGGCGACGCTGATCCCGTTCGTGAGTGCGCCGACCGAACTCGCCGGATCGACTTCTTGAACGTTCGGGTCCCCGGGGAAGAACGTATCGCGCATCCAATCAAGGCGTGCCGAGATTTGGATTTGTGAGACGTCATAAGCGAACAGCTCGTTCATCTCAGGCCCGACGACCGGGATATAGTTGACCCGCTCATCCGTGTACGTGACCCGTTGCATCGCGCGGTTCGAATCTTTTAAGAACAAACTGTTGACGTCCCCTTGTCCGGCTTTAGAGAGCCGACCTTCCCACAACGACTGATCGCTCATGATCGCCCGGACTTTCCAGACGTTGTCGTCCATGAAGATGAGCGCCCGTTGCGGTACTTTCCCTGACAGGCTGTAAGATCCGGGCAGAATGTAACTGAGTGTGTCTGCATAGTATGGTTCCGGTAAAATCAGTTCAACTGCCTCGTTGACACCGGCATACAAGCTCGGTACGTTTTTGACGGCGAGCGGTTTAAACTCGTTCGCCTCGAACGCGTCGCGAATGACCCGAGCGATTTGCTTCGGCGTGTTCTTCGTCGCAAAGACAGCGTTGTTCTCGTGGACGACCGTCTGGGTTGGCACGATAATTTGCCTCGCCTGACGTTGCAGCGACTCATCCACCGTCGCCACTTGGGTCTCGGATTGAACCGATTGATACTTCGGATGGTAATCCCAAAGGATGACCGTTTGGACGATCGACGTGACGATCAAGGTAAGCAAGACGAGCGATTTCACTAGTTCTGGCTTCGCCAAGAAGCGAGGTCGTCCCATCAGTCATTCACCTCCACGATCGTATCGAACGGGATGGTGAAGTAAATCGTCGTCCCACGTCCAAACTCGCTCTCCGCCCAAATGTCGCCACCGTGGGCTGAAACGACTTCCTTGGCAATCGACAGACCGAGTCCGGTCCCGCCGATATTTCGCGCTCGGGCCTTGTCGACCCGGTAAAAGCGTTCAAAGATTTTCTTCAAATTCGACTTCGGAATCCCGACACCTTCATCTTTGATACCGATGACGAGCCGTTTCGCCCGCAGCATCGTCCGGAACGTGATCGTCCCACCTTCTGGAGAGAACTTGACCGCGTTCGTGATGATGTTGTCGATGACTTGCGTCATCTTATCTTGATCGGCGTGCACGTAGACGCGACGCTTCATGAGTTTCCGGCGGAACTGGATCGTTTCGCCTTTCGTCATCTCATGGCGCTCGATTATATCGTTGAAGAATTGGATGAAGTCAAACTTCACTTTTTGCATCGTATACTCTTTACTGTCCATCTTCGAGAGCTGGAGTAAGTCGTTGACGAGACGAATCATCCGTTCGGTCTCGTTTTGAGTCGTCTCAAGGAACCGCGGTGCGAGCTCATCATCTTTGTACGCGCCTTCGGCGAGCACTTCGAGATAGCTCCGCATCGTCGTGAGCGGCGTCCGCAGCTCGTGGCTGACGTTGGCGACGAACTCACGGCGGTCTTGTTCGACTTGCTCTTGCTCGGTCACGTCGTGCAAGACGACGATGAGTCCGGTGATCGGACCGCTATGTTTTTGAATTGGTGAGAAGTAGGCGCGGACGAGGAACAGTTCTTCGTCCGTGCTCAGATCGATTAATTTCGTCGGCATCGTCCCGTCTTCCGGGATGACGATCTCATCATCAAACTCGAGCAGGCTCTGCAGATTCGCTCCCATCGCCTCTTCTTCGGCGACGCCAATCATATCGCGGGCCTGATCGTTCATGAGGATGACCCGGAGCGAGCGGTCGGTCGCGACGACACCGTCCGACATGTTCTCTAACACGCTCGTCAAGCGCCGTCGTTCCGCCTCGGTCGTCGCGTTCGCTTCCATCAGTTCATCGGTCAATTCGTTAAAGGCGTAGGCGAGTTGACCGACCTCATCGTCAGAATAGACTTTAACTTTCCGCGAGAAGTTTCCTTTTCTCATCTCGACGGCTTGACGACGCATGTCCGCAATCGGCCGCGTGATCGTCCGTGACAGCAAAATTCCGAGGATGGACGTGATAATCAAGGCGATGAGCGTACCGGTCGCAAGGATCCTCGTCACTTGCTCCATCTGGTTGTATATCGATTGCATCGACGCCTCGATATAGATCATCCCGGTCGTCGTCCCATCGACCTCAGATTTGATCGGGACGGCGACGACGCGCATCCGCTCGTTCGAGTCCTCATAGACGAGCGTCTCTTGCGCACCGCTTGTCGCGAACGATTTTTGAATGAATGAACTCGCCGTCCGTTGTCCGACGAGGCTTTGGTTGTTTTGGTTCGAAGTCGCCCGGACGACACTGTTCGTGTCGATAATTTGGACTTCGCGAATGTCGTCAGCTAGCGTCGTGCTCTCCGTAAACTCAGACAGCAGTTGATCCAGTACCTGGTTCAACTGCTGATCAGTAGTCGAGTCACCGCCGTTCGATGCGATCCCTTCACTGACGTTGTAGCTCAGAAGGTTGGCCCGATCGACGAGCGACTGCGAGAAGTTGTTGATGTATTGTCGTTCGAGGGAGCGTACGAAGTACACTCCGATGACTTGCATCGCAACAAGGATGAGCAGCGCATAGATGACGACGAGCTTCCACTGGATAGATTTAAAGAAGTTCGTCCGTTTCATCGTTTAGTCTTCTTCTCCCGCTTTTAAATAGTACCCGACACCGCGGCGCGTAATAATATACGTCGGTGTACTCGGGCTGTCTTCGACCTTCTCCCGCAAACGGCGGACCGTCACGTCGACCGTACGCACGTCTCCGAAGTAGTCGTAACCCCACACCGTCTGAAGCAAATGCTCGCGCGTCATCACTTGGCCGATGTTTTGGGCCAGGTAATGGATGAGCTCAAATTCACGGTGCGTCAGTTCGATCTTCTCTTCGCGTTTCGTGACCATGTATGAATCCGGATGAATCGTCAAGTCACCGATCACGATATCGTTCGCGTTGGCGCCTTTCGCTTCGACAGCCGGTGCCGTCGCGTGACGACGCATGTTCGCTTTGACGCGGGCTAAGAGCTCGCGTGAGCTGAACGGCTTCGTGACGTAGTCGTCAGCGCCGAGTTCGAGACCGAGTACTTTGTCGATCTCCGAGTCTTTCGCCGTCAACATGATGATCGGCATATCATACTTCTTACGCACTTCACGACACACTTCCATGCCGTCTTTGAGCGGGAGCATGATGTCAAGCAAGATCAAATCAGGCTTGACCTCCTCGACTTTCACGAGTGCCTCTTCCCCGTCATAAGCGACGTGGACGACATAGCCCTCTTTTTCAAGTTTAAACTTCAATATATCAGCGATTGGTTGTTCGTCATCTACCACTAAAATCGTACGATCCATTCAGTGAGTCCTCCTCTATCGTTAAACGTACACGTCTTATTGTAACTCTTTTTCAATGGGTTAGAAAGCGTGGTCCATTTCCACGGAAATGAAAAAAGAGCCGCGAGGGCTCTTAGTCTTATGCTTCGTAGATGTCACGCAAGATGACTGTCTGTTCACGCGCCGGTCCGACCGAGAACGTCAACAGTTCGATGCCCGTCAACGCTTCGATGCGCTTGACATAGCGCTGTGCGTTCACCGGCAAGTCTTCGAACTTGCGGACCCCTGTGATGTCTTCCGTCCAGCCTGGGAGCTCTTCAAACACCGGCTCACACTTCTCGAGGACGCGGAAGTTAGGTGGGTACTCATCGAGGAGCTTGCCTTCGTACTCGTACGCCGTACAAATTTTAAGCGTCTCAAGACCTGTCAACACGTCGATCGAGTTTAGGCATAGGTCAGTGATGCCGCTGACACGACGCGAGTGGCGGACGACGACCGAGTCGAACCAACCGACACGGCGCGGACGTCCTGTCGTCGTACCGTACTCCTTACCGACTTCACGGATCATGTGACCGATCTCGTCATCGAGCTGGGTTGGGAACGGGCCGTCTCCGACGCGCGACGTGTACGCTTTACAGACGCCGACGACGTGGTCAATCTTCGAAGGTCCGATTCCGGCACCGCTCGATACCCCGCCTGACGCCGCGTTCGACGATGTGACGAACGGGTACGTCCCGTGATCGATGTCTAACAGCACACCTTGCGCGCCTTCGAATAGGATTTTCTGTTCTTCGTCGAGCGCATCGTTCAACACGACCGATGTATCACACACGTACTTGGCAAACTGTTGGCCGTACGCATAGTATTCTTCAAAGATATCATCGAACTCGACCGCGTCGACTTCATACATCTTGACGAACATCCGGTTTTTAATTGCGAGGACCGTCTTCAGTTTCTCGGCGAACACTTCCTTGTCGAGTAGGTCAGCGATCCGGATCCCGATCCGTGCCGCTTTGTCCATGTAACAAGGGCCGATCCCTTTGAGCGTCGTCCCGACTTTCGCGTCACCTTTCGCATCTTCTTCAAGCTTGTCTTGAAGCTGGTGATACGGCAAGATGACGTGGGCCCGGTTTGAGATGCGGAGGTTGTCCGTGCTCACGCCGCGCTCATGTAAGTATGCAAGCTCTGTAATAAGCGACTTCGGGTTGACGACCATCCCGTTCCCGATGACACATGTCTTGTCCGAATAGAAGATCCCCGATGGAATCAAGTGAAGTTTATACTTCGTATCATTGAAGACGATCGTATGACCAGCGTTGTCTCCCCCTTGATAACGCGCGACGACGTCGGCTTGTTTAGACAAGAAATCGGTGATCTTCCCTTTTCCTTCATCGCCCCACTGCGTTCCCACTACGACTACTGATGACATAATGAATCCTCCTTGTAGATAAACGTTCTGTTCAAACCATTGGTAAGTGTACACTTGACACTTCAGAAAGTCAACCTAATACCGAACGATAATTTTATGTATTAACCTTTCGTTCGTTATTGACTCGCATTCAATTACTATTTTCCCGATTCTACAAAAAAACACCACCGATCTCACATCGGTGGTGCGAAGGCTTGCGTCTCCATGTTGACGAACTTGTTGTACTCTTTCCGGAACGAGAGTTTGACCGTGCCGGTCGGACCGTTACGCTGTTTGGCGATGATGATCTCGATCGTGTTGGCGTCTTCACTCTCTTTATCGTAATAGTCGTCCCGGTACAAGAAGGCGACGATATCGGCATCTTGCTCGATTGCTCCGGATTCCCGGATATCCGACATCATCGGCCGTTTGTCTTGACGGCTCTCTACGCCACGCGAGAGCTGCGACAAGGCAATGACCGGTACTTGGAGTTCCCGGGCGATCGCTTTGAGCGTACGCGAGATCTCAGAGACTTCTTGTTGCCGGTTCTCGCCCGGCTTGCCGTTCCCGACAATGAGCTGCAAGTAGTCGATCATGATCATGCCGAGACCGTACTCTTGCTTCAAGCGGCGGCATTTGGCCCGAATCTCGTTGACGCGAAGACCTGGTGTATCATCGATAAAGATACCGGCCTGTGATAACGACGACATCGCGAGCGATAGCCGTCCCCAGTCCTCAGACTCGAGTCGCCCGGTCCGCAGACGCTGCGCGTCGATATTGCCTTCCGCACAGAGCATCCGCATGACGAGTTGTTCGGCACCCATCTCAAGACTAAAGATGGCGACGTTTTCGCCCGTACGGACGGCGACGTTTTGCGAGATGTTGAGGGCGAAGGCCGTCTTCCCGACAGAAGGACGGGCAGCCACGATGATGAGGTCGTTACGCTGGAACCCGGCCGTCATCTTGTCGAGGTCACTAAAGCCGGTCGCGATCCCGGTGATCTCACCGCTCGATTGATGCAGCTTCTCGATCGTCGAATAGGCATCCGACAAAACCGAACCGATCGAATGGAAACTCGATTGGCCTTTCCGCTGCGAAACTTTTAAAATGTTTCGCTCGGCATCAGATAGGACCGCATCGACTTCGTCTTGACGCTCGTATCCGTCCGAGACGATATTCGTCGCCGTCCGGATGAGACGCCGGAGCGCCGCCTTTTGATCGACGACGTTCAAATAGTACCCGATGTTCCCGATGGCAGGAACCGCCTCGGCGATTTCGGCCAAGTAGTTCAATCCACCGATCTCATCGAGGATTCCTTGTGATTGGAGCTCCGAACTGAGCGTGACCAAGTCGACGAGTTCCCCGCGGTCGTTGATCTTCAGCATCGCTTCGAAGATCCGTTGATGGCTGACACGATAAAAGTCGTCCGGGTCGACTCGTTCCGAGGCCGTGATCAGCCGGTCAGAATCGAGAATAACTGCCCCAAGGACGGCTTGTTCCGCCTCAACGCTATGTGGCGGAGTATTGACTTGAATCGCATCACTCATTCGTTTCTACCTCGCCTTCAAGCTTCTTGAACATGTACGTTTAACAGTGCCGTGACGTCATGGTGCAACTTCACGGGCACTTTTGTGAAACCGAGCGCTTTGATCGGATGTTCAAGTTCGATTTTACGCTTATCGATCTTGTAACCCATCCCTTTGAGCGCTTCACCGATCTGTTTACTCGTTACCGAGCCGAAGACACGGCCACCTTCGCCTGATTTCGTCTTGACGACGATCGTCTCTTTTTCAAGCTTGTCTTTCAACTGTTGTGCGGCTTTCAGCTCTTCTTCGGCTGCTTCCTCGGCACGGCGTTCTTTCGCTTGAAACGCCTTCAAGTTGCCTGGTGTCGCCTCGACTGCCAAATTTTGCTTGAAGAGTACGTTTTTTGCGTAAGCATCGGCGACGTTTTTCACGTCCCCTGCCTGTCCTTGACCTTTAACATCTACTTTTAAAATGACTTTCATTCCGATTCCTCTCCCTCGTTTTCATCTATCGTATAATGATCGATTGCTTCTTTTAACAGCTGTTTTGCCTCGTCGCGACCCACGTTCAACTGCGTGGCCGCGTTCGTCAAGTGGCCTCCCCCGTCGAGCATCTCCATGATGACTTGAACGTTGACGTCACCGAGCGAACGGGCACTGATCCCGGTCCGACCGTCTGGCAAGATGGCGATGACGAACGACGCCTTGACGCCTTCCATGTTCAGGAGCTGGTCCGCCGATTGGGCGATCAACACTTGATGATGGGCCTCGTCGTCTGAAGCGACCGCGATTGCCATACCGCCCGCATAAATGTCGGTATTCTCTAAAATATGCGACTGTTCGATATAAGAATCGAGGTCTTGCCGCATGAAATGTTGGACGAGCACGGTGTCCGCTCCTTGAATCCGGAGGAATGAAGCGGCATCAAACGTCCGCGACCCGGTCCGGAGCGTGAACCCTTTCGTATCGACCATGATTCCGGCAAGAAGCGACGTCGCCTCTAAAATCGACAGTTTGCGGGTACCCGCTTGATATTCAATCAACTCTGTCACGAGTTCACACGTCGATGACGCGTAAGGTTCCATATAGACGAGCACCGGGTCCTCGATAAACTCTTCGCCGCGACGATGATGGTCGATGACGACGACTCGTTCGGCCCGGTCCAAAAGATCCCGTGAGATGACGAGTGAGGGACGATGCGTGTCGACGATGACGAGAAGTGTCTGGTCATCGATGAGCGGTTGCGCCTCAAACTCCGTCAAAAAGCGGCTGTACAAGTCTTCATCATTCTCGACTTCATGGACGAGCCGTTGAATCCCGACACTCGTCTCGCCGGCCGGGATGACGACGTACGCCTCACGACCGACAAACTCAGCGAGCTTCATGATTCCAATCGATGCGCCGAGCGAATCCATGTCCGGGTTTTTATGTCCCATGATGAGGACACGGCTCGACTCTCGAATCAAATCACGCATCGAGTTCGAGATGACGCGGGCACGTACCCGCGTCCGTTTCTCGGTCGGATTCGTCTTGCCGCCGAAGAAGCGGACTTTTCCGTTATGACGTTTGACGACGACTTGGTCGCCGCCGCGTCCGAGCCCTAAATCGAGGCTCGATTGGGACAAGTTGCCGAGTTCGGTCAGCGTCGTCTCGCCGCAGCCGATACCGATCGAGAGCGTGAGCGGAATTTTATGTTCCTTCGTCGCTTCCCTTACCTCATCAAGAATCGAGAAGCGATTGTTCTCGAGTTCCGAGAGCGTTCGTTCGTTCATGACGAGGAAAAACCGGTCGGCAGCCGTCCGCCGCATATAAATGTGATATTTTTGCGCCCATTGGTTCAAGAGAACGGTCACACGGCGGTTGATTTCGCTGCGGACCTGTTCATCGACGGCAGTCGACATCTCATCGTAGTTGTCTAAGTAGAGGACGCCGATCACTGTCTGCGTTTCAGAATACTTCTGTTCAATCTCCGCCTCGTCCGTCATATCGAACAAGTACAGCGTTTGATATTCCTTATTGTACAGGACACGGTATACACGGTCCCCGACTTCAATCGTCGCCTCGTCCTCTTCCTCCTCGATCAACTCCGTAAAGGCCGAGTGAATCGAGTCGATCGAGATGCCCAGTTCCATCTCAAGTTCAAAGATGAGTCGGGACTGTTCATTGAACCAACTGATGCGCCGGGTCTCATCGAATATGAGAATCCCGATCGGCATACTCGTGAGCGCTTCTTTGCCGACATCCTCAATCCGATGTGAGAGCGAGTGGACATAACGTTCCCACGCTTTGCGTTCTCGCCGGATCGTCACTTGCTGATACGTGAAGAAGATCAGCGTGCCCACGAACAGGGTGATTGCCGCCACAATGCTGTAGAACGCCAATCCTAACGAAACGAGCATTCCAATCACATAAGGAATCGCGTAACGTGCGTATTGGTTCTTCACTGATGTTATTGCTTCACCACTGTGCATGTGTGCCTCCTAAAATGAGTGCCAAGCACTCATGATGTCTAAATGGTTTCTGCTCTATCATACCATATCTGCCGGTTTCACTTACACTCCTACGTGGAGACAGAAAACAAAAAAACGACTTACCCCAAAGGATAAGCCGTGTGTCAAACATTACTCTGCAACGTATGGAAGCAAAGCCATTTGACGTGAACGCTTGATAGCGACAGTAAGTGGACGTTGGTATTTCGCTGAAGTACCGGTCACACGACGTGGAAGAATTTTCCCACGCTCTGAAACGAAGCGCTTGAGTAATTCTACGTCTTTATAATCGATATGAGTGATGTTGTTCGACGTAAAGAAACATACTTTACGACGACGACGACCTCCTGGACGACGTGCCATGTGAAGACCTCCTTTATTAGTTTAGTTTCGAATCGACGCGATCAAAATGGTAGATCGTCATCCGATAAGTCGATTTTGCCGCCACCCGAGAACGGATCTGCTTCAAAACCTTTGTTTGAAGATTGGTTTGAGGACTGAGATGAAGTCGAAGAAGCGGCTGCGCCCCATCCTGATCCACTTGACTCACCACCACCGAAAACATCTCCCGCTGGTGCTGTATCACGTTGCGCTGAGGCACCGCGTGGTTCAAGGAAGCGTACGCTATCTGCTACGACTTCTGCCCGGTAACGACGTTGGCCATCTTGACCCTCGTAACTACTGATTTGAAGGCGACCGTCTACGCCGGCCATGCTGCCTTTTTTCAAATATTGCGCCACGTTCTCTGCTTGTTTGCGCCAAACGACACAATCAATAAAGTCCGCCTCACGCTTCCCATCTTGTCCAGTAAATGGACGATCGCAAGCGAGAGTGAAGCGAGTTACGGCGATTCCGCTCTGCGTATAACGCATTTCTGGATCGCGTGTCAATCGACCAACTAACACAACTCGGTTAATCATCTCAAAGCTCCCCTTTCACAATATGAAGCGTCAAGAATCAACGCTCATCTTTAGTTGTCATTTGACGGACAACGTCATCAGAGATCTTCATGAGACGCTCTGTTTCTTGGATCGCTTTAGGTTCAGCAGTGATGCTAAGAAGAACATAGTATCCTTCGCGCATTTTGTTGATCTCGTAAGCGAAACGACGTTTACCCATATCTGTTGTTTTTTCAACAGTACCTCCGTTGTCAGTGATGACGTTGTTAAAACGTTCAATCAACGCTTTTTTAGCTTCCTCATCAACTGATGGACGGATAATGTAAAGTAGTTCATATTTACGCATTATCTTTCACCTCCTCTTGGACTAGCGGCTCCTACCGGTTGCAGGAGCAAGGAGCAAACAATTGTTTTACTCACGTCATAATATACTATCAAACTTATTCGCATTTTACAATACGTTTCAAGGAAATGTCTTAAACGTTGAAGCGGAACGTGACTACGTCGCCATCTTCGAACACATATTCTTTACCTTCTGAACGCAACTTGCCTTGTTCTTTGACGAGCGTCATGTTGCCGGCAGCCGACAAGTCTTCGTACGAGACGACTTCGGCCCGGATGAATCCACGCTCAAAGTCCGAGTGGATGACGCCGGCACACTGAGGAGCCTTCATCCCTTGTTTGAACGTCCAAGCACGGACTTCTTTCTCGCCTGCCGTGAAGTATGTGGCGAGACCAAGCGTCGAGTACGCAGCATGGATCAGTTGATCGAGGCCAGACTCTTCAATCCCGAGGTCTTGTAAGAACTCGAGGCGCTCTTCTGGCTCAAGCTCAGAGATTTCTTCCTCGATGCGCGCACAGATGACGATCACTTTCGCATCTTCCGTCGCGGCGTGTTCACGCACGGCTTGCACGTACTTGTTGTTATCCGAGTCCGCGACTTCGTCTTCGCTCACGTTCGCGACGTAAAGCATCGGTTTCATCGTCAACAGTTGGAAGTGTTTGACGATCGCGAGTTGGTCTTCCGTCAATTCGGCTACACGGGCCGGGCGCTCTGATTCGAGGACCGCTTGAACGATCTCGAGTGCTTCAAGTTCTTGGGCGGCCCCTTTATCTTTTGACTTCACCATTTTTTGAACGCGCGTGATGCGCTTGTCGACAAGTTCGAGGTCCGCCAAGATGAGCTCGAGGTTAATTGTCGTGATGTCATCGATCGGCGACACTTTACCGGCGACGTGGGTGATGTTGTCATCTTCAAAACAACGGACGACTTGGCAAATCGCGTCCACTTCACGGATGTTGGCTAGGAACTTGTTCCCGAGCCCTTCTCCTTTTGATGCTCCTTTAACGATTCCAGCGATATCTGTAAATTCGAACGCTGTCGGTACCGTCTTCTTCGGTTTGACGAGTTCCGTCAACCGGTCCAAACGCACGTCCGGTACTTCGACGACTCCGACGTTCGGGTCGATTGTAGCAAACGGATAGTTGGCCGCTTCTACACCTGCTTGCGTGATGGCGTTAAATAATGTCGATTTCCCGACGTTCGGTAACCCGACGATTCCTGCTGTTAATCCCACTTATATTTCCTCCTCATCCGGTGTTTCCCGGGAAATGTTGATCCGTCTGTGGAGTGGGTACGTTCAGTACACCACACCGTCACATCCTTCACAATTATAGATAGTCCTCGATTAAACCGCAACTCACGGTTGCAACATAGAGAAGAACGCCACTTATTCAGCGGCGTTCTCTTGTTTAAGCACTTTTTTCAAACGTTTGTCAAAGTCACGTCGCGGCATTAAGACGCTCGCTCCGCAGCCTTGACATTTGATTCGGATGTCCATCCCGACCCGTGTGACTTGCCAACGGTTCGTCTGACAAGCGTGCGGTTTCTTCATCTCTACAAAATCGTTTAACTCATACGATTTAGCCTGCATTTTCGGGCGCTCCTTTAGTCGAAGTCGTTGGAGGCATCATGACCGTGCGTGGATATGGAATTTCAATCCTGCGCTCATCAAGTCCGGCCTTCAACTCTTTATGCAAAATCCGGCCTGCCGCGAAATGTTGCGTCGGCGGCACTTCGGCCATGAGACGGTACACGACTTCCGACGGTCCGAGCGACTGCACGCCGGCGAGTGTGATCGGTTCGATGAACAGATCATGATACTTTGCCTCGACCGCTTTCGCGATTTCTTTCAGCGCTTTCTCGACCCCTTCTACCTCTTCCTCATAAGCGACCCCGATATCGACGACAGCGACGCTGTTCTCAAGCGAGTAGTTCGTCACTTGCATGATTTGACCGTTCGGAATGATCGTCACTTGTCCGTTCAATCCTTTAAGTTTCGTCGTCCGGATGCCGACTTCGATGACGGTCCCGTCGACTTGTTGGTTCAAGTTCACGTAGTCCCCGTTCTTGTACTGGTTCTCAAAAATAATGAACGCGCCTGTGATGACGTCTTTGACCAAGTTTTGGGCACCGAACGAGATGGCGAGACCCGCGACCCCGGCCGATGCGATCAAACCAGCGATATTGACCCCGAATTGACCGAGTACGGTCAAAATCATAATGAGCCCGATCACATAACGGATCGTGTTTTGCGCCAGTTTCAAAAGCGTTTCATTTTGCCGTTGCGCCACGATGTTATCTTCATGGATTTTACGTAACGTGAACACGCGCTGGACCATCGACGTCAATATTCTTGTCGCCGCATACAACGCCACGATGATGAGCACGACCCCGGTCAGCTTAATCCCAAGGGCGATCCACATCTCTGTGTCTTGAAAATACGCGACGAAGCGGTTGACGTTATTAATCGTCTCGTCGGCCACCGTACTTAAATCTGTTTCTGTATTCTGTGAAGCCATGTTGTCACCTCTAAAGTCATATATTCTAACCCATCAAACCATAATTGATGACTTTTCTCAAACCCTACATCCGGACGTTATAAGTTTCCTTGTTCCGGGAATGGGTTAATACGATATCCTTCCGCAAATGCAACTAGATCACAAACAGCTTAGAAGAGAGGATGAGATTCATGCCGTTTCGCCTAAAACCTCATAAACCATACTCTTTCTTCATCGAACATACTGAACGGAGTGGATCCAAACTTTTTGCTGACCAGCTTCACGAACAGTTGGCGAGCGAGACACACCGTCCGATCGTTCTCGTCTGCATCGGATCCGACCGTTCGACCGGAGATTCGCTCGGTCCCCTCGTCGGTACGTTTCTCGAGGAAAAAATGGTTCGGAACTTGCACGTCTACGGAACACTCACGAAACCGGTCCACGCATTAAACCTAGTAGAAACGCTCCATGAGATTCAGACACGCTTTCACCGTCCGCTCATCATCGCCATCGATGCCTGCCTCGGCCGCTTATCGAGCGTCGGTTACGTCTTCTTCTCGGAAGGCCCGCTCGCACCGGGCGCTGGCGTTCAAAAAGAACTCCCCTCGGTCGGCGAATACAACATCAAGGCGGTCGTCAACGTGAGCGGCTTCATGGAGATGATGATTCTACAAAACACGCGTCTCCACCTCGTTTACGAACTGGCGCGCTTCGTCACCGCCGGATTCGTCGAATTCGATTCGCGAATCGGAAACATCCACCATGAAGAGGCTGCGTTCACAAGACTTCGTCAATCACGTGACGAATCAAAATCTTGAGGTGACAACAGCGTCAACAAATGTTCCAAGTCTTCCTGCGAAAAATATTTCAACTCGAGGACGCCGCCTTTTCGACGTGACCGAATCGAGACATCCATTTGAAGACGTTCCGCAAGCACGGCCTCGACGGCTTCGACGTCGGCGTCTGAGCGTTTGAGCGTCTTTTTTTCTGTGCGCTCTTTTTGCAAATGGCGCTCGAGCCGGCGGACCGTCCACTGCTCAGCAATGACACGTCGCGCGATTTGTTCCATCGCCGCCTCCGACTTCATGCCGGTAATGGCACGGGCATGACCCATCGTCAGTTCCCCGACCATGACCGCGTGTTGGACCGCGCTCGGCAGTCTCAGGAGCCGGAGGCTATTCGTCACATGGCTCCGGCTCTTCCCGACACGTTCGGCGAGCTGTTGTTGCGTCAGCCCTAACGTCTGCATGAGTTGCTCATAGGCGAGCGCTTCTTCGATCGCGTTCAAATCAGCCCGTTGGATGTTCTCGATGAGCGCGAGCTCCATGACCCGATCCGAGTCGGCCGTCACGATGAGCGCCGGAATATCTTCCTTTCCGGCAAGCATCGCCGCCTGATAGCGCCGCTCGCCAGCGATGATCTCATAATAGCCGCTCGCCTTACGGACGACGATGGGCTGCAAGACACCGTACCGTTCAATCGATTGTCGCAGCTCTTCTAGCTTCTCGGCTTCGAATTGCTTCCTTGGTTGGTTCGGGTTGGGACGGATAAATTTGAGCGCTAACTTTTCCATCGTGACGCCTCCTTGTTCATGAATTATAAAAAAAGCACGAGCTCACTTTTGTGGCCGCGCTTTTGGGATTCGGATTCGAATTTCAACAAACTCTTCTTCATCGACTTCTTCGGTTTGAACTTCGATACCGGTTTTCCCGATCAGATCAATCGAGTCACGGATCGTGTTGATCGCGATTCGAGTGTCTCGGGCAAAACTTTTCGTCCGCCGGCGTTGCTTCTTCGGTTTCCGTTTTTCTTCCTCAATCGGCGTCGTCAGGAACGCGACACGTTGTTCCGTCTCTTTGACGTTATAGTCTTCTTCAAGGATCTCCGTGAGTACTTGAATTTGCAGCAACTCTTCTTTGAGCGGCAAGAGCGCCCGGGCATGTCGTTCGTTGATTTGACGGTCACGTAAACATTGTTTGACGTCGTTCGGCAGCTTCAAGAGGCGTAGCTTGTTCGCGATTGTCGACTGGCTCTTACCGAGGCTCTTCGCGAGCGCGTCTTGCGTCAACTGTTTCATCGACAACAATCGGTCATACGCTTCCGCTTCTTCAATCGGGCTAAGCTGTTCGCGTTGTAAGTTTTCGATGAGCGCCAAGGCGGCCGTTGTATCGTCATCCATGTCACGGACGATGGCCGGAATGACGGACCATCCTAACGATTTGACCGCGCGAAAACGACGCTCCCCAGCGATGATCTCATAGCGGTCCCCTTCCGCCTTACGAACGACGATCGGCTGAAGCAATCCGTGCTCTTCGATCGTGACGGCCAACTCTTCAATCTTAGCCGGTTCAAATACTTTACGCGGTTGATAACGGTTTGGAAGAAGTAATGCTAAAGCGATTTCTTGGACCGTGTCGTTCGGTTTAACTTGCGTCATTTCCGTGACGGCCACTTCTTGACGACTTCCGAACAGTTTAGCAAATGTTTTCTTCAACGTCGGCACCCCTTTATGTAAAAAATAAGCAGATTCCACCACTGGAATCTGCTTTTAGTTTCACGTGAAACAAGAATACTCAGATTAGCGGCTCTTTCGCCGGCGTTCCCGCTTTACGCGGATATTTCCCGGGCGTTTTACGTAATTTATCTACAATTACGATATTACGCTCACTCATCTCTCCTGGCAATAGGAACTGGTGTGTCGCTTTTACTTTCCCACCGAGCACCGCCAAGGCATTCTTCGCGTCCACAAGTTCGTCGGAAACTTTCGCGGCTTTGAGCGCCACGAACGTTCCGCCGACTTTTGCGAGCGGTAGACAGTACTCGGCGAGCACCGTCATCCGCGCGACGGCACGGGCCGTCACGACATCAAATTGCTCACGGAATTTTTTATTTTTCCCGAACTCTTCGGCGCGTCCATGGTGGAACGCGACGCCATCTAGCTCGAGAGCGAGGGCGAGTTCGTTCAAGAACGTGATGCGCTTGTTGAGCGAATCGACAATCGTTACATGTAAGTGCGGGAACAAGATTTTGAGCGGTAAGCTCGGGAATCCTGCCCCGGCGCCGACGTCACATACCGTCTCGACGGCCGTGAAGTCGAAATGAAACGCAGCGCTCAGCGAATCATAGAAATGCTTCAAATAGACTTCTTCTTTATCCGTGATCGCCGTCAAATTCATCTTCTCGTTCCATTCGACGAGCATCTCGAAATACCGTTCGAACTGGGCGAGTTGTTTCTCGCTCAGTTCGAACCCTTCTGCCTGTAAGGCTTCAATAAATTGGGATTGATTCATCGTCTCACTCCACCGTTGCGTATTGTCCCTGCTCGATATAGACAAGAAGAATCGATACGTCGGCCGGGTTCACCCCGGAAATACGTGACGCTTGTCCAATCGAGAGCGGACGAACTTGTTTCAATTTCTGTTGTGCTTCCGTCGCAAGACCACTGATCGCGTCATAGTCGAGCTTCTCAGGGATGCGCTTCTCTTCCATACGACGCATTTTTTCGACTTGCTCGAGCTGTTTCGAGATGTAGCCTTCATATTTCACTTGAATCTCGACTTGTTCAGCCACTTCGAACGGCACTTCGACCAGAGCCGGTGCAAACCGCGTCAGCGTCGCGTACGTCACTTCGGGCCGCTTCAACAAGATGTTGGCATGTGCTGCTTCTTTGAGCGGGTTCGCCCCGACTTCTTCCAAAATCGCATTCACTTCAGCCGACGGTTTGATCACGAGCGACTGGAGCCGCTTCACTTCCGCAGCGATGGCTGTACGTTTGTCTTCAAGATTTGCATGGCGCTCAGCCGACAACAAACCGACTTCGTGTCCGATGTCGCTGAGGCGAAGATCGGCGTTATCGTGGCGAAGGAGCAAGCGATATTCGGCACGTGACGTCAGCAGACGGTACGGCTCGTTCGTCCCTTTCGTCACGAGGTCGTCGATCAAGACACCGATATACGCTTGCGACCGGTCCAAGATGACCGGGTCTTTCCCGAGCACTTTGCAGGCGGCGTTCATACCGGCCATGATACCTTGCCCGGCTGCCTCCTCATATCCGCTCGTCCCGTTGATCTGCCCAGCCGTGAACAGACCGCTGACCGCCTTCGTCTCGAGTGTCGGCCACAGTTGCGTCGGTACAACCGCGTCGTATTCGATCGCGTAACCGGGGCGCATCATCTCTGAGTTTTCAAGACCCGGGATCGTCCGGAGCATCTGGTGCTGGACGTCTTCCGGCATGCTCGTCGAGAAACCTTGGACGTAGATTTCTTCCGTGTCGCGGCCTTCTGGCTCGAGGAAGATTTGATGACGCGGCTTGTCGTTGAAACGAACGACTTTATCTTCGATCGACGGACAGTAGCGTGGCCCTGTCCCTTTGATCGCGCCCGAATACATCGGCGAACGATGCAAGTTCTCGTCAATCAACTGGTGCGTCCGCTCGCTCGTATACGTGAGCCAGCACGGGATCTGTTCGATCGGATTGAGGTCGGTCGACGTGTAAGAGAAGAGCGACGGGTTCTCGTCCCCCGGCTGAATCTCCGTTTTTGAATAATCGATCGTCTTCCCGTCGATTCGCGGCGGCGTACCCGTCTTGAAACGAACAAGTTCAAGCCCGAGCTCTTCGAGATGCTTCGACAGCTCGACAGAAGGCATTTGGTTGTTCGGACCGCTCTCATAAGACAGTTCTCCGATGATGATCTGTCCGCGCATGAACGTACCGGTCGTGACGATGACCGCGTTCGCCCGATACTCCGAGCCTGTGTTCGTGATGACACCACGTACTTGCCCGTCTTCGACGATGAGTCGCTCGACGAGTGCTTGACGAAGCAACAGGTTCGGCTCGTCTTCAAGCACTTTCTTCATGTGATTTTGATATTGGAATTTGTCCGCTTGCGCCCGTAACGCACGCACCGCTGGACCTTTTGATGTGTTGAGCATTTTCATTTGAATATATGTCGCGTCAATCGCTTTCGCCATCTCGCCTCCGAGGGCATCGATTTCACGAACGACGATCCCTTTAGCGGGACCTCCGATCGACGGATTGCAATACATAAACCCGACCATGTCCGGGTTCATCGTGAGCATCGCTGTCTTCGCGCCCATGCGCGCCGATGCAAGTGCCGCTTCGATCCCCGCGTGACCGGCTCCGATGACGATGACGTCAAACTCGCCTGCCGTGTAAGCCATAGTGTTTCCTCCTTCTTATTTCCCAAGACAAAACTGTGAAAACAGTTGATCAATTAAACTTTCCTGGACCGTGTCCCCATTGATTTCCCCGAGCGTATCCCACGCCCGACGTAAATCGATTTGGACCATGTCAATCGGCATGTTCATGCCGGCGCTACCGAGCGCTTCATCGATTTGCTCGATCGTTCGTTTAATGAGTTGAATGTGTCGTGCGTTCGAGATATATGTCATATCTTGCGACTCGACGCCTTTGGCGAAGAACAAGTTCGAAATCGCCTTTTCAAGCGCATCGATCCCTTCTTCCAATAATAGCGATGTAGCCACAATCGGGCGCCCTGCCGCTAATTTCTCTAGCTTAGAAGAATCCATGTTTTGTGGCAAGTCTGTCTTGTTGATGATGATGATCGCATTCATGCCGGCAATCGCCTCGAATAGCGCCTCATCTTCGACCGTCAAGCCCTCATGACCGTTCAAGACGAGCAAGATGAGATCGGCGCCCGCAAGCGCCTTCCGCGATTTTTCGACACCGATCCGTTCGACGATGTCTTCCGTCTCGCGAATCCCGGCCGTATCGATCAGCTTGAGCGGAACGCCTTTGACGTTCACGTACTCTTCGATCGTGTCGCGCGTCGTTCCCGCGATTTCCGTGACGATCGCCTTCGTTTCCTGGACGAGCGTGTTCAACAGCGAGGACTTGCCGACGTTCGGCCGTCCGATGATCGCTGTCGCGAGACCTTCGCGCAAAATCTTTCCTTGGCGAGCCGTTTCGAGCAGTTGTTCGAGCACACGTTTCACTTCGCCCGCCTTCTCTTCAACGATCGCTTGCGTCATCTCTTCAGCATCGTACTCTGGGTAATCGATATTGACCTCGACGGCTGCGATCGTTTCAAGCAACAGTTGACGCAAATCGCGGACGAGCCGCGACAAACGACCTTCCATCTGTGACATCGCCACGGTCATGGCGCGGTCGGTCTTCGCCCGAATCAAATCCATGACCGCTTCCGCTTGTGACAAGTCGATGCGGCCATTCAAAAAGGCGCGCTTCGTGAACTCGCCTGGTTCTGCCAATCGAATGTTCGGTTGTTCGAGGATCAGCTCGAGGACACGATTGACCGCGACGATTCCTCCGTGACAGTTGATTTCGACGACGTCTTCTCGCGTGAACGTCTTCGGCGCCCGCATGACGCTGACCATCACTTCATCGATGACCTCGTCTGTGCCAGGCCGTTTCAGTTTTCCGTAATGAATCGTGTGCGAGTCCACTTCCGTCAAGTCTTTGCCCGCGAACACGTTCGCCGTCGTCTCGACAGCCTTGTCACCGGACAAACGGACGATTCCGATTGCCCCTTCACCCATCGGCGTCGAAATGGCTGTAATCGTGTCAAACTCTAGCATAATCTTCCCCTCCCATACTTCAAACATCTTTATCTATCATATGCATAACGCACCTACTATACACGATATTTAGCTCGAACGAAAGGGTCCGACCTTTACGTTACAAGTTGCTTTTTCAGTTTTTACTTTTGTACAATAGCGGAATATATTTCCAAAGGAGGCACGACGGAATGAGACAACTTGAGGCCATTTCTAAACTGACGGACGTGTTACAGCAAGACGAAGCCGTTCAAGCGATTTTTCTTAAAGGATCGTTTGGACGCGGGGAAGGCGATGAGCATTCGGACGTCGACCTTTATGTCATGGTCGCCCCGGATTGGCTCCAATGCGAAAAGAGCCGCCTGTGAAATCAGGCGGCTCTTCGTTCATCCGTGCTGGCGTCTTGCAGACCGAAGCGTGAAATAGAGTACTAATTCGATGAGACCGACGGCAATTAAAAAGCCGCCGAACAATTGAAACAAGACGAGTAAGCTGTCGAACGGGTTCGCCAGCATGAGTAGCCCGATCCCGATCCACAACAAGCTGCTCAATAGAAAGAACATCCACCGACTCGCAATCGTCTTGCGAAAACCAACGGCTTGAATGAGCCGGATGAGCCCGCCAAACAAGAACAAGAAACCGATGAAGAGCGGCAAGAGGCTGGCTAACGTTTCAGCGAAGAAAAAGACGATCAAGGCAATCAAGATATAGACGATCCCCATAAAGAAGGATGGCGGCAACCCATCTTTTCGTTGGCGAAGACCTTGGAACAACACCCAAAGACCGAGCACAGCAAAATAACCGGCGACGAGATAAACGATGACGTCAAAGAAAAAGCGCGGATTAAATAAAATCAGTAACCCGATCACCAAATAAATACCGGCTTGGACTAACGTCGAACGCTCAAGCCGTTTGATCAGCGTCTCCATTAGGAATGCTCCCTTCTTGATTCAGATAATTGGTCCTTAATCCTATTCCCGCATTTTATCCACAATACTTCTCTTGTCACAAAAAAAGGCTGTGGATCATTTATCCACAGCCTCAACGTTTATTTGCGTTTTTTCTTTTTGTTCTGTTTTTCTTCTTCTGCGAGTACCGCACGCTCTGCTTCTTTTGCAGCGATTTTCGCCTCAGCTTGAACTTTCATCTTCTCACGCATCGGCAACATGATCGCCATCGTCACAATGATTGAGATGATGTAACCGACGACCCAGTACATCGAGAGGGCTGCCGGGAGGGTGATCGACATGACGAAGATCATGACCGGGAAGATATAAAGCATCATCTTCAACTGCGGGTTTTGTTCTTGCCCCGCCATTGAGATTTTTTGTTGGGCATACGTCAAGATCGCAGCAAGGATCGGCAAGATGAACGTCGGATCCGGCGCACCAAGGTCGAACCAAAGGAAACTTGCTTCAAAGATTTCAGGTGTCCGACGAATCGCATCATAGAATGCGAACAAGATCGGCATTTGAATCAAGATTGGCAAACACCCTGCGAGCGGGTTGATTTGGTAGTCTTGATACATCTTCATCATTTCTTCTTGCAGTTTACGCTGTGTCTCTTGGTCTTTCGAGCTATACTTCTCACGAAGCTTGAGCATTTCCGGCTGCAACACTTGCATCGCACCCATACTCTTCGTCTGCTTGATCATGAGCGGTAAGATCAAGAGGCGGACGATGATCGTCGCAATGATGATCGAATACCCGTACTGCCAAGTGCCGCCGATTAAATAAGCCGCTTCTTTTAACAACCATGCTAGTGGCCATACAAAGTATTGAGACCAGAAGCCTTCCGTTTCAGCCGTGATCGGCTCTCCTTGGATTGTCGATGGATCGACACATCCGGCCATCAACAAGATGACACCAGTCATGACGGCCAATAATCCTAATTTCAGGTTTTTGCTCATAATTCCTCCTACGCTTTCTGTATCGATTCTTTTAGTTGCGTCACACGTCTATCGGTCAATCCTAATTAGTTCGCGTTATATATGAAAGAACGAGCTCGGATTGTTATGATCGATCGACTTGTCTCTGTTGCCAAACTTTAGCTCGTTTGAAGACATGCTTCAAGCTTTCCGTCACTTCATCTTGCGAGAGCGACGTCGCCGGTTTACGAGCGATGATGACATAATTATGCGGAGCTACGTTCGGTTCGAGCAAGCGAAGCGATTCACGCATCAATCGTTTCATTCGGTTTCGTTCCACTGCGTTCCCTAACTTTTTGCTGACAGAAAGTCCAACCCGGAAATGCGCTTGATCCGCCTTCTGCGTGTAGACGACAAACTGACGATTAGCCACGGAGCGTCCTTCGCGAAACACCGCTTGGAACTCTTCATTCTTTTGGAGGCGGTATTCTTTTTTCAAAATTCTCACTCCATCCTTCGCTTCAAAAATCGTCACCTAACATCATATCATATCCCATTCATTTCAACGAGTGAGAATCAATTTTTTCCGTTCGATTCTGTGACGATAAAAAAAGATTGCCCGAGGATCAGTTCCCCGGGCAATCTTTTGATCTTTATTAGACAGTCAAGGCTTTGCGGCCTTTACGACGACGAGCTGCAAGAATGTTGCGGCCGTTTTTAGTCGCCATACGCGAACGGAATCCGTGAACTTTTTTACGCTTACGGTTGTTAGGATTAAAAGTTGGTTTCATGGTTAAAGCACCTCCTCAAGGTTAACGCTCTATTAGCAAGTTATAGTTTCATTTAAGGCAGTCTTTAAGATTATATAAACTGTTCTACCGATTGTCAATGGCATTTCAAGAGGTTTTCGAATCGGGCACGAATAGTTGGCAGCGATGGACTTGATCTCCCCAGCTAGACGGATCAGGCTAGACATCGATAAAATAGGGGACTAAACGAGACGCAACCTTTACATTTGAGCCGTCATTCCTTTACAAATAGCTTGATAAAGCCATTTTATCCACATATCCACCTAGTTATCCACACTTATATGTGTATAACTCCGTCTTTTTCAACAATTGTAACGTGTGGTTTCTTAAAATTCCACTTTCTTCTCTTACAAAAACAATACGTTATTTTCTTTCTCCCTCTTTTGTGCATAACTTTTTCATGACGGCTCGTTCACTTTAAGTTTATCCACAACATATCCACAGCTTATCCACACTGTCCACAGCATGTGGATAAGTGCCTGTGGATTGTTTTTTAAATCTGTGGATAAATGTCAAAAACCGTTGCCACGTCTATTTTATTTTGCTAAACTAAATGTGCACAACTCGTGGATGATATTTCATCAATTCCGAGATATACACAGCCTGTGGATAACTGTTATCCCCATAGTTAACACCTTGTGGATAACGTTATCCACAGTTTTTGTTTCCTGGGGATAAGCCTAGTTTCTACTATAAGAATAGTGAATGTGTATATCATGTGAATAAGTTTCGCCAATATGTGAGTAAAGGAGGTCTTTCATTGAAAAATGCTCGCGAGATTTGGAGAAATGTTTTATCTCTAATCGACGAAGAAGAACGAACACCAAAAGCTAGCTTTGACATGTGGTTGAAGTCAACGGAAGGAATTTCATTGATGGGAACGACACTCGTCGTATCTGCACCCGCTAGTTTCATTGTCACTTGGCTCGAACGTCAGTACTTGTCATTACTGCAAGATACGGTTGAGGAAGTGACGAACAATCGACTTGAGATTCATTTTATCGAGGAGTCGCAAGCGCACAAGTATGCTCCTGCCGAGGGATCAAAAGAAGCGATTGCCGCTACAGAAACGAGAGAGCAGCCGGTTCCAGTACGATCAAAAGAGGAAGGGAACCTCGGTCAATTAAACGATAAGTATATCTTTGAAACGTTCGTCATCGGTTCGGGCAACCGGTTTGCCCACGCTGCCTCACTGGCTGTGGCCGAAGCGCCTGCGAGAGCTTACAACCCGCTCTTCATCTATGGGGGAGTCGGACTTGGAAAGACACACTTGATGCATGCGATCGGTCATTACGTGAAAGGGCAGAAGCCAGGCGCACGAATCGCCTACGTTTCGTCGGAAAAGTTTACAAATGAGTTCATTAACTCAATCCGCGACAATAAGACAGAGGAGTTCCGTAACCGTTACCGGAACATCGATGTTCTATTAATAGATGACATTCAGTTCTTGGCCGGGAAAGAACAGACGCAAGAAGAGTTCTTCCACACGTTCAATGCGCTCCATAACGATCAAAAACAAATCGTCATCTCGAGCGATCGGCCGCCTAAAGAGATTCCGACGTTAGAAGATCGTCTCCGATCTCGGTTCGAATGGGGACTGATCACGGATATCACGCCGCCTGACCTCGAGACGCGGATCGCGATTTTACGGAAGAAAGCGACAGCTGAAGGGCTTGATATCGCCAATGACGTCATGCTCTACATCGCGAATCAAATCGACACGAACATTCGTGAGCTTGAAGGCGCACTTACCCGCGTCGTCGCCTATGCGAAGCTGGTCGCCCGGCCGATTGACCCTGATGTCGCTGCCGAAGCGCTCCACAACATCATGCCGGTGCAAGAGGCGAAGAAGATTGTCATCCGTGACATCCAAGAGATCGTCGGTCATCACTTTAACATCGAGGTCGATGAGCTCAAAGCGAAAAAACGGACGAAGACGCTCGCTTTCCCGAGACAGATCGCGATGTATTTATCACGCGAGATGACCGAGAGCTCACTCCCTAAAATCGGAGAAGAGTTCGGTGGGCGGGATCACACTACAGTTATCCACGCTCATGAGAAGATTAGCACGTTACTCAAGCATGATCCGGAGATGCAAGAGACGATTAAAACATTGAAGAAGGCGCTGTCGTAACCGTCTCATTCCTCTTGTGGATATCCTGTGGATAAACAAGCCGAGTTATCCACACGTTATTCACAGGCAGATTGGCTCAACACCAGTTGTTCAAGTGAGTTATCCCCACTATCCACAGCCCTTATTACTATTATGACTTAAATAATACTATTATTATTAAACTATATGACTCATTTCACTTAGGAGGAATTATCCACATGCACTTAACGATTCAGCGCGATGTATTCATGCAAGCCGTACAAGATGTATCAAAAGCTGTTGCTTCTAGAACGACGATCCCGATTTTGACAGGATTAAAACTTGAAGCCCATGCAGATGGATTGACGCTCACAGGAAGTGATACGGAAATTTCGATCGAACGATTGATCCCGGTCGAAGAGGGTGGAATCGAACTCATCCAAATCCAACGTGCCGGTAGCGTCGTCTTGAACGCCCGTTTCCTTGGTGAAATCGTCAAGAAGCTTCCGACGAACGAAGTCACACTCGAAGTCTCACCAAACTTCATGACGCGTATCGAATCAGGTCAAGCGGAGTTCCATCTGAACGGACTCGACCCAGACGAGTATCCACGTCTCCCTGAACTAGCTAGCGACCGCCGGTTCTATCTTCCGGCCGATTTGTTGAAGACGATCATTCGCCAAACAAGCTTTGCCGTCTCGTCGCAAGAGACACGGCCAGTCCTGACAGGTGTGAATTTCTCAGCTGAAAAAGGATTTTTGACATGCGTCGCGACGGATAGCCATCGGTTAGCACTGCGCCGGGCCCGTTTTGAAACAGATGACGATTTGACGTTCCAAAACGTCGTCGTACCTGGTCGTTCGCTCAATGAGCTCGCGAAATTACTCGACCGTGAAGAGTTGCCGATTGAAATCGTCTTGACGGACCAACAGATTCTATTCCGTCTGAAAAACATTTCGTTCTTTTCACGTCTTCTTGATGGAGCGTACCCAGATACGTCTCGCTTGATCCCAGAAGAATATCGGACTGCAGTTCGTTTGAATGCGAAAGATTTCTTACAGGCGATTGATCGTGCATCGCTGTTGGCACGTTCGGATCGCAACAATGTCATCAAGTTCGTGGCTGAAGAAGCGAACACGGTCGAAGTCTCTTCACACTCGCCTGAAGTCGGGAAAGTGTCCGAGCGGGTCAGCATCTTATCGCTCGAAGGTGAAGAACTCAAAATTTCGTTCAACTCGAAATTTGTCATGGATGCGCTTCGTGCGCTCGATGCGACGGAAATCGAGGTTCAATTCACAGGTTCGATGCGCCCGTTCATTTTGCGTCCGGTCGAACAAGATAGTGTCCTTCAGTTGATTTTGCCAGTCCGCACATCGTAATCAAGATGGAGCGAATCGGGGATGATGAGGTGTTTCACCTTATCATCCCTATTTTTGCCTTATTCGACGTTTTTCGATAAACTAATATGTATGGCGATTTTTTGTGAAAAGTATGAAGGAAAGGAAGTGACGACATGGAAAAAGTGTCGATTACGACCGAGTATGTAACACTCGGACAATTTTTAAAATTAGCTGATATTATTTCAAGCGGAGGCCAAGCGAAATTCTTTTTGGAAGACGTTGAGATCAAAGTGAACGGCGAGGTCGATCAACGCCGCGGCCGTAAACTCCGCGACGGAGACAAGATTGAAGTCGAGGGCTACGGGGACTTCCAAATCGAGGGGAACTAACGTGCACTTATTGTCGATTCGACTGCAAAACTACCGCAACTACGAAGCCCTTGAGCTAAATTTTTCAGAACAGACGAATGTTCTCATCGGTGAGAACGCCCAAGGCAAAACGAATCTGCTCGAATCGATTTACGTACTTGCGCTCGCAAAGTCGCATCGGACGACGCAAGACCGTGAACTGATCGGGTGGGAAGCGGAAACGGCCATCGTCGAGGGTCGGATCCATAAACGTACCGGTGAAACGGTACAGTCGCTGAGCTTTTCTCCGAAAGGGAAAAAAGCGAAACTGAACCACCTCGAGCAACGACGGCTCAGTGACTACGTCGGAGCGTTCAACGTCGTCTTGTTCGCGCCAGAAGATCTTGCAATCGTCAAAGGCAGCCCTCAAGGAAGAAGACGTTTTTTAGATATGGAAATCGGACAAGTCAGTCCGATTTACTTACATGACTTGAATCAGTATTTGAAAACACTGAAGCAACGGAATGCATTTTTAAAACAACTGTCGATCAAAGGTGGGGACGAGACATTGCTCGAAGTGCTCACCGACCAACTGATTGAGCTTGCCGTCAAAATCGTCTCCAGGCGCCACCATTTTATCGATCAACTCGAGAAATGGGCCGGACCGATCCATGCAGGAATCACTCGGAACTTAGAAACGTTGACGATTCAATACGTCTCGGACACGTTTCAAAAAGAACGTCACACGAAAGAACAGATGTTTGAAACGTATCGGCAAAAGTTTGATAAAATAAGAGAGAACGAACGAAGAAGAGGTGTGACCTTGTTCGGTCCCCATCGCGACGACTTCGAACTGTACGTCAATGATCGGAACGTCCAAACGTTCGGTTCACAGGGCCAGCAACGCACGGCGGCCTTGTCGTTAAAACTAGCGGAGATTGAACTGATCCACGAAGAGGTCGGGGAGTATCCGCTGCTGTTGTTAGACGACGTCTTATCTGAATTAGATGATCATCGCCAAACCCATCTGCTTGATACGATGGGGCAGAAAGTCCAAACGATTATTACGACGACCAATATCGATGGAATTGCTCACGAAACGATTCAACAAGCCAAGTTGTTTCACGTGAAACAAGGTAAAGTTGAGACGGAATCTGTCTAACGTACGACCAATCCTTATGAACACCAATTCATGTATAGTAGGTGAATGAAACCGATGAGTAACGAAAATGAAAAACAAATGCAAGATTACGGTGCCGATCAGATTCAAGTGCTTGAAGGGTTAGAAGCCGTTCGTAAACGCCCAGGGATGTATATCGGTTCGACGGGTTCGCGCGGGCTCCACCACTTAGTGTGGGAAGTCGTCGACAACTCGATTGATGAAGCGCTCGCCGGTCATTGTGAAACGATTACCGTGACGATCGAACCAGGCAACTCTGTCGTTGTCGAAGATGATGGCCGGGGGATTCCGGTTGACATTCAGAAAAAGACAGGACGTCCTGCCGTTGAAGTCATCTTCACCGTTCTCCACGCCGGAGGTAAATTTGGCGGCGGTGGATATAAAGTGTCGGGTGGTTTGCACGGAGTCGGGGCGTCCGTCGTTAACGCCTTGTCGAAGAAACTCGAAGTATTCGTACGCCGAAACGGTAACGTCTACTATCAAGCGTTCAAACGCGGCGCCCCTCAAGGTGAGCTCGAGATTGTCGGTACGACAGACACGACCGGTACGACGGTTCGTTTCTTCCCAGATGGAGACATCTTCGACGAAACACTCGAATACGATTTTGATCTTCTAGCAACGCGCTTGCGTGAACTTGCTTTCTTGAACAAAGGACTTCGCATCGTCGCAAAAGATGAGCGGGGCGACGAAACGATTGAGCGAAACTATTGTTACGAAGGCGGGATCAAGTCTTACGTCGAGCATTTGAACCGTTCGAAGTCTTCGATCCACGATGAGCCGGTTTATGTACACGGTACGAAAGACGGGATCGAAGTAGAAATCGCGCTGCAGTACAACGAAGGGTTCTCTAGCAATATTTACTCGTTCACAAACAACATTCCGACACACGAAGGCGGGACGCACGAGACCGGGTTCAAAACGGCACTGACACGGGCGATCAACGATTACGCCAAACGCTTTGGATTGATGAAAGAGGCTGATGGCAGTCTTTCCGGCGACGACGTGCGTGAAGGGATGACCGCGATCGTCTCGGTCAAACACCCGTCACCGCAGTTCGAGGGACAGACGAAGACGAAGCTCGGTAACGCTGACGCCCGTACGGTGACAGATTCACTCTTTAGCGAGACGTTCGAACAGTTCTTGCTTGAGAACCCGTCGGTCGGCCGACTCATCGTCGACAAAGGGCTCATGGCAGCCCGTGCCCGCCTCGCGGCCAAACGCGCCCGTGAAATGACACGTCGTAAAGGCATCCTTGAAGTCAGCTCGTTGCCAGGTAAGCTGGCCGACTGTTCATCGAAGGACGCATCGAAATCTGAACTGTACATCGTCGAGGGTGACTCGGCCGGTGGATCAGCCAAGTCAGGACGCGACCGTCATTTCCAAGCGATTTTGCCAATCCGAGGTAAGATCATCAACGTCGAGAAAGCAAGACTCGATAAAATCTTAGCCAACCAAGAAGTTCGGACAATCATCACGGCACTTGGGACCGGGATCGCCGACGAATTCGATCTCGGCAAGGCGCGTTACCATAAGTTGATCATCATGACCGATGCCGACGTCGATGGTGCCCACATCCGGACACTGTTGCTGACGTTCTTCTATCGTTACATGCGGCCACTTATTGAGAGCGGCTACGTCTACATCGCCCAGCCGCCACTCTACGGTGTAAAACATGGTAAAGAGATTGTTTACGTCCAAAACGACCGCGAACTCCAAGAAGCAATCAAACGACTTCCTGAGAACGCGCGCTATAGTGTACAGCGCTACAAGGGTCTCGGTGAGATGGACCCGGAACAACTTTGGAGCACGACGATGAATCCAGAGTCTCGCTCGATGCTTCGTGTCGACCTTCAAGACGCCATCGAGGCAGATGAGGTCTTTGAGACGCTCATGGGCGACAATGTCGAGCCGCGCCGTGACTTTATCCAGTCACACGCACACTACGTGAAAAACCTCGATATTTAAAAAGAAGGGTAGGCAATAACGAATGGCAGAACAAGAAAATATCAAGGATATAAATATTAGCCAAGAGATGCGGACGTCGTTCATGGACTACGCGATGAGCGTCATCGTGTCGCGTGCCCTCCCGGACGTACGAGATGGTCTCAAGCCGGTTCACCGCCGTATCCTTTACGCGATGAACGAGCTCGGGATTCGTGCCGACAAGCCCCATAAGAAGTCTGCCCGTGTCGTCGGGGACGTCATCGGTAAGTATCACCCACACGGTGATTCAGCTGTTTACGAGACGATGGTTCGGATGGCACAAGACTTCAGTTATCGCTACGAACTCGTTGATGGCCACGGAAACTTCGGGTCCGTCGATGGAGACTCGGCAGCGGCAATGCGTTACACGGAAGCCCGGATGTCGAAAATCGCGATGGAACTCGTGCGCGATATTGGTAAAAACACGATTGACTATCAAGCAAACTTTGATGGTGAAGAGAAAGAACCAGTCGTTATGCCGGCCCGTTTTCCGAACTTCCTCGTCAATGGTACGAGCGGGATCGCGGTCGGGATGGCGACGAACGTACCACCACATAACTTGAACGAAGTAATCGATGGCGTGCTTGCGCTCACGCACAATCCGGACATCACGATTTCAGAGCTCATGCAGTACATTCCGGGTCCGGACTTTCCGACGTCTGGTGAGATTTTAGGACGCAGCGGTATTCGCCGGGCGTATGAGACAGGTCGCGGATCGATCACGATGCGCGCGAAAGCCGAGATCCAAGTGTTGAAGAACGGCCGTGAACGCATCCTCATCCATGAAATTCCGTATCAAGTGAACAAGGCCCGTCTCGTTGAAAAGATTGCTGACCTAGTTCGCGACAAGAAAATCGAGGGCATCACAGACCTTCGTGACGAGTCGGACCGAAACGGAATGCGCGTCGTCATCGAGGTACGCCGCGATGCGAACGCAAGCGTCATTTTGAACAACTTGTATAAACAGACGCCGATGCAAACGACGTTTGGGGTGAACATGCTCGCGCTCGTCGGAGGACGTCCGAAAACGCTCAACTTGAAACAAGCGATCTATTATTACATCGAACACCAAAAAGAAGTCGTTCGGCGCCGGACGCAGTTCGACCTCGATAAGGCAGAAGCGCGTGCGCATATTCTCGAAGGTCTCCGTGTCGCGCTCGACCACCTCGATGAAGTCATCGCCATCATCCGCAGCACGCGGACCGGTGACGAGGCCCGTGAGAAATTGATTGCTCGCTTCGGACTATCAACAGAGCAGACACAAGCCATTCTCGATATGCGTCTCCAACGGTTGACCGGTCTTGAACGCGAGAAGATCGAAGGCGAGTATCGCGAGATCCGTACGTTGATCGAAGAATTGCGTGCGATTTTAGGGGATGAGGAACTCCTTCTCGAAATCATTCGCAATGAGTTGACTGAAATCAAAGAGCGTTACGGCGATGCACGTCGTACGGTGATTCGTACCGACATCATCGAGCTTGAGGATGAGGATTTGATCCCGGTTCGGGACATGATGATCGCACTGACGAGCGAAGGCTACATCAAATCGATTCCGAGTGACTCGTATCGCACACAACGTCGCGGCGGTCGAGGGAAACAAGGAATGGGTACGAATGACGAAGACTTCGTATTGCGCCTCTTATCTGCTTCAACGCACGATACGATCTTGTTCTTCACGAACTTCGGTCGCGTGTTCCGCTTGAAAGGATATGAGATTCCTGAGATGAGCCGAACCGCGAAAGGGATGCCGATTATCAACTTACTCCAAGTCGATAAGGGTGAGAAGGTCGAAACGATGATCCCGGTCGACTTTAATAGCTATTTGGCGGACAAAGCCATCGTTGAGGACGCTGGTGAAGGTTCAGAAGAAGAAGAAGTGGCTGATGAGCAATTGTCACTCGTGTTTATCACGAAGCACGGACTTGTCAAACGGTCACCGCTTTCTGCCTATGCCCGCATTAACAAAAACGGATTGCGTGCCATCAGCTTGAACGATAGCGATGAGCTCGTTACTGTACGTCTAGCGAAGAGCGACGACGAGATGTTGATTGTGACACACGCCGGGATGTCGATTCGCTTCCCGCTCGAAGGTGAGGTCCGTTCGATGGGCCGTACGGCTCGCGGTGTACGTGCGATTCGATTGAAGAAGGATGATGATCGAGTCGTTTCGATGGAAATTGTACGCCCGACACAAGACGTGCTCATCATCACGGAAAAAGGATACGGCAAACGCACAGCGATGGAACAATTCCGGACACAAGGTCGAGGCGGTTCTGGAATTATCGGAATCAAGACAGACCGCGGAACTGTCGTCGGGATGCGCGTAGTCGATGAAGATGATGACATCATGCTCATGACCGAGCTCGGTGTCGCGATTCGAATCGATGCCCAAACAATTTCGCAAATGGGGCGTAGCACGCGCGGTGTTAAAGTCATGAATATCGAAGATGGCGACCGCTTGGCGACAATTGCTAAACTGAAAAAAGATGAATTAGAAGATGAATTAGAAGAGGAATCGACAGTTGATGTGGAGAATGGGTTTGTTGATGAAGCACCCGAAGTTGGCCCATCGTCTGAAGAGACTGAGTAAGACGAAAAGGTTGAACGGTGCTTCCGTTCGACCTTTTTTCATATAATCAGGAGGGATGAGCATGCGACTTGCCATTTCAAACGTTCACGTTGGGATGACGCTTTTGACGTCAGTTTCTTCGTTAGAGGCAGGAACGAAACTGACAAACGAACATTTACGCTTGCTCCGTTTTTTAAAGGTAGGAGCCATTGATGTTGCTCCGGTCGAATGTCGCCATCTTACCCGCGACGAGGAAATCGATCTATGTGCAAAAGTGCTCCAATACGAACGGCATTACAATCAATGGGAAGAACGGATTGCCCCCAACCCTTACGAAGCGCTTGAATTCGTCCATCAACTGTTCAAACGTGAATATCCGCTATCGGCCGTCGTCACGTTCTTTACGAATCAACCACTTCGAAAAAATCATGTGATTCATCATGCGATTTATCGAGCTTTAGTAGCCAAGACGCTATCGAAATACCGAGGAGACGAACACCGCATTCAATTCGATTATGGTGTTGCTTCTTATTTCGCAGATGCGAGCTACGCTAAAATACGAAAATGGTCCCACATGCGCTATTTCACAAAAATGGAACGAGAGCTATTGTATCAGCACCCGCTCGTCTCGCTTACGATGTTACCGCAAGATCAGACACTTAGAGCCAGGGTCGGTAAATTGATTGCCGAACATCATGAGCGTTTAGACGGGTCAGGTTTTCCGAGTCGGTTAGAAGAACGAGCCCTTCATCCTGCATCACCGTTGTTCATCGTCGCCGACCGATTCTGCCAATTGACAGCCCCACGTACGTTCAGAGAAGCGTTGACACCAGAAGAGGCTTATTTTTATATGTGGCAAAATGAGGCATACGATGGGGAAGCGTTGACGCTCTTAGCTACACTGCTTGGCTTTTACGAAGTAGGACGGACTGTCTTACTGAGTAGCGGTGTGCGCGGAACGATTCAATGCTACACGCCGAGCGTGGAACAACCGGTCGTAATCTCTGAACCAACACAAGAAACATACGATTTATCTCAACTTGATGAGGTTCGAATCGTCGCTTTTCAGTAACCGTCTAGCGTGTTCCTTCTATATAGTGCCGTCGAAAGAATACGCTAGATATTATTCTTTCAAAATATTTTATTTTTATAGTTGACGAATATAATCACAGATGCTATTATTAATGAGTCGCTAAGAGCGGCAGACGAACTTTGAAAACTGAACGATGAGGCAAAAAAAGTTTTACAAGTTTTGATTGAAGCGCAAGCTTCGTCATTTTCAAGAGCTATATCAAATTCTTTGGAGAGTTTGATCCTGGCTCAGGACGAACGCTGGCGGCGTGCCTAATACATGCAAGTCG
>NZ_SJUU01000040.1:0-398 GCF_004337115.1 Exiguobacterium sp. SH3S3
ACCGGGAGCTCGCGGAGCAGCTGGTGGAGTACGTGCAGTGGCTGGGGTTCACGCACGTGGAGTTCCTGCCGGTGGCCGAGCACCCGTTCGGCGGGTCCTGGGGATACCAGGTGACCGGCTACTACGCGCCGACCTCCCGGTTCGGCAGCCCGGACGAGTTCAAGCACCTCGTGGACGCGCTGCACCGGGCAGGGATCGGCGTGATCGTGGACTGGGTGCCCGCGCACTTCCCCAAGGACGAGTGGGCGCTGGCCCGCTTCGACGGCACGCCCCTGTACGAGCACGCGGACCCGCGACGCGGCGAGCACCCGGACTGGGGCACCTACGTGTTCGACTTCGGCCGCACCGAGGTCCGCAACTTCCTGGTGGCCAACGCCCTGTACTGGCTGGGGGAGTTC
>NZ_SJUU01000041.1:0-393 GCF_004337115.1 Exiguobacterium sp. SH3S3
GCCCATATCAGTATGAGCTTCGACGAGGTATGCGAGACATCGCCGAGGATGTGGAAGAGGTTGAACCCCATGTTGGGGACGAGAGGTCGTGTGCGACGGCTTCACAGCAATAGGCTGGCCGCCTGTTGCCGGCGGATGGTAGTTCAGCTCGTAGAGTCGGCACCTATGTGCCTGTGCGATTCGCCGTAGTAAAGTATGGAGTTATGACGATGTTCCAACACGAGATATTGCGAGATTCGGGAGTTCCAGATGGAAACGGCAGAGATACAGGGCGATTGCGTAGATGGTGATGGGTTTCCGAGCTGATGTATCGCGTTTACGCAAGCTACCAGCTATCCGTAACGTGTGCTTGGCATTACCCCAGGGTCCAATGTGGCGCTAACCCTGATAGGG
>NZ_SJUU01000042.1:0-390 GCF_004337115.1 Exiguobacterium sp. SH3S3
TAAAAACACTATTTTATTAGCAGACAATGATGCTTATGGTCATGATAATTTCTTAAAAGAATTACAAAAACAAAGATTAAAATCTAAACCAGGAGCTTTTTCTGTTTATTGTAATGATGGATTTACTTTAGCTGAAATTTTAGTAGAAAGAGTATCTGGTATGTCATTTACTAATTTTCTTGATAAATACATAAATAATCCACTTAACTTACAAAATACAAAAACTACAGAAAATAGTTTTGATAGTTCAAAACTAGCAAAAGCATATGTACCTTATTGGGAAGATGCAGTTCCGCAAGATAACCTTAATGCTATAGGTGCAGGTGGTTTATATTCAAGTGCAGAAAATCTATGTACATTTGCACAAACATTTATGAAAAATTCAAATGG
>NZ_SJUU01000043.1:0-379 GCF_004337115.1 Exiguobacterium sp. SH3S3
GCGTTGACTCCTACCAACCAGTAATCCGCAATCCGAGAATTCGGGATCGGGTAGGAGTGCTGCTGAATTGGAACCGCGGGTCGCACCGCGTTCGGACCACCGTTCCAGATAGTGCCGGTGTTTCTCCTCATACGAGGCACCATCGACCGCGCGCCGCAGATCGGCTTTCCATGTCGGACGATTTTGCGTATGCGAGGACGGCTCGCGCCATGCGGGAAAGCCGGTGCGTGCGCTTTTCCCGCATGACTCATGCGCTAACGTCCCTGCTGCCACTGCAGCACAGGATGCGTCGCGCCAGCGGGCATCGCCCAGACGCCTCCCGCCGGGATGCTCCAGCCGAGGAAGTTCGACGCGTTGCTCATCTGCGTCGTGGTGAGGC
>NZ_SJUU01000044.1:0-379 GCF_004337115.1 Exiguobacterium sp. SH3S3
CCGTTAAGGTTTACTTCCCGCGTCAGTCCAGCCTGGTGACCACTCTGCGTGATCCGCAGCTGGTTGTAATGGAAACCACCTCCGGCATCAATATTGTGGTTGAAGTGTTTGTGAACTGCCAGTATGGCTACGACATTCACTGCGATGTTACCGGCGAGAAAGGAATGGCGGAGCTGCCAACCGTCGCCAGCGCCGCGGTACGGAAAGCGGCGAAGTATAGCACCGACATCCTGGTTGACTGGAAACAGCGCTTTATTGATGCCTACGACATTGAGTTCCAGGATTTCTTCGATCGCCTGAACGCAGGATTGCCGCCGGCAGGCCCAACGTCATGGGATGGTTATCTGGCTGCGGTTACCGCTGATGCCTGCGTGAAGTC
>NZ_SJUU01000045.1:0-367 GCF_004337115.1 Exiguobacterium sp. SH3S3
CGATGAGGCGAGTCAACTGCTTCCCGTCCGCCGCCTCGCCTGACGTGACGACGACGGCCGTGATGATGCCTTCTTCCGTCATCGCGAGGTGATGCTTGTAGCCGAAGAAGGAGGAGTCGGCGCTCTTGTGCCCGGTCCGGGCATCGCTGTCCTTGGACACCTGTAGCTCGACATGCGCGTCCTCGGCGAGCTCGCGGACACGGTTCACCCTGTCGCGGATGTGCTCCCGCATCATCAGCTCGGGCATCTCAGACTCTACGGTCTCCGCCACGGCGAGCGCATAGGCGAGCAGCTGGTCGATGTCGTGCTCATCGACTTTCTCAGGGAAACGCCCCTTCGCATCGGCCGATGCCTGATAGCACGCTTG
>NZ_SJUU01000046.1:0-366 GCF_004337115.1 Exiguobacterium sp. SH3S3
CGGGCATCTCAGACTCTACGGTCTCCGCCACGGCGAGCGCATAGGCGAGCAGCTGGTCGATGTCGTGCTCATCGACTTTCTCAGGGAAACGCCCCTTCGCATCGGCCGATGCCTGATAGCACGCTTGGCGCAGATGCTTCGCCTCCTCGATGATCGCCTGCCCAATCGGCTTCTGCCCGTACCGGGCCCGGGAATGGGTCGAATCGACGATCAGCGTCCGTCCCTTCAGCAGCCCCATTTCTTTCGCGACCTCGACCGTGTGTGCGAGCAGTTTGTCGAGCAGTTTGTCGTCGTCCATGCGTTGGCGGCGGAATTTCGTGAGCGAGGACGGGTTGATGACGCCGTCCTCCGGCGCGAGATCCAGGA
>NZ_SJUU01000047.1:0-361 GCF_004337115.1 Exiguobacterium sp. SH3S3
GCTCCTAGTGCCAAGGCATCCACCGTACGCCCTTTCTACCTTGATCTAGCGTTTCTAAGACACACGGTCCGAACGGACCATGCATATTTTTCTTGGTTTGATGTCTTGATGAATCTTCAGTTTTCAAGGAACAAAGTGGAGCCTAGCGGGATCGAACCGCTGACCTCCTGCGTGCAAGGCAGGCGCTCTCCCAGCTGAGCTAAGGCCCCATATAAGGGAATTCTCAAAAAAATGGTGGGCCTAAGTGGACTCGAACCACCGACCTCACGCTTATCAGGCGTGCGCTCTAACCAGCTGAGCTATAGGCCCTCATAATTTGATTTGTCGAGAGATTTGGTCTCTCAAAACTGAACGATGGGCA
>NZ_SJUU01000048.1:0-351 GCF_004337115.1 Exiguobacterium sp. SH3S3
CGAATCTAAAGGCCGGGAGTTCGAATCTCTCAGGGTGCACCATTTATAACGGGAAGTAGCTCAGCTTGGTAGAGCACTTGGTTTGGGACCAAGGGGTCGCAGGTTCGAATCCTGTCTTCCCGACCATCATAACTTTTGGGGCCTTAGCTCAGCTGGGAGAGCGCCTGCCTTGCACGCAGGAGGTCAGCGGTTCGATCCCGCTAGGCTCCACCAATTCTTTAACTGACGAACTTTGAAAACTGAACGATGAGGCAAAAAAAGTTTTACAAGTTTTGATTGAAGCGCAAGCTTCGTCATTTTCAAGAGCTATATCAAATTCTTTGGAGAGTTTGATCCTGGCTCAGGACGAAC
>NZ_SJUU01000049.1:0-331 GCF_004337115.1 Exiguobacterium sp. SH3S3
CCGTCCTCGCTCACGAAATTCCGCCGCCAACGCATGGACGACGACAAACTGCTCGACAAACTGCTCGCACACACGGTCGAGGTCGCGAAAGAGATGGGGCTGCTGAAGGGACGGACGCTGATCGTCGATTCGACCCATTCCCGGGCCCGGTACGGGCAGAAGCCGATTGGGCAGGCGATCATCGAGGAGGCGAAGCATCTGCGGCAAGCGTGCTATCAGGCATCGGCCGATGCGAAGGGGCGTTTCCCTGAGAAAGTCGATGAGCACGACATCGACCAGCTGCTCGCCTATGCGCTCGCCGTGGCGGAGACCGTAGAGTCCGAGATGCCCG
>NZ_SJUU01000004.1:0-223037 GCF_004337115.1 Exiguobacterium sp. SH3S3
TACAATAGTGAACGCAAGCAATGGAACCTAAAAAAAATGACTCCGGAGCAATACCGGAGCCATCTGATCGCCGCATAAAAGACGACGCACTTTTTATTAAACTGTCCGAAAAACAGGGCTCAGTTCATACTCCTTCTGGGGTACGTTTTTTGTTGTCCGGACAAGAATATTTCGTTACCCTAAAGAAGAAGTAGTAGACAAAAGGAGTTGTCCCCATGCAAGAACAAGTCACGTTAGACCGGCGACTGAAACGAGTCGTCGATTTTATACCAGCTGGAAGCATTTTAGCCGATATCGGTTCCGACCACGCTTACGTCCCGTGTTATCTCGTACAGCAAGGAATCATCGACCGGGCCATCGCCGGAGAAGTGAATCAAGGACCGATGGAAGCGGCCAAAGCCCAAGTCGATTTGATCGGCGCATCGGACAAGATTGACGTCCGGCTCGGTGACGGATTGGCGGTCCTGAAGGAAGACGAGGCAACATGTATCTCGATCTGTGGGATGGGCGGAAGCTTGATCCGCTCGATCTTAGAGAACGGACGGGATAAGTTAGGCGCGGTCAAACGACTCGTGTTGCAACCGAACGTCGATGGACAGCAAGTTCGGGAATGGTTGCTTGTATCAGGTTTTACGCTCGTCACGGAAACGATCGTCGAGGAGAACGATAAAATATATGAGATTCTTGTCGGAGAGCGGGGCACAGAAACGCGTTACAGTGCGGACGAGGCGGAGCGGACGTGGCAGCTTATGTTCGGGCCGGAGTTGCTGAAGACTCGTCCTGAACCGTTCAAGTTGAAGTGGGGCCGGGAAGCGGACAAATTGGATTACGTGCTCGGTCAAATGGCCGCAGGCGCCCAGACCGAGGCGCTCGTCCGGAAGCAGGAGGAGTTCAAAACGTTACGCGACAAAATGAGAGAGGTGAGTCAGTGATGGCAAACGGAAATCATATCATCCAACTGTTTGAAGAGTTCGCGCCGAAACACCTCGCGGTCGAAGGCGACAAGATCGGCCTGCAGATCGGTACGCTGAATAAACAAGTGAATCGGGTCATGGTCACGCTCGACGTGCTCGAGTCGGTCGTCGACGAAGCCATCGAACAAGAGGTGGACTTGATTATCGCGCATCATCCGCCGATCTTTAGTGCGCTCACCCAAGTGACCGATCGCAACGCCGCCGGTCGAATCGTCATGAAATGTCTTCAAAACGACATCGCCGTCTACGTCGCCCATACGAATTTAGACGTCTGTGAGGGTGGGGTCAACGACTGGATGAGCGAGGCACTCGGATTACATGAGACCGAAGTGCTCGTCCCGACGTATGAAGAGCCGGTGTATAAATTGTCGGTCTTCGTCCCGGAGACACATCAGTCCGCCGTGTCTAAAGCGTTAGGCAAGGCCGGAGCCGGTCGGATCGGGAATTACGGCGATTGCCAATTCACGGTCACAGGGAAAGGGCAGTTCACCCCTCTCGACTTGGCCGACCCGTACCTCGGGCAAATCGGGAAAACGGAGCAAGTCGATGAAGTGAAGATCGAGACAATCGTTACCGAAAGTAAGAAGAAGCGGGTGTTAAAAGCGATGTTTGACGCCCACCCTTACGAAGAGGTCGCTCATGACTTGATTCGGGATGAGATTGCAGGGCCTGTCCTAGGTCTCGGCCGCATCGGTCGACTCGACAAGCCGCTGACGCTCGCTGAATTTTCGGAACATGTCAAAGCAAGCTTTGGTGTCGAAGCGGTGCGGGTCGTCGGCGACTTGGACCGAACGATCAAAAAAGTGGCCGTGCTCGGTGGTGACGGCAACAAGTACGTCTCGGCCGCGCACTTCAAGGGAGCCGACGCCTACGTGACCGGTGACTTATATTTCCATGTCGCCCACGACGCGATGGCGCTCGGGCTCGCCGTGGTCGACCCGGGTCATCACGTCGAGAGCGTGATGAAACAAGGCGTCGTCGACGTCTTGCAACAGAAGTTCACGGCAGCAAAACTCGAGGTCGAGCTCCTCGTTTCCGCTACGAACACGAACCCTTTTAAGTTCCGCTGAAACCGAACACAACCCCCGCCCTCATGCATGAGGACGGGGGTTGCTTGTCATTTGCGAAGCGCCTTCACTCTAGGCAAAATGTTTCGCAGTTCGAGATAAGGTGTCTTGTCGTGTGTGCTCAAGTCATCACGGTCGTACTGCGTCAAAAAGTCGATGACTTTTTTCGTGATCGGCGTCGGTGTCGACGCGCCCGATGTGACCGCGACCGTTTCGACGTCTTGAAGCCAATTGAGATCGAGCTCACTCAAATCACCGATGCGATAGGCATTCGTCCCGGCAATCTCTTTAGAGACTTGGGCGAGGCGGTTCGAGTTGTTCGATTTCGGATCACCGACGACGATGAGCAAGTCGCAGTCGCCGGCCTGTTCGGCGACTGCTTCCTGACGAACTTGTGTCGCGTTACAAATCTCGTTATGCACCTCGACGTGAGGATAGCGTTCTTGAATGAGGTCGATCAATGCCGAAACGTCCCATTGGCTCATTGTCGTCTGGTTCGTGACGAGAATGTTTGCGTCTAACAAACGATCTGGCAACGCCTCAAAATCGCTCTCGTACTGGACGAGATGGACTTTTCCAGGGGCGACACCCATCGCGCCTTCAGGTTCGGGGTGACCGTGCTTGCCGATATAGATGACTTCGTAGTCGGCCGCTGTCTTCTCACGAATTAAATCGTGCGTGACGAGAACGTCAGGACAAGACGCATCGACAATCGTCAGTCCTTTTTCGATGGCACGCTTCCGAACGAGCGGGGAGATACCGTGGGCCGTAAACACGACGGTCCCTTTGTCGATTGTTTCAACTGCTTGCATCCGATCCTCACCGTCTACGGTCTTGACGCCTAAGTCTTCAAACGCTTGGGTGACGTGACGGTTATGGACGATCATACCGAGTATATGGATAGGCCGTGGTAAATCTGGGTTGGCCACGGCTTCATTCGCTAATTTCATGGCATCGACGACGCCATAGCAGTATCCGCGTGGGCTAATTTTTTTAACTTTCATTTCGTGATGAACGCTCCTTTCGCGATGCTTTCCTACGTATTAGTCTAACATTGTTTCGAAAATACGAAAAGAATTGCGTGTATTCATGCTATAATCTTAAGGTTAGAAAGGAGGGACACCGTGGAACGCTTGAGAACATTGCTTGAAGTTCGAAAATCGTACTTCTTTCAAATCACATTTATTATCTTTATCATTCTTGGACTCGTCATCTCATCACTAGCTTTCTCTGCCGATCGCGTGACGGTGTCCCGCGCGGAAGAATTGGCGAAAGAACAATTTGACTATGCGATTGATGGGAGTATCGAGAACCTCGAGACAAGGCTTGGGAAATTGTATGAAGACCTCGTCTACCTTGGTGCTTATGTTGGAAACGAACCTTTGATTGAAGAGCGGATTCGGACGGGTTACTTGAACCAACGAACGAGTTTCACTTCGATCTTTTACTATGATTTACGAGAAGATGAATTCACTTGGTATTCGCAACGGCAAGTCCCCGCGATGACGTTAAAGGCTGATCCGAAATTTAAAGAAGTCATCACTTCGAACGGCGACGATTTATTCATGAGTGACCCGGTATCGATTTCTGGTGATGCCGGCACGTATCTTTACGTACCCGTCATCGAGGACAACCGACCGATTGGCATGTTTGGTGGAAGCATCAGTGTGCTTAACTCGGACCTCTATCGGCGCATGCTCGAATCCACGAACGATGATATGATTCTCTACCTCTTAAATGAGCGGGGAGAAGTGTTATCGACATCGTTTAACCTCGTCACGGATGCGGAGCGAAGGTTGTCACGCTCAATCGTCGAAACGACGGATGAGTATGACGTTCGGACGATTTTAAGTACCGAAGACGACGTCATCATGTTCGAACCGGACGCTCGAGTGAACGGATGGAGCGTATTGGCCAAGCATAGCACGGATTCGGTTTATGAGGCGGTCTATGATACACGTTGGCAATATTTGATGATTACGCTCGTCACTTTCTTCTTAAGTATTTTAGTCGGTCTCCTTCTCTCGAAGACATTGACGAGCCCGCTGCTCGAACTCGTTCAAAACATCAAGAAACAACAGTCACTCGAACCGATTTTACTCGAACGGACCGGTTCAAAAGAAGTCCAGACGCTCCTCGATACGTATAACGACTACTCGAACCGGATGGAGACGGCTCGACGTGAGCAGTTGAGCCAACAACAGCTCTTGCTCCAACAAGAGAAGCTCGCCTCGCTCGGTCAACTCGCGGCCGGGATCGCTCACGAGATCCGTAACCCGCTCACACCTGTCCAAATCACCTTGCAGATGGCGAAAGAAGGTCATGGTAGTGAAGAAATGCTCGACCTTGCACTGTCCGAGCTCAATCGGGCTAACCATTTGATTACGACGATGCTCACGCTCGCCAAACCAGATCAATCCAAGCTTCAAGAAGAGTGGCTCGACATGACCGAATTTGCGAGTCGGCTCGAGTTCTTACTCGACGCCGAATGTTATAAACGGGCGACGAAGTGGGAACTGATTGTTCCGAACGAGATGCCGCCGTTCTACTGTTCGAGCGACATGCTCATCCAAACCATCTACAACTTGTTTAAAAACGCCGTCGAAGCCGTCGATTCAAAAGGGGCGGACGGTAGCGTCACGGTCACGGTCCTCTTCACGGAGCAGGATTATCGGTTCTTGATTGAGGATAACGGAATCGGGATGACGAAAGATCAAGTGAACACGGTCGGGTCGGCGTTCTATACGACGAAAGAGAACGGCAACGGGCTAGGGCTGTACATGATTCGAGAATCATTAAAAGCCGTAAACGGTCAAATGGAAATCGAGAGCGTTGAAGGAGAAGGTACGGCGATGATGATTAAAATCCCAAGGCGGACAAACGTATGAAAGGCTTCCACTATTACTGGCTTTGGATTCCCGTCGTCTGGGCCATGACGATTTTATTGATCACGTCGATCCAGTTGCCGGAACGCGTGACGACGAACAATGAGGTCGGCTTCGTGTTCGTCAGTGAAAAACACGAACACGCCAATAAGTTGTTAGCCGCCTTTGTACGAACGGCCAATCAAAAAGGGTTCATTCCGATTCCGACGACAAGTGAAGATTCACGTGTCTTAGAAAAAGAGAAATTGGATTCTTTGATCGAGCGCGGTGTCAAAGCCATCTTCGTGACGACGCTTGACGAGACATTCATTCAATCATCGCTCGAAAAGGCGAGAGACAAAGGGATCCCGATTATCGCGATCGACCGGATGATCGACCACGATAGCGTGCTCACGTCCGTCGTGTCCGATAACGTTGAAATCGGGCGGATGGCCGCCAACCATATTGCCGCCCAACATACCGCACTCGATCGGCCGATCCGTGTCGTCGAAGTGAGGGGAACGGCAAAAGTCCGCTCGACCATCGACCGTAGCCTCGGGTTGACCGAGTACGATAAAGCCCATGACGACCTCGAGGTCGTGGCCTCGCTCACGGGTAACTACGATACGTTCCAAGCCGAGATCGAGATGTCGCGCTGGCTCGAGGAAGACATCCCGTTCGACGCCGTGTTTTCCCATAACGACGACAACACGTTCGGGGTCGTGAGGGCGCTCGAGAGCAAGAGACTAAATGACAAGACAATCGTGTCGGTAGACGGTGTGACAGAGATTTACCCGTTGATTCATAGCGGGAAAGTCGATGCGACGGTCGTGCAATCCCCGAACGAAATGATTGAAGTCGGGTTCAAAGCGCTCGAACAGCATTTGAGCGGTAAAAAAATCTCGGCACACTACTATTCATCGAGTTACTTGTATGAAGGACTCGGTAAAGATTAATTGACAAATAACTAGATTCCGCTATGCTAGGAAAAGTGGAAAGAAACAGGAGGTGTATCGATTGAACAGCTTCCAACAGTTCAAATTGTTACCGTTTATCGTCGATGCCTTGACAGAAAAGCGCATCACTAACCCAACGGACATTCAGGCACGGATTATTCCAGCCGCGATGAATGGCCGTGACATTATTGGAAAATCACAAACCGGGACCGGGAAGACACTCGCGTTCCTCTTACCTATTTTAGAATCGATCGACCCGAGCGAACACGAAGTCCAGGCGATCGTTGTCGCACCGACACGCGAACTCGCCTGGCAGATCCACGAAGAGTTGAAAACACTCCTCGTGAAGCAGCCTGACTATATTAAGACGAGTTTGATCGTCGGTGGAACTGACCGCGAACGTCAAATCGACAAGATGAAAAACCCACCACAGTTGATCATCGGGACGCCAGGCCGTCTACTCGACTTGATGAAAGTTCAGGCGTTGTTCCCGCATAAAGTCAAACATTTCGTCGTCGATGAAGCCGATCAAATGCTTGATATGGGCTTCTTGCCAGAAGTGGACCGCATCGCGCAGTCGCTTCCGGAAAGACTGCAAACGATGGTCTTCTCAGCGACAATCCCAGAGAAGCTCGAGCCGTTCTTGAAGAAATATCTTCACGACCCGCGCTACGCGGAAGCGAGTGCCGAGCACCGCGTCGCACCGAAGATCAAGCACCACGTCATCCCGGTCCGTCACCGCGACCGCAAAGAATTGACTGTCGAAGTGGCCAAAGCGATCAATCCGTTCGTCTGCCTCGTGTTCACGAACACGAAACAAGACGCGGACGAGCTCGAGAAGTCGTTCCGTGAGGCAGGCCTCAACGTCGGGACGCTTCATGGCGACATGCAAGCCCGTCGTCGTAAGCAAGCGATCAAAGACATCAACGATGCAAAATATCAATACGTGATCGCAACCGACTTGGCTGCCCGCGGGATTGATATTAAAGGTGTGTCGCACATCATCAACTTCGGTATCCCGAAAGATCTCGACTTCTACACACACCGTGTCGGCCGGACCGGTCGTGCCGGTGCTACCGGAGAAGCGTATACGCTGTATGAAGATCACGAGAACGGCCCGATCAATCGACTTGAAGAGCGTGGTTTCGCGTTCACACATGTCGATGTCAAAGGCGGGACGCTCCAAGAGATCAAGACTCGTAAACGCCGCGTGACCGACCGTAAGATGAAAGTATCGCACACGGCGCACAGCCGTATGGCCGGTGAGATCAAGAAGGCGAAGAAGAAAGTCAAACCAGGCTACAAGAAGAAGTTCAAGTATAAATTGAAAGAGACGGCTTCGCGTGAGCATATGCAACAACAGCGCACGGAACGTCGTGAGACCCGTAAGAAGAACAGACGGTAATCACTAAACAGAAGAATCGACTTCATGGAGTCGGTTCTTCTTTTTGTGTACACTAAAGGCAGACGATTGCGAAGGAGAGTTGACTATGTTAAAAATTGGTTCACACGTTTCGGTTTCAGGTAAGAAGATGCTGCTCGCTGGCAGTGAGGAAGCCGTCTCGTACGGTGCGACGACGATGATGGTCTATACGGGCGCGCCTCAAAACACGCGCCGTAAACCGATCGAGGAGTTAAATATCGAAGCGGCGCTCGTCCACATGGCGGCGCATGACATCGAGGAGATCGTCGTCCACGCCCCATACATCATCAACCTGGGCAATACGACGAAACCCGAGACGTTCGAACTCGCGGTCTCGTTTTTGGCGGCTGAAATCAAGCGGGCCGAGGCGCTACAAGTCGCCCGTCACGTCGTCCTTCACCCAGGTGCCCATGTCGGTGCCGGCGAAGACGTCGGTCTCGCTCGCATCATCGAAGGCTTGAATGAAGTGCTGACCGGAGACGAGACGGTGAAGATCGCCCTCGAGACGATGGCAGGAAAAGGAAGCGAACTCGGGAAGACGTTCGAAGAACTCGCGACGATCATCGACGGAGTGACGCATAACGACCGGCTGTCGGTCTGTTTCGACACGTGCCACGTCCATGACGCCGGGTATGATCTCGTGGGGGATTTAGACGGCGTGATTGCCGAGTTTGACCGCATCGTCGGAATCGACCGACTCGGCGTCATCCACGTCAACGATTCGAAAAACGTGCGCGGGGCGAGAAAAGACCGCCACGAAAACATCGGCTACGGGGAGATCGGTTTTGACGCGTTGAACCGAATCATCCATCATGAGGCGTTCGCGCATTTGCCAAAAATTCTTGAAACACCTTACATTCCAATCAGCGAGAAGACGAAAGTCGCGCCGTATAAGCAAGAGATCGACATGTTCCGGTTAGGCGCGTTCGACGCCGAATGGCGCGAACGATTCGCGCTCGCGCATCAATAAGCGATGAGCGTGCTAAAGATCGATCCAGAGACGTATGACGTATGGGCGGCGCTCCCGACATACTTTCGCGAGCAGAGCCCGTTTTACATTGAAGGAAGCGTTGAGGGACCAGCCTTGATCGAAGTCGTTGGATATGGGATCGTCGCGGAAGTCGAGATCATGCTCGTCGAGACGACGACGCGCCCCGACGACCGGTATTGGCGAACGCGTCCCGACGATGAAGTTCGAGACTATTGTCTCGTCGATTTAGTCGGCCTTGATTTTCATCATCCGCTGCTCAAGAGTGGTATGTACGACGTGTCGACGTCATATGCGACGTTAAAAGATATGTGGGACCGCGGTTATCAAGTCCCATCCAAACGCTGGACACGGCAAACGTACGAGACGCATCTAGCCCGGGAACGAATGATGATGCACCGTATCGCTTCCGTCACGGCTTGTACGAGCTGTGGAGTCGACTTGACAGACAGGTATGGGGCGATGGCCCATCGTCTGCTAGAGTACCATCTTGAAGGAGACAGCGGGATGTGGGTCTGTCCGACTTGTCATAAGGCGATCCATCATGCAGAGTAACAAAAAGAACGATGCCCACGGGCATCGTTCTTTTTGTTTAAAATGGCCAGTTCGCGAGTGCGAATTGGTAAACTTTCATCCCGAGAAAGACGCCAAAGATTCCGATGACGCCAGGCAAGACCGGGGGGGCAGGCAACGGCAACTTCAAGGCAGTGAAAATCATGCCACAGATGAGGCCAGCGAGCAACGAGAGTAAGATTTCTTGCATGAATGATTCCTCCATATTCGAAAATGAAAGCGTTTCAACTGACTAATCGAACTAATTATACAATGTTCTTTCTCGTTTGAGAAGTCTAACATCAGTCATCAGTCATTTTCTCGTTTTCGGCCCGGAGGCGAAGCACTTCACGCTCGGCCCAGTTCGACGGCTCCCGTTCGAAGACGCTCGGGATGTTGTTCCAACGGCCGCCTGTATATTGATGGATAATGATCTGCGATTGAATTTTCTCTTGGCCGGGCTCTTGTTTGATGTAGACGTAACTGCCATCGGCGCGTTGGATCCGCGCTTTGACGTTATCGACGAGCTGTAGCGCGAGCATGTCTTTAATGTATGACTTATGACCCGCATCTAGGATTGGGAACAAGATCTCGATGCGCTTTTTCATGTTTCGGGTCATCCAGTCCGCGGACGAGCAATACAAGTCTTCTTTCCCGTTTTGATAGAAATAGAAGATGCGAGAATGTTCTAGATAGCGGTCGATGATCGAGACGACACGAATATTTTCCGAGACGCCTTTAATGCCCGGCCGCAGGCAGCAGATGCCGCGAATGATCAAATCGATCTTGACCCCGGCTTGAGACGCGTCATACAGCTTCGTGATGATCGACTTGTCGGTGAGCGAGTTCATCTTGGCGACGATGCGACCATTCCCATACTTCTCATGCAGTTTGATTTCGTCTTCAATCTTATGAAGGAAGAAGTCGAGCATGTCGTCAGGCGACGTCTCGAACTCGTGCCAAGACGGTCGTTCACCGTAACCGGAGAGCCAGTTGAAGAAGTTGGTCGCATCTTCGGCCAAGTCCTCATTTGTTGTCAACAAGCCGATGTCCGTATAAAGCTTCGCCGTCGAGTCGTTGTAGTTACCGGTACCGAGGTGGACGAAGCGTTGGAGGACACCTCCTTCTAAAATCCGCACGACAAGCGTGATCTTCGAGTGCGTTTTTAACTCTTTATAGCCGTAGATGACGTGGGCCCCGGCTTTCTCGAGCTGTTTCGCCCATTGAATGTTCTTCTCTTCATCGAACCGGGCCTTCAGTTCGACGAGGACGGTGACTTGTTTGCCACTCTCGGCAGCGTCAGTGAGCGCTTTAATGATCGGTGAATCGCCAGACACACGGTAAAGCGTCTGCTTGATGGCCAAGACGTTCGGGTCTTTCGCGGCCTGGGCGATAAAGCGGACGACCGGGTCGAACGAATGGTATGGGTGATGGAGCAAGTAATCCTTTTTCAAGACGGCCTTGAACAAGTCCTTGCCGGGCTCGAGTCCTTCCGGGACGAACGGGATGAGCGTCTCATTGATCATCTCGTCATATTCGATCCCGATCTTGTTGTAGATGCCAAACAAGAACGTCAAATCGATTGGTCCGTCGACGACGAAAATATCGCGCTCGTGCAGATCGAGGACGTCTTGTAGCATAAACAACAGTTCTTTACTGAGTGAACGCTGTTGGACCTCGAGGCGGATACCGACGCCGTAACGGCGTTTCTTCAGTTCTTTCTCGATTTGTTTCAACACATCGTGACTGCCTTCTTCATGGAACGGCATATCAGCGTTGCGGGTGATCCGGAACGGCATCGTCGACTCGACTTCAAAGCCTTTGAAGAGCGAATCGATGAATTGGATGATGACGTCTTCGAGCAACATCAAGTCGGCATGTTCTTCGTCTTCTGTCGGCAGTTCGAGAAAACGTGGTAGGACGGCCGGTACTTGAACGAGGGCGAGTCGCTTTTTGCCTTCGGCGGTCGACGAGATTTCGACGGCGATATTGAGCGATTTTGACAACAGCATCGGGAATGGACGATACGCATCGACCGCAATCGGTGTCAAGACCGGGAAGACGTGGGTCCGGAAATACAGTTTGACGAAATTAAGCTGCTCTTTGTTCAAGTGCTTCGGACGTAAAAAGCGGACGTTTTCGTTTCCGAGCTGTTTGACGATTTTTTTATACGTCGCATATTGGACTTCGACGAGTTCTTGAGCCTTGATCGAGATCGCTTTAATTTGCTGCTTCGGTGTCAGCCCGGCCTTGTCCTCCGGTTGGTTGAATCCGGCGAGCACCTCGTCTTTCAGTCCTCCGAAACGGACCATGTAGAACTCATCGAGGTTTGCACTGAAGATGCCGAGGAATTTGAGGCGTTCCATGAGCGGATTGCGGTCATCGATCGCTTCTTGGAGCACGCGCTCGTTAAAGCTGAGCCAGCTCAATTCGCGGTTGTTAAAATGTTCGGGTAAGTAAGTTGTCATAAAGTAATCCTCTCCTCTACGCGTAGCTCGATCGTCGTTTCGATCGCGCGTTCTAAATGCTTTTTGTGACGGATGCCGCGCTGCAGTTCAAAGCGCGGGGACGTCGTTGTTTGAAGGGTGAAGGCAAGCCCGTCGTCTGTTGTCTCGACGTCGATGTCCTCGACGACTTGACGCTCGGTCAAATCGAGCGCGTCGACAAGTTTGACGATTGACCCGATCAGCTCTAGACTTTTTAACATTTTCGAGTCGAACCATTCAGGAAAGCCCTCGATATGCTGTTCGAGCAGGCGCCGGGACTTGTAAGACGTGACGAGTGCCAGGGCGAGCCGGTCTTCGTTGTTCATGCCTTTAAAGTCATTGGTCGTGATCAAATGGAACGTATGGTCGCTCTTGTTGTTATGGTCGATGTATTCACCGACGTAAGCGAGACGGCAAGCTGCTTCTAACAGTCCCGGTTCGAACGGTTTTGGTTTGATCGTCTTCGCCTCGATCAAGCCCATATAAATTTGACGGGCCAGATGGACGAGATGACGATGCCGGACCGGGTCGACGTCGTATTGTTTCTCGAAGTGGCGGAAACTTTCTTCTTTGACATCAGCGAAACGGATCTCGTTGTTCTCTTTTAAATAGTACTCATAAAATAGCCCTTCCCGCAGACCGTTATTGCTCATCGTAAACTCAGGCACTTTTAAATAGCGGGCCAGTTCATCGATTGCGGTCACTGCCGGAGCGATGATGTCCATCCGGTCTTTTGACAGGCCATCGAGTCGTCCGAGTTGTTTCGTCGACATGTCGATCAGTTCATCGACGACTTCGTGAAGCCGGTCGGCACCGAGCGTATATTGATGGATGCCTTCAAGCGGGAAGTGGGACAACGACTGTTCGACGCGGACGAGGTTACGGGCGGTCCCGCCGACGCCGACAAGCGGAACACCGTGAGGGACGAGCCAATCGATGTCTTTGAACGCCTTCTTCAAGAAAGAAGTCAGTTGTTTCCGCTCATCTTTCGAGAGCGTGTCGCCTGACATAAAATCGTTCGTCAACGTGACGGCACCGAACGGGAAACTATGATAAAAGACGAGCTCGCGGTCTTTGAAGTAAGTCACTTCCATTGAGCCGCCGCCGATGTCGACCGAATAGCCGTCTTCGATATAAGTCGAGTTGACGATGGCCGAGTATCCGTAATACGCCTCTTCATAGTCACTCAACAAGCGGATCTCCATCCCGGTCGCGTCAAGGACCTCGTTTAAAATCGCTTCAGAATTGCTGGCGTTGCGGATGGCTGCGGTCGCGACCGGCAACATCTCTTTGACGCCATGATGCTTGTTCAGGCTGATGAAATGGTCGAGTGTCTCGATTAACGATTGGATGCCCAGTTCGGACAGTTCGTTCGCATCGGTGATGTGACTCGAGAGCCGAGCGACTTCTTTCACGTTCAACCGTTCGAAATATTGGCCGTGTCGATTCACTTCAAAAATGACGTTGCGAATCGAGTTTGACCCGATATCAATGACTGCTAATTTTTTTTCCACGGTAAATCCCCCTCTGCGATACCTCTAGTGTACAACGAACACTAGACAAACTCATCTTGATTTTGTGTGAAGGCGTGACGACGAGCGCCGCGATCTTCTCAAACTTGAAGCATTTAATAATATTCTGTATAATACAGACGCCAAGCAAGTAGAAATGATTACGATTTATCAAACGAGAGAAGGGTAGCTCATGACGACATCTGTCGTAAAATTAGATCATGTTTCGTATTATTACGATGGCACGGCCGCACTTCGGGACGTGTCCATCGACATCAAGCAAGGTGATTTCGTCGCCATCGTCGGCGAGAACGGGTCAGGCAAGTCGACGTTGATTCGGACGATCCTTGGTCTATTGAGTCCGCAGGCGGGAACGGTCGAACTGTTCGGTCGCCCGCAAGGCCAATTCAAGGACAAGTCCCGTATCAGTTACGTTTCCCAAAAAGCGGCGTCATTTAACTCTGGGTTTCCGGTGACGGTCGAAGAAGTCGTCGCCATGGGCCGGTACGGACGGCTAGGTCTGTTCAAGCGATTGAACATGGAAGATAAGGCCGCGATTCAAAATGCGCTCGAGACGGTCAACATGTGGCAGTATCGGAACCGCAAAATCGGAAGCCTGTCCGGTGGGCAACAGCAGCGTGTGTTCATCGCCCGGGCCATCGTCAACCAACCCGATTTGCTCATCTTGGATGAGCCGACGGTCGGGGTCGACCAAAAGCATCTGCGGGACTTTTATGAAGTGCTCCACTTGTTGCGCGAGCAGACGTCGTGCACGTTCATCCTCGTCACGCACGATTTAAACGTCGTCACCGACCTCGTCACGAAAGTCGTCCATCTTGACCGGGGACGTATGGCCTGTAACTGTGGGTTGAAAGAGTATAGCGAACTAGGAGAACTTGCCGCCATCAAGCCGTATCCCGTCAAAGTCCTCGTTCATGAAGGTATGTCATGATTGCCGACTTGTTAACCTATAGTTTTTTACGTTATGCGTTCATAGCGGCCGTCGTCATCGGGTTTACGGCCCCGTTGATCGGTTCCTTCGTCGTCGTCAGACGGATGAGTCTGATTGCCGACGCTTTGTCACACGTGACGCTCGCCGGTATCTCCTTCAGTTTGTTTCTCGGACAGTATGTCTTGTTCTTCTCTGACTTGAATCCGCTCTACCTCGGGACGCTCGTCTCGGTGCTCGCGGCGCTCGGTCTCGATTGGCTCCGCAATAAGTACGTCCATTTCCAAGAGCTGTCGATCCCGATCATGATGTCGGCGGGGATGGGTCTGAGCGCGATCTTCATTTCGTTGTCGCGCGGCTTCTCGGTCGATTTGTCGACGCTGTTGTTCGGTTCGATTTCAGCGGTCAGTCCGTCTGATATCGGTTTGATTCTAGCTGTCGCGCTCATCACGGTCATCGTCATCGTCGTGTTTTATAAACAGCTCTTGTTCTTGTCGTTCGATGAAGAACAAGCGAAAGTGTCCGGATTGCCGAGCACGTTGTTACACATGTTGTTCATGTTCGTCGTCGCGCTCGTCATCGCCGTCAGTATGCGGATCGTCGGCACGTTGCTCGTCTCAAGCTTGATCACGTTACCGGTCGCGGCCGCACTCCGGTTCACGAACAGTTTCAAACAGACGATTGTTTGGGCAATCGTGTTCGGTGAGCTTGCGACGATTGGGGGACTTGTACTCGCCTACGAACTAGACGTCGCCCCGGGCGGTGTCATCGTCTTGCTCGCCGTCTTGATTTTGGCTGCCGTCATGTTGTTTGAGAAGATCGGCTCGTTACGGAAGAAGGGAGTACTCCATGAAACAGACTGAACAAATCGAACGGTTGCAGTCGTCGTCATTGAAAGTGACGCCGAAACGGATTGAGATGTACGCTTATTTGGCGGCCGAAGAGCGCTATATCAGTGCGAAAGACGTCCTCGACTATATGCGTTCGAAACATCCGACGATGAGCTTTGATACGGTCTACCGGAACTTGAAGTCGTTTGCGGAGGAAGGGTTGCTCGAAGCGACCGAGTTGAACGGTGAGAAAGCGTTCCGGGTCACGTGTGGCTCATCGCACCACCACCATCATTTGATCTGCCGCGGGTGCGGCAAGACGAAACTGCTCGAACTTTGCCCGATGCGTTATATAGAGACGCTTGACCCCGATTTTGAGGTCATCGATCATAAATTTGAGATTTACGGGTATTGTAAACAATGTAAGTAAGGAGGTTGATTACTGCAACTTCCTTTTTTGTGTACATATAAGGAAGGAGTGAGTCGATGATTTATACGGCAAGTGATATCAAGCGAGCGGATGAACAGGCTTTTGCGCACGGGACGACGCCTGAAGTTTTGATGGAGCGAGCGGCGCTGGCCTTGACGAATCGTTTGGCGATTCGAGCAGAGGCGTCCGTCCTCGTCGTCTGTGGACGAGGGAATAACGGGGGCGACGGTTGGGTCATCGCCCGTGAACTGCACCGGCGTGGGTATGACGTCAGCGTCTGGGCACCACTCGGCGAGCCGAAATCGCCAGAAGCCTTGACGCACGCAGCGTTAGCGAAGCAAGTGGTCCCGGTCGTAGATAATCCGAGACAGGCGGACTATATCATCGATGCCTTGTTCGGAGTCGGCCTTGACGGACCGGTCACCGGGAAAGCGAGAGACGTGATCACCTGGATGTGCGACCAAGCGGCGACGGTGATCGCGGTCGATGTCCCGTCCGGTGTGCCGAGCGACGAGACGAGCCGGTTCGACGGTCACGCGATCAAAGCCGATCAGACGTTGACGTTACATGGTTATAAGCGTAGTGCGTTCTTGAATCAAACCGCACCGTTTTACGGGAAAGTCGAACGAATCGACATCGGATTGCCTGAGACGTCGAACTGGCGCGTATTGACGGAGGCCGATTTTGACCGCGGTCTGCTATCCCGTGATCCATATGGCCATAAATCGACTTACGGTCACGGCCAGCTCGTCGGCGGGAGCCGCCACTTGATCGGGGCACCGTTTTTAGCGGCTCAGGCTGCCCTTCGGAGCGGACTCGGGCTGCTCGACTTGGCGGTGCCGGCTGAGGCGATGGCACTGGCTGCAACGTTACCGGAGGCGATGTTTTACGAGATTGACGCCATACCGGACGCGCGGTATGCGGCGACGGCGATCGGTCCGGGCATGGTCGAGGATGAACGGTTGACGAACGCTTGGCAAGCGGTCAAGAAACGGACGACGCCGATCATCGTCGATGCCGGTGCGCTGACGAAGGAACACTTACAGGCGTCGGGCCCATTGACGCTCACCCCGCATCCCGGTGAACTTGCCCGGTTGACGGGACAGACGGTCGAGATGATCGAGGCAGACCGGTTCAAGGCCGCATCAGACTTTGCGAGGCAACATGGGGTTCATCTCATTCTAAAAGGGACGTACACGTTGATCGTTTCGCCAGACGGGACTGGTGCCGTCAACACGGTCGCAGCACCGGCACTCTCGAAAGGCGGGAGTGGTGACGTCCTGACCGGCATGCTGCTCGCGCTCTGGGCCCGGAGTGCGCGGATCGAGCCGGAGCAGCCCCCGAACGAACAAGCCGTCCTATGGCACGCGTTAGCCGCTAGGTCGGCGAGTGAACGGATTCATCCGGCAAGCGTTCTCGCGAGCGATGTCATCGAGGCGATCGGACGGGTATAGAAAAGAGGAATCCAGCGGCGGATTCCTCTTTTTTATAGGGTAATGATGGATTTTGTAGTCTCGAAGCGGTCGACGAGATGGAGTGCCTCGTTCCAAGACGTGATGCGTTTCACCCCGTCCGGTAACGGTCGACGATTATACGGGGCATCGAACAAGAGCACTGGAATCAATGTCTGTTCATGGATCGAGATGGCATTCTCATAGCGGTCCTCCATGAACAAGTCGAGCGCGAGATCTTTGACGACGCCGACTTTGTCGTGACTGCCTGTCATAATCAATGAGTCGAGCGGCAGTTCGTACTGTTTGATCCAGTCCTCGGTGACAGAGCGAACGGCCTCGCTGCGCGCCGTCACGTAGTGAAGTTGGTGCGTTTTCCGAATGTGCCAGAGCACTTCGTTCACTTCAGAGTGCGGGAGTGAACGCCGATAGATGGCTTCTTCATGACCGTGTTCGATCATGAACGTCCAAAAATCATGTTGCGTCATATTCGTGTACGTATGGAGCTCGTATTCGGTCGCCTGATGATAATCGATGGCGTAACCGAGCATGTCGTTCATATAGTGAAAGCAACTTTGCGGATCCGTGACGGTTCCGTCTAAATCTATCCCAATGTGCATCTTGATTCCTCCTTGCCATAACACTCATTGTATCAAAAGCCCGCTCGGTTGCAACCGAGCGGGCGAGAGATTAGTTAGATTGGTTGGCAAGTTGTTGTTCTTCAAGCTCACGCGCGGCAAGTTTCTCGGCGACTATGGCGTCGATTTCTTTCTTCAACTCTTCGACCATCGTTGCTTCCGGTACTTTACGGATGATTTTCCCGTGCCGGAAGAGCAGGCCTTCGTTACGGGCACCGGCGATGCCGATGTCCGCCTCACGTGCTTCACCCGGTCCGTTGACCGCGCAGCCGAGGACGGCGACTTTGATGTTGACGTTAATGTTTTGGATGTACTCTTCAACTTCTTTCGCAATCGAGATCAAATCGATTTCGATGCGGCCGCATGTCGGGCAAGAGATGAGCGTCGCGGCGTTAGCGGCTAGGCCGAACGACTTGAGCACTTCTTTGGCGACTTTGATCTCTTCGACAGGGTCGTCAGACAGCGACACACGAACCGTCGAGCCGATTCCGAGTGAGAGGATCGCACCGAGTCCGGCCGCTGATTTGAGTGATCCTGAGAACAGCGGTCCTGATTCAGTGATCCCGACGTGGAGCGGGTAGTCGAACGTCTTCGCGGCGAGCGTGTACGCCTCGAGGGCAAGGTTCACGTCAGACGCTTTGAGCGAGATGATCGTGTTGTAAAAACCGAGGTCCTCTAAAATCTTGACGTGATGCATCGCACTTTCGACCATGCCTTGAGCTGTCGGATATCCGTATTTTTCGAGGAACTGCTTCTCGAGCGATCCGGCGTTGACACCGATGCGGATCGGGATGCCTTTCGCTTTAGCGGCGTTAACGACCGCTTCGACTTTTTCGCGGCGACCGATGTTGCCGGGGTTGATCCGAATCTTATCGACACCGCTTTCGATGGCTTTCAACGCCAATTTGTAGTCGAAGTGAATATCGACGACGAGCGGGATGTTGATGCGACTCTTGATTTCAGCGAGCGCGTCGGCCGCTCGCTCATCTGGACAAGCGACGCGGACGATTTGGCAACCTGCTTCTTCAAGACGTAAAATTTCGGCGACAGTCGCTTCGACGTCGTGCGTTTTCGTCGTCGTCATCGACTGAATGACGACTTCATCAGATCCTCCGATGATGACGTTGCCGACACGAATCGGACGAGTTAATGAACGGTGTAAAATTTCTGACATATACGTAATCTCCTTCTTTTGGAAAGGTTCCAATCGATTTAGATGGTTGGTTTCTTTCTTATCATAACGAAATGCTTGTGAAAAAGCACCCGGCAAGCGCTCCTGAGATGTGCTCTTTACAAAGTCTAACGTTATCTTAACAGATGCTTCATAATTTTCCACCGTCTCAAGACCGATATATCGGACGAATAGTAACTTGAGAAAGGTGAGGATTAGATGTGTTAACGCGATTGCAACAGCTGTGGAAGCAGCGACGTCCCGACGGCGTCAAAATTGAGCGACGTCTCCAATGGACGCTGATGCCGCTTGTCGTCATCCTGTTTTTGACGACGTTCGGTTGGTTCGCCCTGAGAGCGGAACACTTGTTGACAGCTGAAGTCGAGAAGCGCTTACTCCGAGAAGCGACAGTCATGCGCGAGACGGTCAAAACGACGTACGGGGCATACCTATCAAATGAAAAAGGGTTGGTACGCTCATTGAAGTCGACGTACATGCAACAGGCGTCAATTTTATCAGCGGACGGACTCGAGGCCGGTCAGTACTTGATTCGAGACGAGCAAGTCGAGCAATTGACAGGAAAAAAAGCGAGCAAGCAGCTTGAAGACAAATTTAATGAAGTGACAGTGAACGAACTCGCAGTCATTGAACGAGACGATTTCTTTTTAGCAGCGGTTCCGATCCCAGAACTACAAGCTCATTACGTATTGGCTGTCACGAGACAATCGGTACTTGGCTCGATGTGGGAACTTCGACAGGCGCTTTTCGCTGTGATCATCATAGCGATGGGAATCATTATCTATTTATTTTCTCGGATGATTCGTCGCGAAGTCAGACCGTTATCGCAGTTTGCGACGCGACTGCGTGAGGCGGTAGAGACGCGTGCTTTTAAAGAAGTAGACTTAGGAGCCAAGTCGTTCGAGATCCGTAGTTTAGAGCGTGAGTACAATACGTTCATCGGTCTGTGGAAAAAGTCGTTGCTGACGATGGACGAGACGTCTTTGGCGTTTGAGACGAGCTTGCCGACGTTCATGCGGCAACTTGCATCAAATGAACAACAAGTTGTCGCTTTTAAAGAAGTCGCAAGTACGGTCGAACAGACGAGTCGATCGTATCAGGCGTTTACGAGTGAATCGACGCATCGCTTCACGGACATTGCGGCCCATGTCGCGGCACTCAAACAAGATATTTCGGCTGTCGACTTGAGAGCGGTAGCGCTGCAACAAACGATTTCGAGCGAAATCGCCTCGTTTGCTTCGGTCAGAGGCGTGAGCGAGCAGTTCAAAGAGAAGGCGGGCGGTATCCAAGAGCGTTTACGCGACAGCGCGGAAACGTCAGAACGAGCCGACGAAGCGCTACAGACGATTTTATCGGTCGCGGCAGCCACGAAGATGTTGGCATTGAACGCCTCAATCGAAGCGGCTCGCGCCGGGGAACACGGAAAAGGGTTTGCTGTCGTCGCTCATGAAGTCGGTCAGCTAGCGAAAGTGACGAATGAATCTTCGATACTTGCCGTTGCGGCAATCGGACAAATTAAATCCGAACGGGAAGAGATTTTTAGCGATATGATTCGCTTCGGCGACGATATCCTTCATCTAGGTGAGACGTTGGACCGAGTTGAGGCAGGGATTGCGAGAATCAATCACGAAGTGCGCGACCAGATGGCTGAGTTCCAATCGATCACGGATCAGACGGCCGCAACGGGAAGTCAGTTGCTCCACATGGCGGAAGCGAACGAACAACTGAAAGAAATCGGCTTGACGCTCGAGCGGAAGTTGAACGAATTGTACGAAGGGGTCGAAGTATGGACGGACGTTCAAGCAACGTTACAAGCAGCCGGGACAGACCTCGGTCATCAAAGTCGACGGCTGCAGGAAGTACTTACTGAACTTGCACCGAAGACGTGATAAAAATCGGGACAGCGCGTATTAGCGCCGTCCCGAGTTTTTTTGTTTAAGCGGAATTTGGAATAGCGGGACGGTCAAGAAGACGATCGTGACGACAAAGCCGAGCCAAAGAAATGCGGGCATGAAGTGATATAAGGCGACGAGCACGAGCGTCGGTACGAGTGTCATCGCGACCGCGTAAGGCCAAGCTTGCCGATACGGCCACGGTTTCTTCATTCGAAGTCTCGTCACGAGTTGAACGAACAAGGCGGCGACGGCGACCCAAGTCATATAGAAGAAGAAGATGGCGAACCCGTGTAAAAACAACCACATCGGTGCGAAAAAATCGGGCCGCAAGACGAGGTAATCTAAGACAGTCGCGACGATTGTAAAGACGAGGCTCGCCAACATATAAGCGTGTAGCGGAGCTAGACGGAGCCGTAGCGTTTGCTTCGTAGGTAGCAGGCTATGGCGGATAAACATTGATGTCGTTTTAAGCATACAGACAAAACCCCATTCTGTTATAGTACAAATTATCTAAAACGCATAAAAATAAGACAGCTATTTAATAAAACCTTAACATTAAACGTGTTTACATCGACTCAGGGAAGAAGGCATAATGAGTAAGGCAACAAGAACCAATTAAACACAACCAATTCACAATCAAAAGGAGTACAAAAATCGTGGAATACAATTTGCAAGAAATGTTATTCATGTTTTTTGGAGGATTAGGGATCTTCCTATTCGGTATCAAATCGATGGGAGACGGCCTTCAAAAGTCTGCAGGAGATCGACTCCGCGACATCCTTGATAAGTATACAACGAATCCATTCCTCGGAGTACTAGCCGGGATCATCGTTACGATTCTTCTTCAGACGTCTACAGGTACGACAGTTATCACGGTCGGTCTTGTCAGTGCCGGCTTCATGACGCTCCGTCAAGCGATCGGGGTCATCATGGGTGCGAACATCGGGACAACGGTGACAGCGTTCATCATCGGAATTGATATCGGTGAGTATGCGCTCCCGATGATTGCCGTCGGTTCTGCACTGTTGTTCTTCTTTAAAAAAGAGAAGTTTCAACATATGGGTCAAATCATCTTTGGCGCCGGAGCTCTCTTCTACGGTCTTGAACTTATGGGAGATGGCATGCGTCCGCTCCGTACGAGCGAGTACTTCTTCGAACTCACACAATCGATGAGTCAAAACCCGATCCTCGGAGTTGTCGTCGGTACGGTGTTCACGTTGATCGTTCAATCGTCATCAGCGACGATCGGTGTCCTCCAGGAACTATACGCTGGTGGTTCGATCGACTTGAAGGCCGCTCTACCGGTCTTGTTCGGTGATAACATTGGGACGACAATCACAGCGGTTCTCGCTGCACTCGGTGCGTCAGTCGCGGCTCGTCGCGCAGCTGCGGCCCACGTCATCTTTAACTTGGTCGGGACGGCCATGTTCTTGATTATCTTACCGCTCTTTACGCAATACATTTTCTGGATTACAAATTTCCTTAACATTGAGGCGAAGATGCAAATCGCCTTCGCCCACGGTACGTTCAACGTCGCCAACACATTGATCCAGTTCTGGTTCATCGGAACGATTGCTTGGGTCGTGACGAAACTCGTACCAGGCGAAGATTCAATTGTCGATACGAAAGCACAGCACTTGGACCCAATCTTCATTCAACAGTCGCCTTCAATCGCGGTCGAGCAAGCTAAATATGAAGTCATCCGCATGGGTGATTTCGCGAAACTCGGTCTTGATGAGGCACGTTCTTATATGGAGACTGGTGACAAGAAGCACGCGGAAAAATCAGCGCACATTGAAGATGCGTTAAACTCGCTTAACTCTAAAATTACGGATTATCTTGTTCAACTCGCGGCAGTCGATTTGACGGAGCACGAATCACAACAGCATAAGACACTCATGCATGCCATCAACGACATCGAGCGAATCGGTGACCACGTTGAGAACATCATCGAGTTGATCGACTATAAGACGGCGACGCGCATCACGCTCTCGCCGGGAGCCCAAAAAGAGTTGACGGAAATGTATGATCTGACACGGGCCACACTCGAGAAGTCACTCCAAACGCTCGCGAGCGGTGATATGGTCGAGGCGCGTCAAGTCATCGAGATGGAAGCGAAACTCGACATGCTCGAGCGCCAGTTCCGCAAAAATCATGTCGTTCGTTTGAACACAGGTGAATGTGACGGCCAAGCTGGTATGTTCTTCGTCGATATGCTCTCGAACCTTGAGCGGATCGGTGACCATGCGATGAACATCACGGAAATCACACTCGAAGACGCAACGAACGAAGTATCGGTCTAACGTTTCGAAAAAGTTCTGCTACTTAAGTTGTAAGTAGTAGGACTTTTTTTCGTACATATGACTTTTCATTGACAGTGGCGGCTTCATTCAGTATATTATTACTGTATAACAACGTGGCGGTGTAGCTCAGCTGGCTAGAGCGTACGGTTCATACCCGTGAGGTCGTGGGTTCGACTCCCTCCGCCGCTACCAATAAGGACCCTTAGCTCAGCTGGTTAGAGCAGACGGCTCATAACCGTCCGGTCGTAGGTTCAAGTCCTACAGGGTCCATCAAAGACAGCTTTCTGATGAAAGCTGTCTTTTTATTTACATTTTTGTTTTCAAAAGTGAAGACGTGGGTAAATATTCGTTAGCATTTTATTTTTGAAAATTATGAAACGAGGCGAAGTAAGATGGAACGAAATCATACGATGATGCAATTTTTTGAATGGCACGTCCCGGCTGACCAAAAGCATTGGAAGCGATTGAAAGAACGTGCTTCTAAGTTGAAAAAAGCAGGAATCACCGCACTTTGGTTGCCACCTGTCACAAAAGGTCAAAATGATGAGGATACGGGATATGGTGTCTATGATTTGTATGATTTAGGCGAGTTTGATCAAAAAGGGACCATCGCTACAAAATATGGGACGAAGCAAGAGCTGCTTGAGGCGACGAAACACGCCCAAGAGCTCGGGATGCAAGTATATATGGACGTCGTGTTGAACCATAAAGCTGGAGCCGACGCAACCGAGAAGTTCGACGTGTTAGAAGTCGACTCGGAAGACCGGACGAAAGTGTTGTCGGAAGAACCGTTTGAGATCGAAGGGTGGACGAAGTTTGATTATAAAGAACGAAACGATAAGTACTCGTCGTTCAAATGGAACTTCCATCATTTCAACGGTACGGACTATGACGCGGCGAGCGAGCATAGGGGTATCTTCTTCATCTTAGGCGATAACAAAAAATGGAATGACAACGTCGATAGTGAGTTCGGCGTATACGATTATCTGATGTTCGCGAACATTGACTATCATCATCCGGAAGTCCGGGAAGAAGTGTTAAGTTGGGGCAAGTGGTTCATCGAAGAGACGAAATGTGACGGCTTCCGTCTCGATGCGATCAAACATATTAACTATGATTTCGTCAAAGAGTTCAGCCAAACGATGAAAGATGAAAAAGGCGAGAACTTTTACTTGGTCGGTGAGTTTTGGAAGTCAGAGCTCGAAGATTGCCGCGCCTTTTTAGACAATATCGACTATCACGTCGATCTGTTCGACGTGCCGCTCCACTACAATTTGCAACGTGCCTCGATCGAAGGTGCATCGTTTGATTTGCGGACGATTTTTGACGACACGCTCGTCCAGTCCCACCCGTTTCACTCGGTCACGTTCGTCGACAACCATGACTCACAGCCGGCCGAGGCGCTCGAATCATGGGTCAAAGATTGGTTTAAACAAAGTGCTTACGGTCTGATCTTGCTTCGCCGAGACGGTTATCCGTGCGTCTTCTATGGGGATTACTACGGTATCAACGGGCCCCACCCGACTGAAGGGAAGAAACAGGCCATCGATCCGCTTCTGTACGCACGTCGCGAAAAAGCATACGGGCAGCAAGATGATTACTTCGATAACGAGAACGTGATCGGCTGGGTCCGACACGGTAGCGAGGACATCGAGCGCTCAGGTTGTGCCGTCATCATCTCGAATAACGAGGAGGCGGAGAAACGGATGTACGTCGGGGAATATCGTGCCGGGGAGAAATGGGTCGACTTGACGCAGACGATCGATGAAATCATCGAGATTGACGAAGATGGAAAAGGGGTATTTAAAGTAGCGGCAGGATCGATCTCGGTCTGGGCGTTGCCGGACGAAGAGGTGGAATAAGCCTTTACAATTGAGTAAGCCGTCACAAATCTGTTACATTTAAAGCGAACGTTGTTCAAACCAATTTAAAGGGGGATTTTAGTTATGGCTAAATTTGAATTACCACAACTTGATTACGCATACGATGCACTCGAACCACACATTGACGCACGCACGATGGAAATCCACCATTCGAAACACCACAACGCTTACGTCACGAACGTGAACAATGCACTCGAAGGAAAAGATGTAGAGTACTCTTCACTTGAAGACTTGCTCCAAAAACTCGATTCGCTTCCTGCTGACATTCAGACAGCTGTTCGTAACAACGGCGGCGGCCATTGGAACCACTCGTTCTTCTGGAAGTTGTTGAAGAAAAACGAGAACGGGACACCAACGGGCGAACTCGCAACGGCGATCGACGAAGCGTTCGGCAGCTTTGACGCGTTTAAAGATGAGTTCACGAAAGCCGCTACAACTCGTTTCGGTTCAGGTTGGGCTTGGCTCGTCGTCAAAGGCGGCAAGCTCGAAGTCACGTCGACACCGAACCAAGATTCACCGATCATGGAAGGCATCACGCCGATCCTCGGACTCGATGTTTGGGAGCACGCGTACTACTTGAACTATCAAAACCGTCGCCCGGACTACATCCAAGCGTTCTTCCACGTCATCGACTGGGATTACGTCGCGAAGCTTTACGCTGACGCCAAATAATGACACGATCCCGAGATTCGGTTGAATCTCGGGATTTTTTCTACATTTCATTAATTTGTAAACAAATTATGATATAGTGAAAATCGAGTCTGAAAATAGAAATACAGAAAAGTATAATATAGAAGCAACTGAATGTGGAAGGAGATAACTGAATTGGCTAGACACCGTGTGAAAGTGCCGAAAAAACGGCGTAACCACCTTCCGTTACGGTTAAATTTATTGTTCTTTATCGTCTTCATCTTGTTTGCGACGTTGATTTTTCGGTTAGGCGTCGTCCAAATCGTCAACGGAGAGTTGATCGCCCGAGAAGTTCAAAAGACCGAGTCGAGCAAGATCAAGTACGAGGTGCCTCGCGGCAAAATCTACGATCGGAACGGGCAAGTTTTGGCCGACACGATCTCGAACTATTCGGTCATGTACCGTCGCTCCCAAGTGACGAAAACGGAGGAGCGTCTCGATGTTGCGGTCAAACTTGCTAAGATCGTCGACATTCCGGAGAAAGACCGCAAAGTGACCGAACGGGACCGCAAGGACTATTGGATCGCCATCGATCCCGAGCGCTCGCAAGAACGAGTTCAATCGCTTCTCGCCGAGCTGCCGGAAGAAGAGCGGGCCGCCTTGTCGAACCAAGCAGTCGATCAGTTGCTGCTTGATTCAATCACACAAGCAGAGATCACGTTCGATGATGCGACCGAAGAGATCATCGCCATCAAACATAATATGGAGAGCGGGTACGCGTTAGACCCACAAGTCATCAAGATCGGCGCGTCGCCGAAAGAGATGGCTTTGATCGAAGAAAACTTGGAGCTGTTGCCAGGCGTCAGCGTCGAACCGTATTACCAGCGGGCTTATCCGTTCGGTGAAACGTTCCAAAGTTTCCTCGGAAGCTATCGTCAAATCCCGGCCGAGCAACGGGCCTCGTATCAAGCGAAAGGCTACGGGTTGAACGATCGGGTCGGGACGTCTTATCTCGAGCAGCAATATGAAGATATTTTACGCGGGACCCCGGCCTATGACGTTTTCACGACGTATAAAGGTCAACCGGTCGGTGAGCCTACGCGCGTGAGCGGTAATCCCGGAAAAGACATCATCTTGTCGACGGATATCGAATTCCAAAAAGAAGTCGATGAGATCTTGAAGAAGGCGATCCGTGCCGGGCGTTCGGGGAGTCCGCACTTCGACCGGGCTTTCGTTGTCGTCATGAATCCGAAGACGGGCGAGCTGCTCGCTTTGTCTGGCCAAGAGTTAGATCTTGAGACGAACGAGTTTAAAGACGTCTCGACAGGAACCGTGCTCCGGGCGAGCCAAATCGGCTCGACGATCAAAGGGGCGACCGTCGCGTTCGGACTTGAAGAAGAAGTCATCAAGCCGGGCGAATACATTTACGACGCGCCGATCCGCATCGGGTCTTCGCTCAAATCGTCTTACCGGAACATGGGGAACATCAACGACCTCGATGCGCTTGCCATGTCGTCGAACATTTACATGTTCCAGATCGCGCTCAGGCTCGCCGATTATTACTCGACCGGCCAAATCGTCGGTGACAACGTCACTGAGGCGTTCAATACGATGGAGCACTACTATAAACAGTTCGGACTCGGGATCGAGACGGGCATCGATCTTCCTTACGAATCAATCGGTTTCCGGAGCGTACCCGACCGCGTCACACTGTTGATGGATATGTCGATCGGTCAGTTCATCTCGTACACGCCGATCCAACTCGCGCAATATACGTCGACGCTTGCCAACGGCGGATATCGGGTGCAGCCGCATCTGTTAAAAGAGATCATTGAACCGGGATCGCTCGATGAGATGAACAAACAAGTCGTCAGCACGTTCCAGCCGAAAGCGCTGAACAAAGTCGACATCCGCGACGAGTTCATCCAGCGTTCGCGTCAAGGCTTCCGTCAAGGGGTCGAGAGCGGGACGTCACGGATTCTCCAACAGACGGGAGTGACGGCGGCCGGTAAGACCGGGACCGCGCAAGCGATCGCGGAAGGGCCGGACGGTCAAGCGAAGCGAAACGATAAAGGTGAGCCGATCAAGACGCTCAACTCGAACCACGTCGGCTGGGCTCCGTATGACGATCCAGAGATCGCGTGGGCGATCATCATGCCAGGTCTTGAGGCGGAAGGCGTCAACACGCGCGTCGCTCATGACATCATGAAAGCGTATTTTGATTTAGAAGACGTCCAAGCACAGCTCCAGTAAAGAAGTCACTTCGGTGGCTTCTTTTTTTATCTTTACAATTCTTTTACGTTCCGTTTATTTATCGTTAATAGTAGTTTATTAGGATGTTAATTGTAGGACGAAACAACAGACCCGCAACACAAATCAAAGCAAACTCAAGGAGGACGTCAGAAATGTCTTGGATGAAAAAATCAGCTCTATTCGCTTCAATCACTTCGGTGGCCATCGTCGGTGCCGCGTGTGGAAACAATGAAGAAGGAAACGGCGGAGCCGAAGGGGACGCACTTTCAGGTAAAGTCGTCATGGACGGTTCGTCTACCGTATTCCCGATCATGGAAGCGGTCGCTGAAGAGTATTCAGCTGAACAGCCAGACGTTGAAGTAACGGTCGGTGTATCTGGAACGGGCGGCGGCTTCAAACGTTTCGTGACCGGGGAGACAGACTTCTCGAACGCATCACGTGAAATCAAAGAAGAAGAAGCAGCCGAAGCTGAAGCGAACGGCGTCGAATACACAGAAATCGCGGTCGCGCTTGACGGATTGGCGGTTGTCGTCAACCCAGAGAACGATTGGGCCGATGATATCACGATGGATGAGCTTAACAAGATGTGGACAGACAGCAACGTGAAGACATGGAAAGACGTCCGCTCGGACTGGCCGGATGAAGAGATCTCATTCTTCTCACCTGGTAAAGACTCAGGTACGTTCGATTACTTCAACGAAGCAGTTCTCGAAGATACAGACGTTCGCCAAGATGCACAGTTGTCAGAAGACGACAACGTCCTCGTGACGGGTGTTGCCGGAACGAAAGGCGCGATCGGCTTCTTCGGATACGCGTACTACATTGAAAACGAAGGCACGTTGAAAGCGTTGAAAGTAGACGGTGTCGAGCCGACAGCTGAGAACGTGACATCGTTCGAATATCCACTCTCACGTCCAATCTACACGTACGTGAACAACGCATCGATGCAAGAAAAGCCGCAAGTTGTAAACTTCGCACGCTTTATGAACGAAAATGCCGCAGCACTTGCTGAAGAAGTCGGCTACGTCGCGATGGAGCAAGCAAGTTACGATGAGAACGCTAAACTGATTGATGAACTAGCTGGTGAATAAATAGAGCAAATGGCAGAAGGTGAGAGGCTCTCTCGCCTTCTCGCCATGCTTTCTAGTATGAAGAGGTAGGGAGCGATAAACGAGATGAACGAATCAAAAAATGAGTTCTCGATTCGAGAGATGATTAACGCGAATAAGCAAAAAAAATATAGTACGACGAACGTGTTTGATAAGGTCATGCCGTTCTTATTATTCTTGAGCGCATTTGTCTCGGTCGTCACGACGATCGGGATTGCTTTGACGCTCGGTTTCGAACTGTTCAAGTTCTTTGAAAAAGTCCCGGTACGCGACTTCCTCGGCTCGACCGAATGGTACCCGCTCAGTGCGGATCCGAGTTTCGGTGTTTGGGCACTCGTCATGGGCACACTCCAAATCACGCTCATCGCGATGATCGTGGCGGTGCCGCTCGGACTCGCGTCAGCCATTTATTTGAGCGAGTACGCGTCTGAACGGGCCCGTACGATTCTCAAGCCGATCCTTGAAGTCCTCGCCGGTGTTCCGACAATCGTCTTCGGGTTCTTCGCCTTGTCATTCGTCACACCGATCTTGCAGTCGCTCATTCCGGGGTTGAAGATTTATAACGCCCTCAGTCCAGGGATCGTCGTCGGCATCATGATCATCCCGATGATCGCGTCGATTTCGGAAGACGCGATGAGTGCCGTTCCGAAAAAGATTCGTGACGGGGCACTCGGCCTCGGTGCGACACGTCTAGAGGTCGCCCTCAAAGTCGTCATGCCGGCCGCGCTCTCAGGGATCATCGCTTCGATCGTCCTCGGGATGAGTCGAGCGATCGGTGAGACGATGATCGTGACGATCGCGGGTGGGTCGCAACCGAACTTCGAGTTCAACCCGCTCAACGCGATCCAAACGATGACGGCGTATATCGTCCAAATCGCCAAAGGTGATGCTGGTTACGGGACAATCGAATACTACAGTATCTATGCGGTCGGTGCGCTTCTATTCATCTTTACGCTCGTGATGAACTTGTTCGCGAACTGGGTGACGCGCCGCTTCAGAGAGGAGTACTAATATGGCTTTGCCGAACAGTGAGTTCAAGAATACGAAGAACTATATTGACCATGAGACCGTATCGCGACGGATTAAAAGTCGCCTACGATTGAACGAAGTCTTTAAATACATCTTTTTAGCGGGGCTCATCTTCGCCTTGCTCGTCCTATCGACGCTTATTTATGACGTGATCTCAAAAGGTGGCGGCTGGGTCAATCTCGACTTCCTCCGCAACTTCCCGTCACGCCGCGCCGAACAGGCCGGTCTTTATCCGGCTTTGATCGGGACGCTTTGGCTCATGATGCTAATCGTGCCGATGGTGTTTATCGTCGGTGTCGGTGCCGCGATTTACTTGGAAGAGTACGCACCGAAAAACCGGCTCACATCGTTTATCGAAGTGAACATCTCGAACTTGGCGGGTGTCCCGTCGATCGTGTTCGGTTTGCTCGGATTGACGTTCTTTGTCCGGACGGCCGGTCTTGGCAGCTCGGTCATGACGGGGGCGCTGACGCTCGGTCTGATGAGTTTGCCGATCGTCATCGTCGCGTCACAAGAAGCGCTACGGTCCGTTAAGATGGAGCTGCGTCACGCGTCGCTCGCAATGGGTGCCTCGAAATGGCAAACGACGTTCAACGTCGTGTTACCGTCAGCCATTCCAGGGATCATCACCGGGATCATCTTGGCCGTATCCCGGGCCATCGGCGAGACGGCACCGCTCATCATGATCGGAGCGGCGACGTTCATCTCGACGACACCGAACAATGTATTTTCAGATTTTACGGCGCTCCCGATCCAAATTTACAACTGGACGAGCCGTCCGCAAGCTGAATTCCAAAATCTTGCCGCTGCCGGCATCATCGTCTTGATGACAGTGCTCATCACGATGAACTCGGTCGCGATCTATATCCGCAACAAGTATACAAATCGACATTAAGTCGCAGCAGTAAACGAGGAGGACTCTCGAGATGATGAAACAAACAGAGCTTAAAGGAGATCACAACGTGAATACAACGACGACCCAACCGAACGAGACCGTGATGCAAAAAGACAGTGCTTATGTCGTGAACAATTTGAACTTATGGTACGGCGACGATCAAGCATTGATCGACGTCAATCTCGACATTAAGAAAAACGAAGTGACGGCCATCATCGGTCCGTCTGGTTGTGGGAAGTCGACGTTCATCAAGACGTTGAACCGGATGGTCGAACTCGTCCCGACGGTGCGGACGAACGGGGAGATTCTTTACCACGGCCGTAACATCTTTGATCGTGACTATAGAGTCGAAGATCTCCGCACGTCGGTCGGGATGGTGTTCCAGCAGCCAAACCCGTTCCCGAAATCCGTGTACGATAACGTCGCGTACGGACCGCGCACGCACGGGATCAAAAATAAAAAAGTGCTCGACGAGATCGTCGAACGCTCACTGCGCGGCGCCGCGATTTGGGAAGAAGTGAAAGATCGCTTGAACGAGAACGCCTACGGTCTCTCGGGTGGTCAGCAACAGCGCCTTTGTATCGCCCGGACACTTGCCATTGAACCAGACGTCATTCTTATGGACGAGCCGACGTCAGCGCTTGACCCGATCTCGACACTTAAAGTCGAAGAGCTCGTCCAAGAGTTGAAAGAGCAATATTCGATCATCATCGTCACGCACAACATGCAACAGGCAGCACGTGTGTCTGACAAGACGGCGTTCTTCTTGAACGGGGAAGTCGTCGAGTTCGACGCAACCGATAAAATCTTCTCGAATCCAACTGACAAGCGGACTGAAGATTACATTTCTGGCCGGTTCGGTTAAGAGGGGGAGATTACTATGGCACAAAATCGCGCATTTTTTGATGTTAAATTAAACGAACTAGAAGAGAAAGTCGTTCGCCTGGCGAACTTGACGATGCGCCAAACGGCGACGGCGATCGAGGTACTCGAGAAACGAGACCTCACGCTCGCCCAGACGGTGATCGACAATGATAACGAACTAGATGACCTCGAACTTGAAATCAACGACCAGGCGATTCTCTTGATTGCCAAACAACAACCGGTCGCGACTGATCTTCGCCGCTTGATCGTGACGATGAAGTCCGCGACCGATCTTGAACGGATCGCGGATTACGCGACGAACATCGCTAAAGCCGTGACGCGAATCGAGCACGTCCCGTACTTGCTTGACATTAAGCCGCTCAAGCAGATGGCCGAACAGTTGATCGATATGCTTGAACTCGCAACCCGGGCCTATCGTAAAGGTGAAGCCAGCCGGGTCCGTGAGTTGAATGAGATGGACAAAGTCATCGATGATCTCAACTTACAGGTGATCAAGCAATATATCGGAAGTCTACCGACGATGACGGTCGGAACGAACGATGTTTATGAGTTTGCAAACATCGCCCGCTATCTCGAGCGGATGGGCGACCATGTGACCAATTTCGGGGAACATTTGATTTTTCTCGAAAAAGGGAAGCATTATGATTTAAATCAGTGATAAAAGTGGTAAAGAACAACAGGTCTGTTGTTCTTTACTTTTTTTTGTGCAGGAATTCACTGAAAAAGAACGAATACGTAGAGCATATGGATTTTTTTTTGGAAGGGAGCCAGACATAAATGGAAGAAAAAATCGTATCCTTGAAACAACAAGGGCTTACGTTAAAACAGATTGCAGAACAATTAGACATGCCAGTCGGAAAAGTCCAGTACGCATGGCGTAAATGGCGTTCCCAGAACGGTGAGGTCACCAAGCCGACAACCGCTCCTAAAAAATCTTCTAATGAAGGGAAGGATAGAATGAAACGAAACGAGAAAGAAGCTCCAACAGTGGGGCAGGTCGCCTCGACACTCCATCACGAAGAGCCGAAGCAGTCACCGCTCCTTGAAACAGGTCCAGACGGTTTTTGGAAGCTTCCAGACCGCTACGATGTCGACCTCATGCACGCGGTCGTTCAATCCCCGAACGCGGTCTATGTTTTTTGGGAAGTGTCAGACGCTGTGAAAGAGACGCTGACGATGCAGTTCATGCGGCCGTGGGAAGATTTGCCGAAGGCGTTCCGCATCTTAGACATCACCCTGCTCGATTACACATCTGGTCATGCGAACCGGTCTTATACGTTCGAGTTGCCGGAAATGACGAACAGCTGGTTCGTCCGTCCGCTCGACCCGAACACGACGTACGTCTTCGAATTCGGGATTCGGACGATGGAAGGCGAATTTCTTCCGCTCGTCGCCTCGATGCCGATTGATACGCCGCGGAACGAACCGGCAGGAGTCGGACGTTTTGCCGAGCCGGTCAGACGTTGGCAATTCGGTGAAGTCGAGTCACCAGAACTACTCGATACGTTACCAAAATATTCTGCATACCGCTGCGTACGCTGAGGAGGACACACTATGAAACCAGGTTATTTTTCACTCGTCCTACATGCCCATCTTCCGTACGTGAGGCATGAAGAGAAACACCGGCTAGAAGAACGCTGGGTATATGAAGCCATCTCCGAGACATACATCCCGATTCTGTGGCAAGTCGATCGACTTCAACGGCCGCTACATTGGACGGTCAGTATTTCTCCGCCCGTCATCGAAATGCTCGCCGACCCGCTCGTCCAAGATCGCTACCTCGGGCATTTAGATGAGATGCTTGAACTGATTTCAATCGAACTGGCTGAGGGTCGGAGCGAACAAGAAGTCGAGACGCTTCATTTTTACGAGCGCCGTTATCAAGACTTGAAGAACACGTTCCTCCATTGGGAGAAAAATTTGAACCAAGCGTTCCGTACATATCGTGAGCGAGGCTTCATCGATATGGTCACATGTACGGCGACACACGGTTTCAACCCGCATCTGTTCACCGATCAGGCGGCGCGGGCCGAGATTCGGACCGGATTGAACTGCTTCGAGCGGCATTACGGCTTCCGTCCGACCGGCATTTGGTTACCGGAATGTGCGTATACGCCAGGAGTCGACCGCATCCTCTATGAGGAAGGGATTCGCTACACGTTCGTCGATGAGCACGCGTTGCTCGAGGCCGACCCGACGCCGGACAAAGGCATCGGTGCGCCTGTCTATTCGCCGCACGGAGTCGCTTTGTTCCCACGTGATCAAATTATCTCCGGGAAGATTTGGAGTTCGATGATCGGTTATCCGGGGCATCCGGACTATCGCGAGTTTTATCGCGATCTCGCCTACGATCGGGACTGGGAATACATTCAAGCGTTCATGCATCCGGAAGGCATCCGTTTCGACACAGGTTTGAAAATGCATCGTATCACGGGCGACAGCGACGAAAAAGACTATTACGTCCGCGGATGGGCCGAACATCAAATCGATAATCACGCGACCGATTTCGCCGAGACGCTCGCGGCGCATTTAGAAGCGCACGGTGGACAAACGTTCCCGCCGTTCCTCGTCACGGCACCGTTCGACGCCGAACTGTTCGGCCATTGGTGGTTTGAGGGCCCTGAATTTTTAGGGCAAGTCGCGGAGCGGCTAGAGGCATACGGGATTGAGACGATCACGCCGGCACTCTTCCTCGAGCGTCATTTCCAAGACCTGCAAACAGTACAAGTTTCGATGAACACGTGGGGCCGGAAAGGTTACGGCGATGTTTGGATCAACGAACGCAACGAATGGATGCTCAGACATTTGCACACGATGGAGACGCAACTCGTCAAAGACGTGGCCGACTATCGGAACACCTCGCCACTCGCCGACCGGGCGTTAAGACAGCTCATTCGTCATTACGTGCTTGCGGTCTCGAGCGATTGGGCGTTTATCTTGGACGGCCAGACGACGGCGCAATACGCCGCCGAACGTTTCCGGGAACATACCCGTCTGTTTGCCGAACTCGAGACGGCGCTCTACGAAGGCAAGCTATCGGATCGCTTGCTAGACGAGCACTACACGGTCTATCCGTTCTTAGACGACGTGGACATTGATATCGATACGTTCCTATCTCCACACGACTATTATGTGACGCAGGAGCGTGGCGAAGAAGGTGAGGTCATTCTCGTCCTCACGCCAGAATATACAGGCAATATCGTGGGCGACCTCGGTCACCGCGTCGTCGCTGAAGTCGAGGCACGAGCGGCTGACGGGGAGACCGTTTACGTCCTCACGCCGCACAGTGAAGGATTACCTGAATACGAGCGCCACAATCGCGTTCACGTGTACCGGGTCCCGCTCACGAGTCCGTTTCTAGAGCATGTCATGAACCAAATCGCTGCTCAGAACGTCGCCTACGTGAAACTCGTCCAACAGTTACAGACGATGGTCAACTTCAAAGCGGTCCATCATTTTGATTGGATGACGATTCCAGCGGCACGTTCACTTGCGAAGTCACTAGATGTTCCGTTATACTCAACTATGTTGTCATTTGAAACGACCCGCAACCCGCACGGGCACGGTGGCCTGTTCGATGCGATCCATCGCATTGAGAACGGCGTCCTCTCGGAAGCTGATACGGTTTATGTCGGTGAACAGCTCTCAATCGAGGAGCTCGCGACGCGGTATGTGATCGGCGATAACGTAAAAACGTGCCTACCGCTCGACGCGTCACCGTACGGGCAGAAACGTTTGAAAAAGAACGTGAAATAACCTTGCTTTTTCAAAAAAAACTTGGTAGGATAATTGAGTATGCTTAGACTGTAAAGCAAAAGCACTTGATACAACATTAGTAAGATGGGAGTGAAAGATATGCGCGTTAAAATCACACTAGCTTGCACAGAAACAGGCGATCGCACGTACATCACGAAGAAAAACAAACGTAACAACCCAGAGCGCCTTGAATTGCGCAAATACAACCCACGTCTCCGTCGTCACACGCTTTACCGCGAAGTGAAATAATTGAGACCGGCCGTCACTCATGTGGCGGCCTTTTTTTTCGATAGGAGGAATAACAAATGACAGCTAAACAAGAGCTCCGAAAAGCGGTTCATGTGAATATTCGCGTGCTCACCGATCGTGACGGGCGTGATGAAGCGATCCTACATACCGTGGCGTCGCTCCCTGAGTGGCAACAAGCGCATACGGTCGCACTCACATTGTCACTCGACCTTGAAGTGAATACGCGTCCGCTCATCGATACAGCTTTAAAAGCAGGAAAATCGGTGTTGGTGCCGAAAGTAACGGAACAGGGGCTCACGTTCCACGAAATCAGGACGTTCAGCGACCTCGAGCCGGGGGTAATGGGTATTCTCGAGCCGACGACCGCGGAAACCGACCTCGACATCGATGCCTGTATCGTCCCAGGCCGTGTCTTTGACCGTTCTGGATATCGGATCGGTTGGGGCGGGGGTTATTACGACCGTTTCTTAGCGACATATCGCGGTGCGACGATCGCGCTCGCCTACGACGTACAAGTGCTCGACGAAATACCGATCGAACCACACGACATACCTGTCGAACTGATCGTGACAGAAAGGGAAATGATTCGATGCTCTCAATCGTCCTCGTAACTTGTCTAGTTGCACTGGCCGGATATCGTCTCCGGTCGTTGACGTTCTCTGGGGCGATCTTGACGATCGTGACAGGGACGGTCATCGGGTTTGGTTTTGGCTGGTTCGGGCTGTACTTGCTCGGTGTGTTCTTTTCGACGTCCTCGCTCGCTTCAAAATATCGCGCCCGCGACAAGGCGTCGGTCGATGACATCGTTGAAAAATCCGGGCCGCGTGATTTCGTGCAAGTGCTTGCGAACGGAGGAATCGCCATGCTCACCGCAATCGGAATGGCGATGACTTCGAACGAGGCGTGGCTATTCGCTTACGTCGTTTCAATCGCGGCGGCGACGAGTGACACGTGGGGGTCCGAGTTCGGCGTCCTCGCATCGCGCCGACCGCGCTCCGTTTTGACATTGCGTGAAGTTGAACCGGGGACGAGCGGTGGGGTGTCACCGTTCGGTACGCTCATGTCCATCGCCGGCGCGACGATCATCGTCTTGGCATCGCTCCCGTTCTTGAACATAACGATGGGCACGCTATTTCTATTGATTGCGCTCGGTCTGAGCGGCAGCGTCGTCGATACGTTACTCGGTGCGACCGTGCAACGAAAGTATCGCTGTCGGACGTGCCGAAAACTGACGGAGAAAAAGCTGCATCACGGCGAAGCGACCGACTATGTATCTGGATGGCGCTTTCTCGGCAACGACGCCGTTAATTTCTTGGCGATCGCCTCCGCGGCGGCGATTGGTTTTCTTGTTTTCGCATAAGGGTAGTACAGAGAATGAGGATGTTTCAAACGAATGTGAATTTTGTCACAATATTGCCAAACTGAAAACGGTTTCTCTTGTATTGACTGTTTGTGAATGATGTTACAATCTAGGTGTAACAGACAAAACAAAAACATGAAACAGATTGTTTGAAGGGTGGAAAAACAACATGGAAACATTAAATCATGCAAAAGTAACACGGGTCGCTCTCGTCGGGGCCGGAGCGGTCGGTGCAAGCTTCGCGTATCAATTGACGACAGCGAGCCTATGTGAAGAACTCGTTATCATCGACATCAACAAGGCGAAGGCAGAAGGCGAAGCGATGGACTTGAACCACGGCGTCTCGTTCGCTTCGTCACCGATGCGCGTATGGGCTGGAGATTACACGGACTGCGGTGCTGCAGATATCGTCGTCATCACGGCCGGAGCTCCTCAAAAACCAGGTGAGACACGTCTCGACCTCGTTGAGAAAAATGCGAAAATCATGAAATCGATGATCACTGAAATCATGGCTTCTGGCTTCGACGGTATCATCATCCTCGCGTCAAACCCGGTCGATATCATGACACACTTGGCTTGGAAATACTCGGGTCTTCCGAAACATCGCGTCTTCGGATCAGGGACTGTACTCGATACGTCACGCCTCCGCTACATGCTAGGTGATTACTTCAACGTCGATCCGCGCAACTGCCACGCTTACATCATGGGTGAGCATGGCGATACCGAGTTCGCGGCGTGGAGCAACGCCCGGATTTACGGAAAATCGGTCGAACAGTTGCTTGAAGAGAACGACGAGTATACGTGGGAAGACCTTGAAGACATCTACGTCAACGTTCGTGACGCTGCGTATCACATCATCGAACGTAAAGGCGCGACGTACTATGCGATCGGTCTCGGCTTGCTTCGTCTCGTCAAAGCGGTGCTCCGTAACGAGAACACGTTGCTCACGGTCGGTGCCTACTTGGATGGAGAGTACGGCTTGAACGATATTCATATCGGTGTGCCGGCAATCATCAACCGCCAAGGCGTGCGTCAAGTCGTCGAAATCGAGTTATCAGAAGAAGAGAAGCAGAAAATGCTCCATTCGGCAGACGTGTTGTTGAAAACGATGAAACCTGTTTTATAATATATTCGCGATATAGACGTAGTCGGCGTATGCCGGCTACGTTTTTTATGTGTTGGCACGGACGGCGGACAGATTCAGAAAGCGCCAACTTTTGTCGTCATGATCGAATTGGATTACAATTAAGACAGAAGGAAAGGAGGGGATTCAGTTGACGCAACCGGGATGTTTTTGGGAAGACATTTACCATGCGGTCGAGGCAGGCGGTCGGGTCGAAGGGATACTCGAGCCTTCGCGCGCGCTGCTATTGTTCGACACGAAAGCTGGAGACCTCTATCACCTGTACATAAAGACGGATAAGGCGTGGGCAAACCATGTCGCGATCGAGATCGAGGCGGTCATGAGCTCGTTCCGACTCGCACGACTCGGGCGTGCGAAGCTTCATGTCCATATATACGGCGACGCGCTCGTCGATGAGGAGCGACTTGAGACGTTGTCGTTCCAAGTCGCGGCCAAGGTGAGACTCGACAGGCACACGTGTGGCGATGAACAAGATGAGACCCGGTTTCGGTCGCTCGCGCTCGTACTCGATAAACAGCGAAAAGCCGAACTGAAGAAGCGATTCTCATTCGGTGAACCGCAACTCGTCTATGCGCTCATGATGTTGACATTTGTCGTCATGTGGCTCGCCGAATCGCTCGGCTCGACGCTCGATCCGAACACGCTCATCCGATTCGGCGCCAAAGTCAATCCGCTCATCGACGATGGCGAATGGTGGCGCCTTGTCACACCGATGTTCCTTCATATCGGCTGGTTTCATTTTGCGATCAACATGTTCGCGCTCTGGTCGCTCGGCCCGCTCGTCGAACGCATGTATGGGTCACCGAGGTTCTTGACGATCTATCTGTTGGCGGGCGTCATCGCGTCGACTGCCTCCTACGCGTTCAGTGAGGCGATTTCGGCAGGCGCGTCCGGTGCATTGTTCGGTCTCGTCGGCGCACTGCTCTATTTCGGACTGCGTGACCGTTCGCTGTTCATGAAGACGCTCGGCCCACCGCTGTTTATTATGTTAGGATTAAACGTAGGGCTCGCCTTCGTCCTCGGTGCCAGCTTGGACCACTCGGCCCATGCCGGGGGCCTCATCGGTGGATTTTTGATGGCGGGCGTGGTCGGATTACCTGATGAAACGACAAAAAAATGGCGCCTGTTGTTCACGGTGCTCGCTATTGGATTGACCGGGACATTATACTGGCTCGGATATAATCGATGACAAAGGAGTAACAACATGATTGATACGTTAAAACGATTAGTAGAGATTCCAAGTCCTTCTGGAATGACGCACGAAGCAGTCAGTTACGTCGAACGAGAGCTCACGGACCTCGGGGTCGAGACGAGCCGATTGACGAAAGGGGCACTTTTAGCCACGTTTCCTGGACAAAGTGGCCCGGCCCGTCTCTTGACCGCCCACGTCGATACGCTCGGTGCGATGGTGAAGGAAGTGTTGCCGAGCGGACGCTTGCGGCTGACGCAAGTCGGCGGTTACGCCTGGACCGCGATCGAGGGAGAGAACTGTCTCGTCCATCGCGAGGCGGGCGAGGCGGTGGACGGGACGATCCTCGTTCATCAATCGAGTGTGCACGTCTATAAAGACACGAACAGTGCCGAGCGGACGGCGACTAACATTGAAGTGCGTCTCGATGCCGACGTTCATACGGCGGACGACGTCCGGGCATTAGGCATCGAAGTCGGGGACTTCATCTCGTTCGATCCCCGTTTCAAGCAGACGGAGACGGGTTATGTTAAGTCACGCCATCTCGATGATAAGGCGTCGGTCGCCATCCTGCTCGATTTGGCGCGTGACTTGGTCAAAGCGGACTTGCCACATACGGTCTACTATTTGATTTCCAACTATGAAGAGGTCGGTTTTGGCGGGAACGCCGGGATCCCGGACGAAGTCGATGAGTATATCGCAGTCGATATGGGCGCGCTCGGGGACGGGCAACACTCGGACGAGTACACGGTATCGATCTGTGCCAAAGATTCCTCAGGTCCGTACGACCTCGAGTTGCGTCGTCAGTTCACGAAGCTTTGCCGCGACCACGACATTCCGTTCAAAGTCGACATTTATCCGTTCTACGGTTCGGACGCATCAGCTGCGATCCGGGCCGGCTATGACGTACGACATGCGCTCGTCGGTCCTGGGATCGAGTCGAGCCACAGCTATGAACGGACGCACCAAACATCGCTCGAGGCGACACGAGCGTTGCTGTATCGCTACGCATTGACCGCGATGGGGGAATAATGATGAGAAACTTTTATGACGTGCAACAGTTTTTAAAATCGTTTGGCACAATTATTTACATCGGAGAGCGTGACGCCGAGATCGGTCTCATGATGATGGAGTTAGACGAATTGAACGCCGGTGGGATGATCGAACAGCGCGAGTATGACACGGCAAAGATTATTTTGACGCATGAACTAAAAAATTCAATAGATTGACAGAAAAACCTCTTGTGCAAATGTTTGCACAAGGGGTTTAATAGTGTAGACTATTGAATGAAAGCGATTTATTTGAGACGAGGAGTGGAATGCATGAAGTGGTTATTAGGAATCGACATCGGCGGGACGACGGTGAAAATGGCCGTCCTAGACATGAACGGGATCATTTCAGACAAGTGGGAGATCAAGACGGACATCCGTGATAATGGGGTACATATCCCGACAGATATCGCCGCCTCGTTTGAAGCGTACCTTCAGCAATCGGGAAAAGTGAAGCATGATTTTGCGGGTGCGGGAATCGGAGCTCCGGGATTCATCAACTTCTCAGAAGGTGTCGTCGAATACTCGCCGAACATCGGATGGAAGAACTTTGAGCTCGTTAGCGAATTCGAGAAAGCGGTCGGATTGCCGGCCGTGCTCGAGAATGACGCGAACGCGGCCGCGCTAGGGGAGATGTGGAAAGGCGCCGGTGAAGGAGCGTCTGAACTGCTCGCAATCACACTCGGTACGGGTGTCGGAGGCGGTGTCATCACGAACGGGAACATCGTCCATGGGGCGGCCGGCATGGCTGGTGAGATCGGACATATCACGGTCGAGCGCGACGAGGCGAAAGCGGTCATGTGTGGATGTGGGCGCAAAGGCTGCATCGAGACGATCGCCTCAGCAACCGGCATCGCCCGTCTCGCTTTACAAAAGCGTAAAGGGAGAACGACGTCATTGAACGAGTTAGGTGAAGTGACGGCTCGCGATGTGTTTGAAGCCTATAAAGCGAAAGACGAGGTCGCGACAGAAGTCGTCGAAGAGATGACGGAATATCTCGGGTTGACGATTTCAAACATCGCCAACACGTTGAACCCTAAAATGATCGTGATCGGCGGCGGCGTTTCAAAAGCGAGACAAGCTTTGCTCGAGCCGCTTGATGAACAATTTAAGCGGTTTGCCCTTGAACGGGTATATACGTCGACGACGTTCAAAATTGCCGAACTCGAGAATGACGCCGGGGTCATCGGCTGCGCTTGGCTGGCACGAAAACATTTTTTGCCGACTAGAGTCTAACCTGTAAAGCACACATGCGATTTCGCATGTGTGCTTTTGACGTACAAAGGGAATTGTAAAGGTATGGTTGATTTTTTGTTAAAAAAGGGGTAAGATTTGGACTTGATACTGGACTGTTACCGTTAGTGAAATAGATAACAAGCCAACTACATGTTATTGAACTTATTCATGGCGCATCCTGCTTGAGGACGTCTTAAAACTGAAAAGAGGAGGAGGCCGTCAGATGAAGTCATCTCAAAGCTTATCGAAGCTGACTATGCGACTGAATGAAACGGTCCGCGCTTCGTTTCAAGAATATCGGTTATTTTGGATATTTAGTTTATTACTTTGGACGAAGACGTACGTAGTTTACCAATTTTTCTTTGACATCCCGATTGAAAACACAGCTCAAGCGTTCATCTTGTTGATCAGTCCGATCAGCTCGACCTTGTTCTTGTTCGCTTTTAGTTTCTTCTTTAAAGGAAATAAGCAAAAGTGGGTGCTGTATACCCTTTATGCGGTCGCCTCGTTCCTGTTGTTCGCGGACGCTGTCTACTACCGCGAGTTTACGGACTATTTGACGATGCCTGTCATTTTGCAACCGTCGAACATGGAGACGCTGTCGACTTCATTCATGTCACTGCTTGAATGGAAAGACTTGATCATTCTTTTGGACGTGCTCGTTTTGCCGTTCGTACTACGGAAGATCAATACGTTGCAAACCGCCGCGTCTCACCGCCGGGCGCTCATCACGTTCGTGGCAGCTGTCGCCGTGTTCTTGTTCAACTTGTCGCTTGCTGAGACGGAACGCCCTGAACTGTTGACGCGTTCGTTCGACCGTGAGCTGCTCGTCAAAAACATCGGGACGTTCAACTTCCACGTCTATGACGCGATGCTTCAAACGAAGACGTCCGCGCAGAAAGCGATGGCCGATGGGTCGGAGTTAGCCAAGATTGAAAAGTATACCCGCCAAAACTATGCGGCGCCGAATCCGGATTTGTTCGGAAAATATAAAGGCAAAAACGTGGTCGTCGTCTCGCTCGAGTCGACACAAAACTTCACGCACAATATGAAAGCCGCGAACGGCGAGTATATCACGCCGAACTTGAACAAGCTGATCGAAGAGTCCCATTACTGGCCAAACTATTACCATACGGTCGGGCAAGGGAAAACGTCAGACGCCGAGTTCGCCCTCGATAATTCGCTGTATGGCCTGCCACGTGGAGCCGTTTACTTCACGAACGCTGATAATGAGTACCAAGCTCTTCCTGAACTGATCAAAGAAGAGAACTATTATTCGGCCGTGTTCCATGCGAACAACAAATCATTTTGGAACCGCGATTTGATGTACAAGAATACCGGTGTCGACATGTTCTATGATGAGAAGAGTTACGACCTTGGGAATCCTGAGGACATGACGGAGTGGGGCTTGTTGGACGATAGTTTCTTTGAACAATCGATTCCGATGCTCGAGGAACTCCCGCAACCGTTCTATGCGAAGTTCATCACGCTCACGAACCATTTCCCGTATACGATGCCGAGCGAGGATTACGAACTCGTGCCGAAATTCGAGACGAACTCGACGACGCTTAACAACTTCCCGCAGGCACTCGCTTACCAAGACTATGCGCTTGGCCTGTTCATCGACCAACTGAAACAGAACGGGATGTGGGAAGATACGATTTTCGTCGTGTACGGTGACCACTACGGCATTTCGACAAACCATAACGACGCGTTGGCCGACTTGCTCGGTAAAGAAGAGTTGACGCCGTATGATGTGGCGAAACTTCAACAAGTGCCGTTCGCCATCCATTTGCCGGGCCAAGAAACAGGCGAAGTCCATGAGACGATCGGAAGTCATATCGACATGAAGTCAACGCTCCTGCACTTGCTCGGCATCGATACGTCGGACTTGGTCGGGTTCGGGAACGACTTGTTCGCTGAAGACCGCAACAGTCGTGCCATCTTCCGAGACGGCACGGTCGTCACGGAAGATTACGTGTGGACGCAATCGATGTGTTACGATGCGACGACTGGAGAAGCGGTTGAAGATACGACACTTTGCGGACCGGTCACGGAAGAAGCCGAAAAAATCCTGCAAATGAACGATGACTTGATCTATTCGGATTTGCTTCGCTTCAAAGAACAAACCGATTAATAATCAAGAGCTAGCGCTGACCGTTAAACGTCAGCGCTTTTTTTGCGGAATAAAAAAAGACGACCGCAGTCGTCTTCGTAGTAAGTCAACATTAACCTGGGATTCCACCGAAAATCAATGTTGCGACGCCGAAGAATCCAAAGACGAGCGCGGTGATTCCGGCAAACGCAAGTGGAAAGAATTGGCGTTTTTTGAATGAACGGGCCATCCCCCAAAGTGCAACAAGTGCTACGATGAGTGAAATCCATCCAAATGGCTCATACAAATGCATGACGAGTTCCCCCTTTATTATACGTCATGAAATTCATAAAAATTTCACTGAAATATCACTATTATTTTATCCGAAATAACACACGCTGTCGAGCAAAGGTTGCCACCGCTACAATTTTGCCACAATATCGTTTAGAATGGTTGTGGAGGTGTTTTAGATGAATATTGTAAAAATCACATCGGGCCTTGCCCAAGAGAACGGATACGTGCTCGAACAAGACGGAACGGTCGTTATCGTCGACCCGGGCACGGACGACCCGAAATTCTTTGAGGTGGTGGAACGTTTCGGCGGATTGAACGCCATTTTGTTGACGCATGCCCACTTTGACCATATCGGCGGAATCGACGCGCTGCGCGATCGCTATCCGGTGCCGGTCTATGTTCATGAAGCCGAGCGGTCATGGCTCGCCGACGGCGAAAAGAACGGGGCGGCGAAATTCCATCTTCCGCACTCGTCGATGCGACCGGCCGAACGGATTTATCAAGGTAAGAAGCTGGAGATTGGTGCGTTTACAATCGAGTTGCACCACACGCCGGGCCACTCACCAGGGAGTGTCACCTTGCACATCCCGAGCGAACGTGTCGCCTTTTGCGGGGACTTGATCTTCAAACAATCGGTCGGCCGGACCGATCTTTTCGGCGGCGACCAATCGACGCTCCTCGGGTCGATCGATCGGATGCGTCAATTATTGCCGGCCGAGACGGTGCTCTATTCAGGTCACGGACCGAAGACGACACTCGAAGCTGAAATTCGTTCAAATCCATTTTTTGAGCGGTGAACATAAAAAAAGATTGTCTCGACGAGAGACAATCTTTTTTACATTTGGAAGTTACTCCAATACGTGAAGACGACGAAGAAAACAGTCAAATAAGCGCCGAACACGTATACATACGTTTTTTCAGTCAGTTTCAAGTAGCCTAGTGCGACAAAGAAAATTGTTTGAGCTAAAAAGACAAGACCCATTACGACGAAGTCACCAGTATGTTCGCTACTGCTTTGATCTCCACCGAGTGCGCCCACGAAAGCCAGCGCCGCGATCAACCCAGTCCAAAAGCCTAGGACACGGAACATTCTCGCCATGTTAATCCCCCCATACGTACATTATTCCATTCTCATTCACTATTTTACCAACACATTCAGAAAAATGCTATGAAAACGTGTGAATTGAGCAAAATAATCGTGAAAAATATGTGAAATCAAGATGTTGTACAAAGTTGTACAAAAAACCAAAAAAAGTTGTACAAACTATGTACAAAGTACAGGATAGGTTGTATAATCAACTTACAAGCATTGAACGGAACAGGTTGTCAAATAAAAGGAGGCGCTGAAAGTGGCAAGTGAACTTATGTTTTATACGTATCCAAGCTGTACGTCGTGTCGAAAAACGAAAGCGTTTTTACAAGAGCAACAACTTGATGTGAACGAACGCCATATTTTCCGAGACGCTCCGACGGTAGACGAACTCTTGACGCTACTTGCACTTAGCGAAGACGGAGTCGATTCACTCCTAGCAACGAGAAGTCAAGCGTTCAAACAGCTCAACGTTGACGTCGATGAATTGAAACTGAGCGAATTGCTGAAGTTGATGAGCGAAAATCCGAAGCTGTTGAAACGCCCGATTTTGACAGACGGTAAAGAAGTTATTGTCGGCTACGACAAGGCGTCAATCGAGACGTATGCCCGCCGCCATGATTTGACTTCGGTAAACGTTTCATAAGACAAGTCCACTTTCCTAAGAGTGGGCTTTTTTTTATGCTCATTTATGAGGTGGGGACAATGAAACTGGTGATTGATCGATTGATTAAAGCGGCGCGACGGCTCGAGGCGAGCGATGTCCATTTCATGCCAGGCAAAGACGCCGTTATCGTACAGGCGCGTCACGGGACGTCGATCACAAAGCTTGAGACGATACCACGTCCAGACTACGAACGGCTCACATTACATATGAAATATTGGTGTTCATTGGCTGAAACGGATCATCGGGTTCCGCAATCCGGGATATATGATCGGAACGAAGAAATGATCCGGGTCACGTTTTTGCCGTCATTTACTGATGTGCTCATGTCATGGCGTCTGCCGAACGTCTCGTTCCAACTTCAAGAGTTGTTATCTGAAGTGGATGTGTTGCGTTTTCAAGGCATGGCTGAGCTGCGGCACGGCTTGTTTTTAATCGGTGGCGCGACCGGGGCCGGAAAAACGACAGTCCTCTATGCTTTTCTTGAAAGTTTGAAGAACCACCGGATCGTGACGATCGAAAACCCTCCCGAACAGCAATTGACAGGTGTGATCCAGCTCGAGGTGAATGTATTGGCAGGACTGGATCATAAACGTTTGTTGAAAGAAACGTTGCGAGCCGACCCGGATATCATCGTTGTCGGGGAGGTGCGGACGAGTGAAGAACTGCGTGTCGCGCATGATGCGGCACTGAGCGGACATTTGACGATCGCGACGTTTCATACGGCGAGTATCGAAGACGGTGAACGCCGTCTCGAACAGTTGATCGGCAAAGTAGAGGTGCCGCGCCATTGGTGTGTGTTGCAGCGGAGAGAGGAGGTGACTTGCTCATGGTCGATGTCCGTTCCAGTAGGGAGCTGAACACGATCCGGCGCTTCCTGCGACTGCAAGCACGAGGGGTCGGGTTGAAAAAGACGTTCGAGACGCTCGAGTTGCATGAGCGGGGGAAGCAAAAACAACTGATTCGTGTGATGCGGCAAAAGCTCGAGAGTGGTCTGGCACTCGCCGACGTGTTCTCTGAACTCGTCACGGATGCCCGCATGCGAGACATGCTTGTCACGGCGGAACGGGGACATCATTTCATTGAAGGTCTAGAACAAGTGCTTGCCTTATCGATGATGCGTCGAGGCCTGCAGCAAGAGTTAAAACAACTGGCGAGGTATCCGCTCGTCATCTTGACGATGCTTTTAGGGCTTGGTGCCATTTATGCGCTGTACATCTTTCCGAAATTGCTCTCGATGGTGCAGGTCGACGATTTAGACGGAATCAGCGGCATCCTCTTGTCACGAGGTTTTTTCCCGGGCTTGTTCGTCGCGCTCATCTTGACGGGCGGCGGGAGCTATTGGGTCGTGAAGCGAGGCCGGTCCGTCCCGATCCAATTCGTCGAGCGGGGAAGACGACTGTATGTCACGTATTTGTTTGTCAGCGAACTGTCCTTACTGAGTGAAGGGCAAATTTCGGTGCGTCACGTCATCGAGCGTCTCTCTTATGGAGAAGGGGAAGTGGCGCAAATCGCCCGGCGCATCCATGACCGGATGTCTGGTGGAATCGAGTTGGAGGCGGCGGCCCGAGAGGAACGTCTGCTCGACCATGAAGTCGTCAGCTTGTTCGGGGTCGGGACGGTGAGTGGAGATCTCGGATTGATTATGGCGTTACATCGAGACTTGATCTTTGAAGAGATGGAACTGTATTGGAAGCAACTGATCGCCAAGACGGAGCCGCTTTTGTACGGCTTCTTGACCGTCATGGTGACGATGATGTTCTATACGATTTATTTGCCGGTCAAACTAATTATGGCCCAACTATGAGGAGGAGAATTATCGTGGCAAAATTCAAATCAGACTGTCAGGCAGAGCAAGGATTCACACTCGTTGAAATGGCGGCAGTCTTACTAATCATCTCGGTCTTGTTGCTGCTACTCGTCCCGTCTATGTCGGACGGGAAGTCACGGGCGGATAGCGTCAGTTGTGAAGGGAGCGTACGGATTGTCGAATCTGAAATCAATTTATATTATGCGGAACATAAGGCGTATCCGGAATCGCTCGCCGTCATCAAACGTGCTTCGACCGAGAACCCGCTCGAATATAGCTGTCAGTCGATGACGTACACGTACACGCCGAGCACAGGTGCGTTGGCGCTGAAATGAGACAAGGCGGCTATACGCTCGTCGAGATGGCTTGGGTACTCGTCGTCCTGTCGTTACTCCTTTTAGTGGCGACACCTACCGTCCGTTCGATGGACCGACTCGCGCTCATCGACTTCACGGAGGCGCTCGTCCAAGACATCGCCGAGGTCGGTCAGTATCCGTACGTGGCCGCCGATGAAAAATGTGTCCCGCGCTTGAGATGGTATATGAAAGAACGGCGGTATCACATCACGTGCGGGACGACGTCGATCACTTCAGGCATCGTTCCCGACGGTGTCGAGATGAGTCTGCCGACAACGAACGAAATCGTCTTTTCAAAGTCGGCGGCGACGTATGCCGGACAGTGGAAATTTTACACGGGCCAAGTCGCGGTCACGTTGAAGTTCAGGATGGGCACGTATGAGCCGGAGGTGATCCATAGTGGGGGAGGATGAGCAAGGCGTCACGTTTTGGGAAGTTTGTTTAAGTCTAGCCCTCCTGCTCGGATGGGTCGGTGTGATTGCGCCGTTCGTTACGGCGGGTACGGAGCGGGTGGAGCGTCTCGAGGCGACGGTTCGGACTTATGAACGGCTTCAAGGGGAGGTGTTGCTCGATGCGGCCGATCCAAGCGGTGAAGTTGAAATTTGTGAACAAGACATATGTCTGCCGACGCTCTGAGGGTGGCTTCACGTTGCTCGAGATGACGTTCACATTATTGTTGCTCCCCTTGTTCATCGGGCTACTCGTCCACTTTTTAGCGCTCGGGGAGGCGTTTTACGAACAACCGCGCGGTCAAGTGAACACGACACCACAACTCATCGTTCGCAAACTGTTCGACAGTCGTGACTGTCAGGTGCGAGAAGGTAGACTCGTCGGTACGTACGTTCGACCCGATGAGACGACGTGGATGTGGACGCTCAAGCAGATCAATCGGAACTTAGTCATGGTAGGCGAAGAGGGAGGGAACTTGTTATTTATAAGAGGAATCGATGGTTATCGCGTCGAACCGTTAGGAAACGGCTACCGGATTCAGTGGACCGACTCGATCGGTCCGCGGGAGAAGTCCGTGATGTGCATGCGCTCGGGTTCTTCGTCATCTCTACGCTAGTCCTCTTGACGTGGCTATTAGCTGCAGCTTTGTTTTGGTATACTGATATCGAACGAAGCACGGAACGTCTGACGCTCGAAATTTTGGCGATTCGCTTCGAATCCCATCTCATGGTCGCCAAACATTCGTGCCAGACAGAAGCAGAGATCATCGTCAAACCGACGGGTACGATTTTCTGCCGACCGCTCGGGCCAGGTACGACGGAGGTCGAGATCCGGTTGAAGACGGGAGAGAAGCATAAAGAGGTGATTTATTTCGATGACTAGACCGTTTTACATCATCGGGTTTATGGGTACAGGTAAATCAAGCTTAAAACGATATCTTGAAAAATCGAATCATGTCATCGATTTGGATGAAGCGCTCGAACGGCATCTTGGAATGGGTTTACCTGCTTATTTCGCCCGACACGGTGAGAGCGCGTTTCGAGCCGAAGAGACGGCGATGCTTCGAAACGTTCATGCGGACTATATCGTGACAGGTGGCGGAATCGTCGAGCGCTCAGAAAATATCGAATGGATGCGGCGGCATGGGCGCATCGTTGCCCTTGAGTTGCCGTTCGAACTGTGTTGGGGGCGCATTAAAGACTCGGACCGTCCGCTCGTGCAACTTGGTAAAAGGAGCGTCGAGGCGCTATACGAGCGCAGGCGTCCGCTTTACGCTTACGCCGATGTGACAATCGACGCCTCATTGAGCTCGGAAGCGATTGCTTGTGAACTAGATCGGTTGAAGGAGGAAGACAGATGATTTGGATTAATCTTGGTATTATCGTGCTCGCACTCGTCGGGCTAGGTGGATACGGATTTTTATTGTATCGGAACAAAATGAAGACCGATCTGCGCCGTGTGAAACGGTTGACGGAACGGTTTACGATTCGAATGAACGTGATTCAAGGCTTGGTCGGTGAGATCAAACAGCACATCGACACGGTCAACGCATCGGTGAAGCAAATGAAGGCTTATTCGGTTAAAGTGAAAGACGAGTCGCTCGAACTGAAACAGGCAACGGTCGGCCTTACGAAGGAAATTAAGCGGACCGCTGGAATCGATCGTTCAGGCGTTTCCACTGAGACTGAAATATGAAATAATGAGGATGAAAACGTTTTCGTTTTCAATCCTCTTTATTTTTGCCCATTTTTGCTAGGCAGCGCGTCAAAAAATTGATAGAGTGGAATAGAAAACGAAATATTTCATCAAATGCATTACTTACGTTCGGGATTGGGGGATATTATGGAGAAGTTAACGTTGAAACGTACGCCTTTGTACGACCTGATTTCTACGAAGGCGAAGATGGTGGATTTTGCGGGGTTTGAGATGCCCATCATGTTCTCGTCAATCAAAGAAGAGCATCAAGCGGTTCGGGAGCGGGTTGGTATGTTCGATGTATCGCACATGGGGGAAATTCGGATTGAAGGTCCGGACGCGTTCGAAAACGTCCAACGTCTTGTGACGAATGACGTCTCGAAGCTGAATATCGGGCAAGCGCAATACAACTTGTTCTGTTTACCTGACGGCGGGGTCGTCGACGACCTGCTCGTCTATCGGCTCGATGAAGACGCGTATTGGCTCGTCGTCAACGCCTCGAATATTGAAAAAGACGCGGCCCACGTCCGTCGATACGTATCAGGGGACGTCACTGTGACCGATGAATCGGATGCGTACGGTCAAATCGCGATCCAAGGTCCGATTGCAGAAACAGTACTCGGACGAATCACGGACTTACCACTACATGAGATCAAGTTCTTCCGGTTTTTGAGCGGCGACGTTGCCGGTGTGCCAGCAATCATCTCGCGGAGCGGCTATACAGGTGAGGATGGGTTCGAAGTATACGCCCGGGCCGAAGACGTCGCGAAGATTTGGACTGCGCTCGAAGCAGAACAAGTGACGCCGTGCGGGCTCGGTTCACGTGACACGCTCCGTTTTGAAGCTTGTCTGCCGCTGTACGGGCATGAGTTAGACGAGACGGTGACGCCGTTCGAGGCCAACTTGAACTTTGCGGTCAAGCTCGATACCGACTTCGTCGGGAAAGATGCCCTCGTCAAACAAAAAGAAGATATTCCGCGCCGTCTGATCGGCTTGAAGCTACTCGGCCGCGGGATTGCCCGACAAGGTGCGCCCGTCTTGTTTGACGGCGAGACGATCGGCGTCGTCACGACGGGAACGATGCCGCCAACCGTTAACGAATCGATCGCTTGGGCCCGGATCGATCGCCGGTTTGTCGAACAATCAAACTTCATCGTCGAAGTTCGGGGCAAACAAATAGAAGCCGAACGTGTGCCGACACCGTTCTATAAACGTAAATGATACAGGGGGATTCAGAATGAACAGAATGGAATTTCGTTATTTACCGATGACCGAGCAAGACGAACGCGATATGCTCCAGACGATCGGTGTCGAATCGATCGAAGATTTGCTTGAAGATATCCCGGCCACGCTCCGGGAGACGGCATCGTTATCTGCCATCGGCGCTCCGCTCCCAGAAGTCGATCTCGTCCGCCACATGACGAAGCTTGCCGAGAAGAACCTTCACACGAAATCACATCCGAGTTTTCTAGGAGCCGGCATGTACGACCACTTGTCGCCAAGCGTCATGAACCATATGTTGCTCCGTTCTGAGTTTTACACGGCGTATACGCCGTATCAACCTGAAATTTCACAAGGTGAACTGCAAGCGATGTTCGAGTTCCAGACGATGATTTGTGAACTGACGGGGATGGACGTCGCCAACTCGTCGATGTATGACGGCATTACCGCACTCGCGGAAGCGACGTACCTCGCGAGCGCTCATACGAAGAAGAAACGTGTCATCGTCTCCGGTGCTGTTCACCCGGAAGCGAAAGACGTCATCCGCACATACGCGGATGGACCGGGACTTTCAGTTGAATATACGCATGTTGCGGCCGGCGTGACGGATTTGACGGACGTCGATTTGACGGACGCCTCGTGTCTCGTCGTTCAGTACCCGAACTTCTACGGTCGCGTCGAGGACTTGGCGACGCTCGCGAAAGCGGCCCATGATGCCGGTGCGCTCTTTGTCGTATCGAGTAACCCGCTCGCACTCGGTATTTTAGAGTCTCCTGGTGCGCTCGGTGCCGACATCACGGTCGGCGATGCCCAACCGTTCGGGATCCCACAAAGTTTCGGTGGTCCATCGTGTGGCTACTTCGCCGTCAAAAAGGCGCTCATGCGTAAACTGCCGGGTCGTCTCGTCGGTCAGACGGTCGACGAGGACGGGAAACGCGGCTTCGTCTTGACGCTACAGGCACGGGAACAGCATATCCGCCGCGATAAAGCGACATCAAACATCTGCTCGAACCAGGCGCTCAACGCGCTCGCCGCCTCGATCACGATGTCCGCGCTCGGGAAATATGGGATTCGTGACATGGCCGTCCGCAACATTCAAACGGCCCACTATATGAAAGAGGCACTGAAGTCGGCCGGTTACCCAATCATCGACGAAGGACCGATGTTCAACGAGTTTGTCGTCGATTTCGGTATCGATGCCGAAACCGTGTCACGCCGCTTGCTTGACAATGGGATCATCGGTGGATTGCCGCTCGGAACGTATGATGCTGATCGTCAAACACAGATGTTGCTATGTGCGACCGAACTGCGCACGAAAGAAGAGATTGACGGATTTATTGAAGTGGTTGGGGGGACGAACTGATGCAACACGAACAAACGCTCATTTTTGAAGTGTCACGTGCCGGACGTACCGGTTACAACTTGCCGACACCGACCGTACCAGAAGTTGATATCGAGGCGCTGTTACCGGCGTCGATGATTCGTCATGAGGTGGCCGAACTGCCGGAAGTGTCGGAACTAGATGTCGTTCGTCACTATACGTCGCTGTCGACGCGGAACCACGGTGTCGATTCCGGCTTCTATCCGCTCGGATCATGTACGATGAAATACAACCCGAAAGTGAACGAAGATATGGCACGTCTGCCTGGGTTCGCCCACATCCACCCGCTCCAACCGATCGAATCGGTGCAAGGGGCGCTCGAGATGATGGTCGACCTTCAAGACCAGCTCGCTGAAATCACGGGGATGGACGAAGTGACGCTCCAACCGGCAGCCGGTGCCCACGGGGAATGGACCGGACTCATGTTGATCAAAGCGTTCCACCAGCATAACGGCGATATGAATCGGACGAAAGTACTCGTCCCAGACTCGGCGCACGGGACAAACCCAGCTTCGGCCGTCGTCGCCGGATTCGAGACGGTCACGGTCAAATCGGATGAGCGGGGACTTGTCGACCTCGCTGACTTAAAAGCGAAAGTCGGAGCCGACACGGCAGCGCTCATGCTCACGAATCCGAACACGCTCGGGTTGTTCGAGGCGGACATTCTTGAAATTTCCAAAGTCGTCCATGAGGCAGGCGGTAAACTGTACTACGACGGGGCCAACTCGAACGCGATTCTAGGGATCGCCCGTCCTGGTGATATGGGCTTTGACGTCGTCCACTTGAACTTGCACAAGACGTTCACAGGACCGCACGGCGGCGGCGGCCCGGGCTCGGGACCGGTCGGCGTCAAGCGCGACTTGATCCCGTACTTGCCGACACCGATCGTAAACAGAGCGGATTCAGGCTTTACGCTCGATTACGATCGCCCGCAGTCGATCGGACGCATCAAACCGTTCTATGGAAACTTCGGCATCAACGTACGCGCCTACAGCTACATTAAGACGATGGGCGCCGAAGGGCTGACGCGCGTCTCACGCGAAGCAGTGTTGAACGCCAACTACATGTTCGCCCGTTTGAAGGACGCGTTCGATGTGCCGTACGACACGTACTGCAAGCACGAATTCGTCTTGTCAGGTAAACGTCAAAAAGCACTCGGTGTCCGTACGCTCGACATCGCCAAACGATTGCTCGACTTCGGATACCATCCGCCGACGATCTACTTCCCGCTCAACGTCGAGGAGTGCATCATGATCGAGCCGACCGAGACGGAATCGAAAGAGACGCTCGACGCGTTCTGTGACGCGATGCTCCAAATCGTCAAAGAGGCAGAAGAGAATCCGGAGATCGTTCAGACGGCGCCGCACACGACGGTCATCAAACGACTCGACGAGACGCTCGCTGCCCGTAAGCCGGTATTGAAGTATGAGCGACGTCAACCATCGTCAATCAACTAAGCCACAACCCGCTCGCAATTCGCGAGCGGGTTTTTGATTTGTGCCAAGATGAGTGGTTGTGACGATTGTATGAACTAAAAAATGTCTTAAATGTGAATAGTTGAATAAGTGTGTGGACTTGAAACTATATAACTAGCAAACTAGTTATATAAAGGAGGTGATGAAGATGGAATGGGCTTTGAAAACAGACGAAGAACTTCGTGAATCCTTACGTATCTGTCAATTTGATGAGGAAGAGCTCGAGCGACAAGCCGCCTTCCATAAAGGGCTGGCAGATCCAACTCGGTTAAAGATCGTCCGCCTGTTAGGCATAGTCCCGATGTGCTTATGTGAACTGTCGAGCGCGCTCGAGATGCCGAACTCTACGTTGACACATCACCTCCGTTTGCTAGAGCGTGGTGAAGTCATTCGCTCGACACGTTTGGGACGGAACACCGTTTTTCAATTGATAGAGAAAGAAGTGGGTGAACATGTTTGATCGGATTGGAGACTTTATCGCATACGACGTCCTTGATCTAAGTGGCCGTTTCGGTGAAGCTGTACAATTTTTCGTGATGGACGTCGTGAAAATAACCGTGCTGATGAGCATTATGATTTTTGTGATCGGATATATTCGCAGTTATTTCCCTGTAGAAAAAGTTCGCGACTATTTGAGTGGCAAGCGGAAAATTGGCGGATATATTGGTGCCGCTGGTCTAGGCGTCTTGTCACCATACTGTTCCTGCTCGACGATCCCCTTTTTCATCGGGTTCGTGGAAGCGGGTATTCCGCTCGGGATGACGTTCACGTTTCTCATCACGTCACCGATTGTGAATGAAATTTCCATCGTCCTTCTCATCTCGATGTTCGGTTGGAAGATCGCGTTCTTATATGTATTTGCAGGGGTGATGGTCGCATTGTTCGCTGGCCTGCTAATTGAAAAGTTACATCTTGAAAAGTATGTGCAAGACTACGTATATCGCATCAAAAGTCAACAAGTCGCGGTCACGGTTGAATTATCACAAGCAGATCGTTTAGTGACAGCGCTCAATGGCGTCTATGAGACCGTAAAAAAAGTGGGGCCTTATTTACTGATAGGGATTGCGATTGCGGCAGGGTTTCACGGGTTCATACCGGCTGAGTTCATTATGCGTGTCGCAGGGGGAGATAACTGGTATGGCCCAATCATTGGAACGTTGATCGGGGTTCCGCTCTATTCCAATGCGATCGGGACGTTGCCGGTCATCGAAGTGCTCGTTGGGAAAGGAATGGCGATCGGAACGGCTCTTGCGTTCATGATGTCGACCGTCGCTTTGTCTGTACCTGAAGGTCTATTGTTGAGCCGGGTGTTGAAGAAAGAGCTCGTCATCATTTTCTTCGTCATTGTGACGTTAGGGATCATGATAATTGGTTACTTATTCAATTTTATACTATGAGGAGGAGTCGAACATGAACATAAAGATTTTAGGAACCGGGTGTCGCAATTGTAAGACGCTGGAGCAAAACGTCGTAGAAGCGTTACGGCTAACTGGAAAGACAGCGACGGTTGAAAAAGTGACGGATATCGAACAAATCATGTCATATGGAATTATGAGCACGCCTGGCCTTGTCGTCAATGAGGAAATTAAATCGGTAGGGACAGTTTTAACACCAAAGTCAATCGCTAAATTCTTTTGAACGTTCAATCAAACAAGCGTTGCCCCAACGAATGTTGGAGCAACGCTTGTTTGTGAGGGTCAGTCTTTTTTGACTTTCCCTTTCCAGTTTTTAAATCCGCCTTCAAGCATATAGATGTCGGTGTAGCCATTTTTCATGAGCAGTTTGGCTGCCTGGTTCGTACGTGACTTGCCTTGGCAGTACATGAGGATCGGTTGATCTTTCCGTAGCTCTTTCATCCGAAGTTTCATCTGGCCGACCGGGATATTACGGGCCCCGATGATATGGCCTCCCTTGTACTCATTCGGTTCACGGACGTCAATCAGTTGTCCTTTGCGGAGCGAAGCACGAAATTCTTCTTGTTTCATTTTTTTCAAACCACGAGCCGGCATGAAGCGCCAGACGATATATGCGATGAGCGCAGCCCAGAGGATGATGACGAGGATTGTTTCGATTCCCATTGATGTTCTTCCTTTCTTTATTAAGTTTCACCAACATTCATTATAAAGAATTTAAGGTCATGAGACAATGATTGACTAGACGATTTGCCCGTTCTGCTTTCGGTTTTACACGGGTTACGCTAAAATGGAGATTGGAGAACGGAACATAAGGGGAGGCTACGCCCATGCCGACACCGAGTATGGAAGACTACTTAGAACGAATCTACTTACTGATGGTCGAGAAAGGATACGCCCGTGTATCTGATATCGCCGAACATTTAGGGGTGCATCCCTCCTCAGTCACGAAAATGGTGCAAAAGTTAGACCGGGAAGGTTATTTGGTGTATGAAAAATACAGAGGCCTGATGTTGACGAATAAAGGGCAGAAGATCGGCAAGCGGCTCGTCGAGCGGCATACGATGCTCGAGTCGTTCCTACGGCTGATCGGGGTCGATGAAGCGCACGTCTATGAGGATGTTGAAGGCATCGAACATCATTTGAGCTCGAACACGCTCGACTGCATGACCCAATTCGTCGAATTCTTTGAAGACAAACCCGAGCTGATGGAGCAGTTTCGACAGTTTCAGGAACTAAATATGACACGCGATGAGTGAAATCGACCGCGATCCGATCGTCGAATCGGGTAGCGGTCTTTTTATGCACCTGAACCAAAAACCGAACATTAACATCATGTTATTGAATTAAAGTCTATTTTTAGGGTGATTGTATGATAGAATAGTTGCTGGATAGATAAATGAGGGGGTGACGGCGAACGATCGCCGAAAAATGAACATTCAAATCAAAGGGAAGTTATTTGATGAAGCACAGATCAAACAGCGCGTCGCTGAACTCGCGGAACAGATCGAACGTGATGCGGCCGGGACGCCGATCGTCCTCGTCCCCGTGTTAAAAGGTTCACTCGTATTCGCCGCTGATTTGATGCGACAGATGAAAGGAAGCGTCCAACTGGACACGGTCGCGACTTCGTCTTACGGGAAAAAGTCGGTCTCGAGCGGGAACGTCCAACTTCGGAAAGATCTCGACCTCGACGTCGAAGGGAAATATGTCGTCATTATCGAGGACATCATCGATACCGGTCAGACGCTCAAATTTTTGTGTCAGCATATGAAGCTGCATCAACCGGGAGAATTGAAAATTTGCACGTTGCTAGATAAACCGGCTCGTCGCCTCGTCCAACTTGACGCGGATTATGTCGGATTCGAGATTCCAGATGAGTTCGTCATCGGGTACGGTATCGACTACGCGGAACAATACCGCAACTTACCGTATATCGGATTTGTCGATACAGACTAAAAGGAGCGCCTCGAGAGGCGCTCCTTTTACATGTTCGCTTTCTTTTTCTTCTTGCCTTTTTTTCCTTCGATGACGGTCAGGTGAGGGGCATCGCTGCGATGGACGCTCGTACGTTTCGACAGTTTGGTCACGTTCGAGCCTGGTTTGGTGTTCTTTTTCTTAGCGGCCGCTGCGGAAGGTTTGACTTTGGGGCTATTGCCTGGTCGCGCCATCCGTTTTTTCGACGCTTGCGCGGTCTTCCGGTAACGCACGTCTTCGGCCGAAATTTTAGGAGCCATGAAGACCCGGTAAATCACGTAAAAGATTAACCCGAAAATACCGATGAAGAGCAACTGTCTGAACAATCGACCAGGATCGGTCGCTAACATATGTCCGACTCCGATGAAGCCCAAGATGAACACGATGGTCGCCGCGGTCGAGCCGATTCTTTGTCTGATCATGGTGTTTTCCTCCTCTTTATCCCTCTCTTTGGACGTCTGGTTGACCGAGCTCGGAACGTTCCCACGTCTCGAACGCTTCGATGGCGACGCGGATCTGTTCGTCGTTCGGTTCGCGCGTCGTTAGTAGTTGCAAGGAAAGTCCTGGTTTACCGAGCACGGATAAGAACCGATGCTCCCGGAAGCGATTGGTGAATTGAAGCACCTCGAACGAGATGCCGATGACGACCGGCAACAGCGCGATCCGGCTGACGAGCCGGACCCAAAGTGGGTCGATTGGGACGACCATATAGACGCCGATGCCGACAAAAACGGTGAACAGGATGAAGCTTGAACCACACCGATAGTGGAGGCGTGAGCTTGAACGGACGTTATCAACGGTGATCGGTCGTCCGGATTCGTAGCAGTTGATAACTTTATGCTCGGCGCCATGATATTGGAAGACGCGTCTGATGAGCGGGGTCAATGAAATCAAGTATAGGTAGCTGAGCAGTAATACTAGTTTAATTCCCCCTTCGAGCAGGTTTTGAATCACGTGACCGGACAGTGCGGGCACGTTTTGGAACATAGCGGCAAGGAGCGCCGGGGTGACGTTGAAGATCAATTTGCCGAAGATGTAAGAAATGACACCGACGATGGCGATCATGATGACCATGAGGATGTTTTGCTTTTGCTCTGGCTTCTCCGTGACGTCTTCGCTCGGGTCGACGTCATAGCGATCGCTCGCGAAGTTCATGTGGGCCGAGCCGTTCTTTAACGACTCGTATAAAGCGACGATGCCGCGAAGGAACGGGACTTTTTTCAACGATTGGACCCACGGGACGAGGAGTCGAGGCTGTTTGAACGTCTCGATCGATCCGTCTTTACGCCGGATGGCCGAGGCGCTCTCGGTGCGTCCTTGGAACATGACGCCTTCGACGAGTGCTTGACCGCCGACGGGGATCAACTGTTTATTTTTCATAGGTTCTCCTCGATTCTGACAAGTATATAGTTGAATTATAACGTGATTTGATCGAAAAACGAAACCTCAGGTGACGCGATTATCGCTCTTCGCATAAATTTGTTACAATAAGAAAGACTTGACGAATGAGGGGGAAGGCTTGTGCATATACTTGTCTTGAATGGACCGAATTTGAACTTGCTAGGTAGACGGGAACCGGATGTGTATGGGGATGTCTCGCTGAAAGGCTTGACGGCAGAACTGTTGCTCGAAGCACCGGGAGATGTTCGTCTCACGTTCATCCAGTCCAATCATGAAGGTGAGCTGATCGATGCGCTGCATGAGGCGTATGATTACGCGGGCGTCATCTTGAACGCCGGGGCGTATACGCATACGTCGATTGCATTGCGAGACGCGATTGCCGCTATTTCAGCCCCGGTCGTCGAAGTACATATCTCGAACGTGCATGCCCGTGAGTCGTTTCGTCACGAATCGAAACTTGCCGGTGTCTGCCTCGGCGTCATCAGCGGATTCGGATTGACGAGCTATACGCTCGCGTTGCATGCACTCATCGAACATTGGAGGAATCTACATGATTGAACGCGTCAACAAGCTACAAGCTCAGTTAGAAATGAACGGGATCGATGGATTGCTCGTGACGAAACGAGAGAACATTCGTTACTTGTCTGGGTTTACCGGGTCGAGCGGGGTCATCTTGATCACAGCGAAGGCGGCGAGTTTCATCACGGACTTCCGCTATACCGAGCAGGCGGCTAGCCAAGTAACCGGTTATGACATCATCGAGCTCGAAACATCGCTCATCAAGTCGGTGTCTGACATCGCGAGCCGAGAAGGGGTGAAGCGTATCGGGATCGAACAAGATGACATGACGGTCGGGACGTATCGGACGTATGAGAAAGAGGTAGCGGCTGAACTGGTCGAGACGTCAGGGATCGTGGAAAAGCTGCGCTTGATTAAGGACGAGGCAGAGATTAAGATAATGAAGGAAGCTGCGGCGATTGCTGATGCGGCGTTTGCCCACATCCAGACGTTCATTCGCCCGGGACGCACTGAGAAAGAAGTCGCCAATGAGTTGGAGATGTTCATGCGCGGCCAAGGTGCGGATTCGTCTTCATTCGATATGATCGTCGCTTCTGGTCATCGTTCGGCATTGCCGCACGGTGTGGCCAGTGACAAAGTCATCGAAGCGGGTGAACTCGTGACGCTCGACTTCGGAGCGTACTACAAAGGGTACTGTTCGGATATTACGCGTACGCTCGCAGTCGGCGAGATCTCAGACAAATTGCGCGAGATTTATGACACGGTGTTACGTGCCCAACTGGCAGGCGTGGAAGGGACTCGGGCCGGCATCACCGGCATCGAGGCTGACGCGTTGACGCGTGACGTCATCAAAGAAGCCGGGTACGGCGAGTACTTCGGCCACTCAACCGGTCACGGACTCGGAATGGAAGTACATGAGGCGCCAGGGTTGTCGTTCCGGTCTGACACGGTGCTCGAACCTGGGATGGTCGTCACAATCGAGCCTGGGATCTACATCGCCGGCATCGGTGGCTGCCGCATCGAGGATGATGTCGTCATCACGAAGGATGGAAATGTCCGTCTCACGCAGTCGCCAAAAGAGTTAATCACGATTGAGGCTTGAGTCTCAGCTCATTTTTAGGAGGAAATCACTATGGTATCAGTAAACGATTTAAAGACAGGGTTAACAGTCAAAACATCAGACGGGTCGATTTGGCAAGTCATCGAGTTCCAGCACGTCAAACCAGGTAAAGGCGCAGCGTTCGTTCGTACGAAAATGCGCAACTTACGTTCTGGCGCGATTCAAGAGACGACGTTCCGGGGCGGCGAGCGGGTCGAACGCGCTCACATCGAACGTAAAAAAATGCAGTATTTGTATCCGATGGGCGACACGTACGTCTTCATGGATACAGAGTCGTATGAGCAGCTCGAATTGACGGGCGAGCAAGTGAAAGCGGCGCTTCCGTTCATGCTCGAGAACATGGAAGTGAGCATCGCTGATTATAACGGTGAGATCCTCGGGATCGAACTTCCGACGACGGTCGTCTTGACGATCACAGAAGCTGACCCAGGTGTTAAAGGGGATACGGCGTCGAACGTCAAAAAGAACGCTACGGTCGAGACGGGCCATATCATTCAAGTCCCGCTCTTCATCGAGCCAGGTGAAAAAGTGACGGTCGACACACGTACCGGCGACTTCATGGGACGTTATAACGGGTAATACGAGCAGTGTCCATTCAAACGAATGGGCACTTTTTTTGTCGTTGCATTCACTGGTCTGACCAGTTATAGTAGAGTAGAGATTAGTACCAGGTATAAATAGGGGGTTATTTCATGCAAATCGATCACATTAAAGAGCTGATTGAACTGCTCGACCAGACGTCTATCCATGAGATGGAGCTCGAGACGTCCGAGTTCAAACTGTCATTAAAAAAAGAAACGGCGCAACAAATCGTCACGAGCACACCGCTTGCTCAACCGAGTACTGCTCCGTTATCTGCACCAGCCGTAGACGAGAGCGAAGCGCCTCAAGCGGAAGTGAGCAACTTACGTACCATCACATCACCGATGGTCGGAACGTTTTATTCACGCCCGGCCCCGGATAAAGACACGTACGTCAAAGTAGGCGACCGTGTCGAGACGGGTCAGGTCGTCTGTATATTAGAAGCGATGAAACTGTTCAACGACGTCGAGGCCGAAATCAGCGGGGAAGTCGTTGAAATCCTCGTCGCCGACGGCGATTTAGTCGAATATGGCCAAGCGCTCTTTAGCGTGAAGTGAGGGTGCTATGAAATTACTCATTGCAAACCGCGGCGAGATCGCGGTACGAATCATTCGGGCAGCCAAAGAAATGAATATCCCGACAGTCGCCGTCTTTTCGGAGGCGGATCGTGAGGCGTTGCACGTTCGTCTCGCGGACGAGGCGTATTGTATCGGGCCGAACCCGTCGAAAGACTCTTATTTGAATATCCCGAACATCTTGTCGGTCGCTTGTGCGGTCGATGCGACGATGATCCATCCGGGGTATGGATTTTTGGCAGAAAATGCCGAGTTCGCCGAGATGAGTGAAGCGTGCGGGATCCAGTTCGTCGGTCCGAGCAGCTATGCGATTCGGAAGATGGGCATTAAAGATGAAGCGAAACGGACGATGATCGAGTCAGGTGTTCCTGTCGTCCCGGGATCGAGCGGTGTCGTGACGGATGATGAGGCGATTGAACTCGCTCGAGAAATCGGTTATCCGGTCATTATCAAGGCGACGGCCGGAGGCGGCGGACGCGGCATTCGTGTCGCTTTCGACGAAGAAGAGCTCATCAAAGGACTCGTCGCGACCCGTAAAGAAGCGAAACAAGCTTTTGGGAACGGTGACGTCTATTTAGAGAAATATATCGAATCGTTCCGTCACGTCGAGGTGCAAGTGCTCGCTGACCAGTATGGGAACGTCATTCATTTAGGAGAACGGGACTGCACGATCCAACGCCGGATGCAGAAACTGATCGAGGAGGCCCCGTCGCCTGCGATCGACGAGGCGACGCGTCAAGCGATGGGAGAAGCGGCCGTCAAAGCGGCGAAAGCGATCCAATACTCGAGCGCCGGGACAATCGAATTTATTTACGTCCCTGAATCGAACGAGTTTTACTTTATGGAAATGAACACGCGAATCCAAGTCGAGCATCCGGTCACGGAGATGATCACCGGCTTTGATCTCGTCCAAGCGCAACTTGAAGTCGCGCTCGGGCATCCGCTCGCCATCTCACAGGCCGATATCGTCTTTAGCGGTCATTCGATCGAATGCCGCATTAACGCCGAAGACCCGTTCACCGACTTCCGTCCGATGGCCGGCAAGATCGATCAATATATCGTTCCAGGAGGAATGGGGGTACGGGTCGACAGCGGCTTATACGCAGGTGCCGTCATCCCGCCGTTCTATGACTCGATGGTGGCGAAGCTGATCGTCCACGCCCCGACGCGCGAGGAAGCGATCGCGAAGATGCTCCGTGCCCTTGACGAGTTCACGGTGTCGGGTATTCATACGACGATTCCGTTCCATCAACAAGTCATGGCGCACGAACATTTCCGCAACGGTGCGTTCGACACGAAATTTGTCGAAAAAGAAATGATACTGACGAAATGAGTCGAACAAGGAAGCCCGAACATTATTTCGGGCTTCCTTGTTTTTTGTACTGAATTTGTGAGTGCTTTATGCTAAACTATCACAGTCAACAACCCGCCACTTAACGCCTTGACGGTCCGTTTGAGGTGGGGGCTTGCGTCCATCGAGGACTCGACGGCGCCTCTACCCTCGTAGAGTACGGTTACGCTCGTTCCTGCCCGGTAGTGCGGACGGCGCTCATGCGCCTCCTACCTTCGCGTGGCGGAACATCGGGACGGTTGACCTCGCCCCTTCCATGGGGGTCATGCTCCCGTGGCACCTGTACCGATGTGTTCGATGCCTTTCCGATGCAGGTTCATCGCGCCGACGCGGTCATCATTCGATCGGTACCGGCAGTTCTTGCATTGGAACGTGTGCAGCTTCTTGTCCCGGTTCGCCTTCTCGGTGTGCCCGCATGTCGGACAGGTCTGGGAGGTGTGTCTCGGGTCGACGACGATCACCTTCTGACCGTTCAGTGCGGCCTTGTACTCGAGCATGCGACGGAACTGGTAGAACGCCCACGACACGGAGACGTAGCGGTTTCTCGCCCGCACCTTCTCTGTGGCGGCATGGATGCCGGTCAGGTCCTCCAACACGAACAGCGTGCCCCTCGGGTATCGGTCGACGAGTGCCTTCGTGACCTGATGGTTCACATCGGTCACATAACGGTTTTCTCTCGAGCCGAGCTGTCTCAGCCGCTTGCGGGCCGATGGGGTCTGCCGTCGTTGCAGCTGTTCGCGGGTCGCTTTAAACGTGCCTCGCTTGTGCTTCACCATTCTTCCGTCGTAGAAGGTGGTCTCGCCCCTGGCTGTCGTACGTGACCGCCAGGAAGTTGATGCCGAGGTCCACACCGACGATGTTTGTGACGCAAGCGTCGTCGAGTTCGGGGAACGCCTTCGTCACGGGGATGTGTAGGAACCATTTCTCGTGTTTGTGCACCAGTTTGGCTGTGCCGAACCGCCACGTCCCGTTGAAGTACTGCCTCATGCCCTTACGCGCATAGTCCAGCTTGATCCGTCCGTCCAGCGTGTTCACGCTGAACCGGTCCTGGGTGAGCGAGTAGTCGCGGTTCCAGACGAGGTCGTATTCGGGACGCTTGAACTCCACACGGGACCACGCGTGCCCGTTCGACTTCGCCGACTTGTACCGAGCGATCACCGTCTTCATGACCGACTGGGCCATCTGGCTCTTCAGGCCGAACCGTTGCCGGAGCTCGGCATAGTGCGAGTCGTTGAGGCTCGCCTGGTTCAGGTCCCTCGTCTCGAAGACGTGTCCCGACAGCCAGTCACAAGCCGACCGGTATGCGTCCATCGTTGCCCTCAGGATAGCCGCTTGAGGGGGCGGGACGAAGAGTTGGACCTTCGCAGTGATGGTGGACATTGGGTTCACCGCCTTTCACTAGAGATAATATTTTTTTCCCGTAGAGAACAGTTTACAAACGAACAACCGGAGAGGATGGGCAAGAGATGAGGCCGGTATCGATAGCGACGTTGTCTGCCAAAACGGACATGCGTGATTCAGTCCCGGCGGCAATTTCTCCCCCACTTATCGTCGGGCTGTGCCCGGAGCACGATTGAAGTAGGGGTATCCTTGCCGATTAAAGATGAAAGCAAGCAAAAGGAGAGTATCTGAATGAAACGTCATGAAGCACGGGAAAAAGCGATTCAAACGCTTTTTCAAATCGAAGTATCAAAACTTGAGGTAGACGAGGCTATCGAATTTGCCCTTGATGGTATGGACTCTGATCCATTCTACGAACAACTCGTCGTTGGAACGTTGGAGAAGAAAGATGAGATTGACGAATTGCTCATCGAAAACTTGAAAAACTGGAGACTCGACCGTCTCGGAAATGTCGAGCGGACGATTCTCCGCATGGCGACGTACGAGTTGCTCTACGTCGAGACGATTCCGGACAAAGTCACGATCAACGAGGCGGTCGAACTCGCCAAATCGTTCGCCGATGAAGAAGCGGCCAAGCTCGTCAACGGCGTGCTCGGTAACATCATTAAAGCGTAAGCGAAGACAAGCACACGGTCTGTTAAACAAATAGAGAAGACACCACACCAACTACAGAGAAACCTAAGACAATGGGGGATGAGAGAGATGGCAGTAGTGATCGACGGGAAACAAATCGCAGCATCGTATCGGGAAACGTTGAAAGATCAGGTGACAGCTCTTCGGGCGCGCGGCATCACCCCGAAATTAAAAGTCATTTTAATCGGGGACGACCCAGCGAGCCACAGTTACGTTCGCGGGAAAGAGCGAGCGGCCGAAGAGATTGGCATCGACTCGCAAATACTTCGATTTGATGATGACATGACCGAAGCGGATTTACTGAAGCTGATTGATTTATTGAATGAAGATCAAGCGGTACATGGGATTCTCGTCCAACTCCCGTTACCGAACCATATCGATGAATCTCGCGTCATCATGCGGATTTCACCGGAGAAAGACGTCGATGGCTTCCATCCGGAGAACGTCGGGAAAATGATGCTCGGTCTTGACACGCTGTTGCCGTGCACGCCGCACGGGATTTTACACCTCGTCAAAACGCAGACCGACCTCGTCGGGAAGCATGTCGTCGTCGTCGGCAGAAGCCAAATCGTCGGCAAACCGGTCGGCATGCTGTTTTTGAACGAGTCGTCGACCGTCACGTATTGCCATTCGAAGACGGCTGACCTCGGAGCGATGACGAGACAGGCCGATATTTTGATTGTCGCGGTCGGTCGGGCCGGACTCATCACGGCCGACATGGTCAAACCAGGTGCAATCGTCATCGACGTCGGTGTCAACCGTGTCGACAATCGTCTCGTCGGGGACGTCGACTATGAAGGCGTCCGTGACGTCGCGAGCGCCATCACGCCTGTTCCTGGCGGCGTCGGACCGATGACGATCACGATGCTCATGCATAACACGGTCGAGGTCGCTTCGCGTGGCTAATCCGATTCAAGTGTCCGAAGTCGTCCGTTACGTCAAACGACAGCTTGACGACGATCCGATTTTACAACAAATCGCGGTCGTCGGTGAGATCTCGAACTTTAAACGTTACGCTTCGGGTCATTGCTATTTCACGTTGAAAGATGAGGCGTCTCGCATGAAAGCCGTCATGTTTTCACGTGACGCCAGAACGCTCACGTTCGAACCGACAGACGGGATGAACGTCGTCGTCGTCGCTCGCGTGACGATGTACGAGGCAACAGGTGACGTTCAGCTGTACGTTGAACTGATGCGTCAAGACGGTGTCGGTCTATTGTTTGAGCGTTACGAGGCGAGAAAGCGCGAACTCGAAGCGAAGGGGTGGTTCGACGAGGAACGGAAGCGTTCGCTCCCGGCCTTCCCTGAACGGATTGGGATCATTACGTCCCCAAAAGGTGCTGCCTTGCACGACATCGCGACGACACTGCGGCGCCGGGCGCCACACGTAGCCATCACGTTCGCGCCGGTTGCCGTCCAAGGTGACTTGGCGGCCCCGCAAGTAGCGAGTGCGATTCGCTGGATGAACGAACGGACGGACTGTGACGTCTTGATCGTCGGCAGGGGCGGCGGCTCGATCGAGGAACTGTGGGCGTTCAACGAAGATATCGTCGTTGAAGCGATTTACAACTCGACGATTCCGGTCATTTCGGCCGTCGGTCACGAAACCGACTTCACGCTTGCCGATTTCGTCGCCGACTTACGTGCGGCCACACCGACGGCTGCGGCGGAACTCGCGACGGCGACGATCGATGCGCAGCGAAAAGACGTCGAGCGTTTGACGATGCAGTTGCAGCGTTCCGTCACGAATCAAATGACAGCTGTGCGCGACCGGCTCGAACGGGCGGCGAACAGCTACGGGTTGAAGTCGCCGCGGTTCACGCTCTCACAAAAGCGGGACCGGTTCGCTCAGGCTGAGATCCGTCTCGAGCAAGGTGTCACCAAACAACTGACGTTCGCCCGCCATCGTCTCGCTCAATCGCAGCAGCGGCTCGATGTCCGGAATTTGGCTCGGGCACTGCGGACGAACGATGAACGGTACCGTCAATTTGAAGGACGACTGAACCGGATCCGGCCGCTCGAACGGCCGACCGAACGCTTTACCGCGCAGGCCGGCAGGTTGCATGCGGTCAGCCCGCTCGCGGTCCTATCCCGAGGCTATACGCTTACCGAGCAAGACGGGACGTACGTGAAAGATGTCAAACAACTACATGACGGAGTCGTGACGATCCGTTTCCGTGACGGTCATGCCGTCGCGGAAGTGAAGGAGAGACATTATGGCGAAGAAACAAGAAGAACAGACGTTTGAGACGGCGCTGGCCCGACTCGAAGACATCGTGGCGAAGCTTGAGACTGGAGAAGTCGCGCTTGAAGAAGCGATGACGCTCTACGAGGAAGGTGTTCGTCTGTCGGCGCTTTGTCAGTCAAAATTGACGGCTGCCGAAAAGAAAATGGACGAAATTTTAGAACTGGACGGTACGCTCCGTGACAAAGGAGGCGCCGTATGAGTCAGTTGATGCTCGATGAGTGGAAACGTGCGGTCGAACAGGCGATGAGTCGTCTCGTTGACGACGCGGCCATGCCGAAGCGACTGTTCGAAGCGATGACCTATTCATTAGAGGCAGGTGGGAAACGGATTCGTCCGGCCCTCCTGTACGCCGTCCTCGATACATACGGCCGACCGATTGAACTCGGTCACGAAGCCGCCGTCGCACTCGAGATGGTACATACGTATTCACTCATTCATGACGATTTGCCGGCGATGGACGACGACGATGTCCGCAGAGGCCGTCCGACGAACCATCGTCAGTTTGATGAAGCGACCGCGATCCTTGCGGGCGATGCGCTCTTGACGGACGCATTTCAGGTGATCACCCGCACGGACGCCGCGCCTGAAAAACTAGTGAGTTTGATTTCACGGTTCAGCGAGGCGGCCGGTAGCGCCGGGATGGTCGGTGGACAGCTAGACGACATGTTAGCCGAGAAACGACAACACGTATCGCTCGAGACGCTTCAGTCGATTCATGCCCGCAAGACCGGGGCGCTGCTCGTCTATGCGCTCGAAGCAGGCGCGATTTTGGCCGATGCGTCCGCAAGCGATCAAGCGGCATTGAAGCGTTTCGGAGCGCATCTCGGTGTTGCGTTCCAAATCCAAGATGACATTTTAGACGTCGAAGGCGACGAGGCGTTGATCGGGAAGCGCGTCGGTTCGGATGAAGGGAACGATAAATCGACGTATCCGAAGCTGCTCGGTCTTGATGGTGCGAAACAAGCGCTCGCTCAGGAAGTCGCGCAAGCTGAAGCTGCGCTCGCCGAACTGTCGGTCGCTTCACCTCGTTTGCATGAGCTACTTTACTTTGTCGTCAAACGCAATCATTGACTTTAGGTGACACGATGAGCACATCGTGTCACCTTTGTTTTTCTGTATGTATAGCATATATGGACACATTCTTGTAAAATGTAAGGTACGAATCAGTAATACGACAGGAGAAAGGATGGTCATCATGGACCTGACATCCATTCAAGACCCGTCATTTTTAAAGAAAATGTCGGTGACCGAGATCGAAGCGCTTGGCGCAGACATCAGACGGTTCTTGATTGAAAAATTGGCAGAAACGGGAGGGCATCTCGGACCGAACCTCGGCGTTGTCGAGTTGACGCTTGCCTTGCACCGTGTATTTGACAGCCCGAAAGATCAACTCGTATGGGACGTGGGGCATCAAGCCTATGTCCACAAAATTTTAACGGGACGGACGAACCAGTTCGACACGCTTCGCCAGTATAATGGCTTATGTGGGTTTCCGAAGCGCTGTGAGAGCGAGCACGATGTATGGGAGACGGGGCACAGTTCGACCTCGTTGTCGGCGGCAATGGGGATTGCCATCGCCAACGAGCTAAAAGGGCGAGCGAATGATCGCGCCATCGCCATCATCGGAGACGGTGCTCTCACGGGCGGAATGGCGCTCGAAGCACTCAATCACATCGGGGCCGAGAAACAAAACGTCATCGTCATTTTAAACGACAATGAAATGTCGATCGCGCCAAACGTCGGGGCGATGCATAATATGCTCGGCCGGATGCGCGCGTCACGTAAACTGAAGCATGCCCGCGAGGAAGTCGAAGCGCTCATCAAGCACATCCCGATTGTCGGAAGTTCGCTCGAACGCAGTGGCGAACGAGTCAAGTATATGTTGAAGTCGGCACTCATACCGGGTACGTTCTTCGAAGAACTTGGCTTCACTTACTTTGGACCGACGGACGGTCACGATTTGAAAGATTTGCTCGAGACACTCGAGTATGCGAAAAAAATTGATGGACCGGTACTCGTCCATGTCATCACGAAAAAAGGCAAAGGCTATCGCCCGGCCGAACTAGACGGCATCGGGACGTGGCACGGTCTCGGACCGTACAAGATTGAATCTGGTGAAGTCATTAAAGGGAAAGTCAAAGGACCGAGTTATTCAAAAGTCGTGGCCGAAACGATCACGAAAGTCGCGGAGACGGATGAGCGTGTGACGTTGATCACGCCAGCGATGAGCGTCGGTTCGAAACTGGACTGTTTCAACAAGCAATTCCCGGAACGCATGTTTGACGTCGGCATCGCCGAGCAACATGCGGTCACGCTCGCCGGAGGTCAAGCGACACAAGGTCTCAAACCGGTCGTTTCGATTTATTCGACGTTCTTCCAGCGCGCATATGATCAGCTCGTGCACGATATTTGCCGCCAAAACTTGAACGTCGTCTTCACGATTGACCGGTCGGGCCTTGTCGGCGCCGACGGGGAGACGCACCAAGGCGTGTTCGATATCGCCTTCATGCGCCATGTGCCAAATATTCGGATTTTGATGGCGAAAGATGAGGAAGAATTGCAACATCTCGTCTACACGGCGTTAAAATACGATGATGGACCGATTGCTGTGCGGTTCCCGCGCGGAGAAGGCATCGGTACCCCGATGAGTGAGACGTTGCGTGAACTTCCGCTCGATGAGTGGGAAGTCGTGGCTGACGGGACGGACGTGGCCATCTTGACGTTCGGGCCGCAAGTGCAAGATGCGCTAGAAGTGAGAACGCTCCTCGAAGGACAACGGAGCGTACGGGTCATCAACTGCCGTACGATCAAACCGCTCGACGATGCGATGCTTACCGCGCTCTATGAGGAAGGCATCCCGCTCGTCACGCTCGAAGAGGCCGTTCTTGCCGGAGGATTCGGAAGCAGCGTGCTCGAGCATGCGAGTGATGCGAGACAGTTCCCGCGCGTCCTTCGTCTAGGGATTCCGGACCGTTATATTGAACATGGCGCGGTCAATCAACTGCTAGAAGAAATCGGGCTCAGACCGTCTCAAATCGCGGAATCGGTAGAGCAGTTCATTCAAATGACAAATCGACAGAATGTGTGAGGAATTATGGAAAAACGAAATAAAACAAGATTAGATGTATTGCTCGTCGATCGCGGGTTAGCGGAGACGAGAGAGAAAGCGAAACGGGCCGTCATGGCCGGAATCGTTTACAGCGGGACCGAACGGCTCGATAAAGCCGGCGATAAAGTGTTTGACGACATCCCGCTCGAAGTCAAAGGGCAGACAATGCCTTACGTCGGCCGTGGCGGGCTAAAGCTTGAAAAAGCACTCCAAGTGTTCCCGCTCGACGTCTCCGGGCGTATCGGGATCGATATCGGCTCGTCGACGGGTGGTTTTACCGACTGTGCCCTTCAAAACGGGGCGACGAAAATGTATGCGGTCGACGTCGGTTACAATCAGTTGGCTTGGAAGCTTCGGAGCGACGAACGCGTCGTCGTCATGGAACGGATGAACTTTCGGCACGCGACGAACGAGCAGTTCCCGATTCAACCCGACTTTGCGACGATTGACGTCTCGTTCATCTCGCTTCGGCTGATGATTCCGCCGTTAAAACAAATTTTAAAACCGGACGGTGTCGTCATGGCGCTCATCAAGCCTCAATTTGAGGCCGGTAAAGCGGATGTCGGAAAAAAAGGCATCGTTCGGGACCGGTCGATTCATGAACGCGTCGTCAATGAGATGGTCCGCTACTTCGCATCTGAAGGGTTTTGGGTCGAAGGGCTCGACTTCTCGCCGATCACTGGCGGTGACGGCAATATCGAATTCTTGCTGTTCGCCCGTTACACAGGGATCGGTGGGATCGAACCAGCTCTCGACGTGTCAGCGGTCATCGACAAGGCACATACTCAACTGAAGAAAACCGTATGAACAGCTGCAGACGATTTGTCTGCAGCTGTTTTTGAAGGTGGTTGCTCACCATATCTTTCCTTTTCAACCTTGGAATGGTAGACCTTTTTTCGCCAATACTTTAGAATGATACTGTATATGTGAAACGAAAAATGAGGTGTCAGGTTGTATGAACAAAGGACAACGATTGATTAAAATTCGAGAGATCGTTACGAATCGTGAAATTGAGACCCAAGATGAACTCGTGGACGAACTCCATCGGTCTGGTTACCCAGTGACGCAGGCGACAGTGTCGCGTGACATTAAAGAACTTCATCTCGTCAAGGTGCCGCTCAATGACGGCCGCTATAAGTATAGTCTGCCGGCCGACCAGCGCTTCAACCCGTATGGCAAGATGAAACGGATACTCGGCGACAGCTTCGTCTCAGTCGACTCGGCCCAAAACTTGGTCGTCATGAAAGTGTTGCCCGGTAATGCGGACGCGATCGGCGTCTTGATTGACCACTTGTCATGGGATGAATTGATCGGGACAGTGTGCGGGGATGATACGATCTTGATGATTGCACGGGATGAGGACCAGGCGAAGCAGATCATCGAACGACTACTCGGAATGTTATGAGGTGAATTATCAGATGTTAGCAGAACTATCGATCAAACAATTTGCGATCATCGATGAATTGAACGTCACGTTCAAGCGCGGGATGACCGTATTGACCGGAGAGACGGGGGCGGGAAAATCAATTCTCTTGGATGCGATCGGACTGCTCGTCGGAGGACGAGGTTCGAGTGAATTCGTGCGTTACGGTCAAGATAAAGCGGAAATCGAAGGGCTGTTCGTCGTCGAACCCGATCACCTGATCATCGAGGCGGCGACGCAGTACGGAATCGAGATCGAGGAAGGGACCGTCATTTTGCGCCGTGATTTACATAGTAGCGGCAAGAGTGTGTGTCGTGTCAACGGCAAAATGATGCCGCTGTCGACGTTGCGTGAGTTGGGACGTCTCTTGGTCGATATTCATGGACAACACGAGCACCAACATTTGATGGATGCCGAGCACCATCTCGGCATATTGGACAGTTTCGGCGAAACGGATCTGGCCCCGTTGTTAGCGCGTTATCACGAGACGTACACCGATTGGAAACGTGTCGCTGATGAACTGAAACGACTCAGCCAGAGCGAGCAGGAATTGGCCCAACGAATGGACTTATTATCGTTTCAAACGAATGAAATCGACGCGGCCGAGCTCAAAGTCGGGGAAGAGCAGGCGTTGACTGAAGAACGGAACGAACTTGCGAACTTTGAACGGATTCATCAGCACGTCCGCTTGTCCTACGACGCCGTTGCGGACGAGGGGAAAGGGATTGATCAAATCGGCATCGCGATGCGGGAGATGGAGGAAGGTTCGGCGCTCACGGCGTCACTTGCGCCGATGGCCGAGACGATCTCGAACGCGTACTTCCTGCTTGAAGACGCCAAGTTCCAATTGCGCGACCAACTCGATTCGCTTGAATTTGATCCGATCCGGCTCGATGAGATTGAAACGCGCCTCGCGTTGTTCCAACAATTAAAACGGAAATACGGGGCGACGATTGACGACGTCATCACGTACGGAGAAAAAATCACAGAAGAGTTAAAAACGATGACAAATCGGGAAGAACATCTTCAAGAAATAACAGATCGACTCGACAGACTCGAACATTTGATGCGTTCGGCCGGCCTCGAGTTGTCGGCAGCAAGGAAACGAGCGGCCGGCGAGCTTGAGAAGGCGATTCAGCGTGAGTTGAAAGAGCTCTACATGGAGAAGACGAAGTTCGAGGTCCGGTTCAAAGAAGTGTCGTACAAGACGGACGGGCTCGATCAAGTCGAATTCTATATGATGACGAACGTCGGAGAGCCGTTCAAGCCGCTAGCGAAAGTCGCCTCGGGCGGAGAGCTGTCACGGGTCATGCTCGCGTTAAAATCGATTTTCTCAAGGACGGTCGGTGTCGCGTCAATTATCTTTGACGAAGTCGATACGGGTGTCTCGGGACGGGTTGCCCAAGCGATGGGGGAGAAGATTTTCCGCTTGTCGGTCGGTTCACAAGTGCTTTGTATCACGCATTTGGCCCAAGTGGCCGCCATGGCGGATCATCACTTGTATATTACGAAGACCGAGACGGACGAACGGACGAAGACAAACGTCGCCGCGCTTAACCATGAGGACCGCATCGATGAACTCGGAAGAATGATTGCCGGTGCGCAAATGACCGATCTGACGAAACAGCATGTGGAGGAGCTACTTGATATGTCCCTCCAATTAAAACGGAAGTTTATCGAAGGAGTGTCTTAATTGATTACATTATGCATTGCGGACGACAATCGTGAAATCGTCGACTTGTTGACTCGACAACTTGAGTCCGAGTCCGACTTGAAAGTCGTAGGGACCGCTTTCGACGGCGAAGCATGCTTAGACGTCGTCAAGACACACCAGCCGGACGTGCTACTGCTAGATATCATCATGCCGCATCTTGACGGGATCGGTGTGCTAGAACGGCTTCAAGTAGACTTGCCGCACACGAAGCCGGAAGTGATCATGCTCAGCGCTTTCGGGAAAGATGAAGTCACGAAACAGGCCGTTCAACTGGGTGCTTCTTATTTCTTGGTCAAACCGTTCAACATTCAACAACTGATCTCTAAAATCCGCGAGCTGGCCGCGGGTTCAAGCCGCGAGTTCGAGCCGATGTCGCCAGAAGAACTCGACATCTCGCTCTTGTTGCAACAGCTCGGCATCTCGCCGCGGATCAAAGGGTTTAAGTATATCCGCCAAGCGGTCGTCTATGTTAGGGAGCGGCAAGAACTTTTAGGGTTGATCACAAAGGAATTGTATCCGATGATCGCCAAAGAACATGAGACGACGTCGTCTCGGGTCGAGCGGGCGATGCGTCACGCGATTAAGACGGCTTGGGAAAACGGGATGCGGGATCACGAGATGTTTGACGGTCGTCCAGAGCGAGAGCGCAGCCCGAAAAACTCAGAATTTATTTCGTATTTCGTCACGTACCAATCGTTCAAACAACAATGAAGGAGTCAGGGGAATCCCCCTGATTTCTTTTCTTTTTTATAAAGAAAGCGCTTGCATTTTTGATGATTCTTGTTATAATAAAGGTGTACCAAGTTACTTGGACGAGCGTCAGATGAACGCTTTCTAACATGTTCCGGAACAGGTTAGAGCAAGAAATCATCTCGGCTCGCTATCCGTTAATAGCTCAGAGGTGCGAACGACATCTCAAATCGTTATTGTTCCGACGAGAGGTCGCGACATTCGCTCATTTGCGAGACGATTCCGACATCGGTTCGAAGCTAGGGACCCATGTCAGGGTAAAACGAATCGTTCAGTTGACCAAAAGGAGTGTTGTCAATCGTTGAACATCTCATGGCAAGCGTTCGACTTCACAATGGATGGTTGGACATGACCCGATGAACATTTGTTAGTAACTCGAATGAGTACGTTTCCGTTCACGCAAGACGGCAGTTACTAATTTCTTTCAAACTTCTTCATTAAGAAGACCATTGGATCTCATGTCAAAGCAGTATAGCAAGTCTGAAAGGAGATCATCCGTAGTGATCACAATTCAATATGAATAAAAAGGTTCCGCACTTGAAATGAAGTCAAGTTAGGGAACCTTTTTTTTGTGTGTTCAAGAATCTATTCGTGGGACTTTTCCTGTCTTCTTGTCGCGATTAAAGATATACCCTGCAACGAAACCGATACCGCCCATTGCCAGTAACAGACCGAACGTTCCTTGCAACATCGATGCTGCAGCAACCGACTCGATCCATGTGAACGGGGCACTCGTTTTTAAAAAGAAGCTGTCACGTAAAAGCTTGATGCCGTAGACACCGAATAGGCCTGGGATGATTAGGATCAGAAGCGCGATCGCACGCATAGTATCTCCTCCTTTTCCACTCATTATTTTAACAGAAAACGAGAGCGGAAACACTGCCTTTTTCGAAGAGTTGCGAAAAGGAAGGCGGTTGAGTAGCATGAATATAGATTAGGAAAATTGGGGGATTTTAAAAATGAATAAACGATTGTTGATTGTCGGAGCGGGGAAAGGCGGGACCGAGGTGCTCAAGATGCTCCTTGATTCCCCGCTCGTCACCGTCGCTGCCGTCATCGACTCGGACATAGCAGCAGAGGGGTTGAAGCTAGCACGGAGTTGGGGAATCCAGACTTCGAGCGATTGGCACGCGTGTGCTGACAAAAAAGTCGACTTTGTGATCGAGACGACCGGACAGAGCGAGACGTTCGTTGAACTGAAGGACCATTTTTCGGAGGCGGTCGTGCTACCAGGCGAGTTTATCCGGATCGTCGTCGAGCGGCTGAAGCAGAACCAACAGATGCTCGAAGCGATCATCGACTGTACGAGCGAGGCGATCTCGGTCGCCGACCATAACGGGAATACGATTTTAATCAATCCGTCCTATACCCGCCTGACCGGATTTAAAAAAGAAGATGTCGTTGATAAACCGGCGACGGCAGACATTGGAGTGCAGGAGAGCGTGCACTTGAAAGTTTTATCGACTGGTCAAGGCGTACGTGATATTCGGATGCAGATCGGGGCGACGCGCCGAGACATCCTCGTCAACGCCGAACCGATTGTGGTCGAAGGGAAGCTGCGCGGTTCCGTCGGCGTCATTCGCGACGTGTCCCAAATCCGGGCGTTGCGTGATGAGTTGAAGGAAGCGAAGACGCGGATTCGCAACTTGGAGGCGAAATATCAATTTACAGATATCATTGCGACGAGCGAAGCGATGCGCTTCGTCATCGAACAAGCCCGCCTAGCGGCACTCACGCCGGTCACCGTGCTCATACGCGGCGAGTCCGGCACCGGCAAAGAACTGTTCGCCCACGCCATCCACGGCGAATCGCCGCGGAAGTTTAAAAAGTTTGTCCGGGTCAACTGTGCAGCCATCTCGCCGACGCTGTTAGAGAGCGAACTGTTCGGGTATGAGGATGGTGCGTTCAGCGGGGCAAGGCGCGGCGGGAAAGTTGGCTATTTCGAGGAGGCGGACGGCGGATCTTTGTTTTTAGACGAGATTGGCGAACTCCCGGTCGACGTTCAAGTCAAGCTACTCCGGGTCCTCCAAGAACATGAAGTCGTTCGAGTCGGGGGCACGAACGCGATCCCGGTCGATGTCCGGATCATCGCGGCGACGAACGCGAACTTAGAACAGAAAGTGGCGGACGGGACGTTTCGCGAGGATTTATATTATCGGATCAACCGGATGCCGATCCACATCCCGCCGCTCCGTGACCGACTTGAAGAGATCGAGCCGCTTTGCGAGCGGATTATCCGTAAACTGAATCAAGAGTATGGTCGACTCGTCCATGGGGTCGATCAAGCTGCGATTGAACTATTAAAGAGTCAATACTGGAAAGGGAACGTCCGTGAGCTTGAGAATGTGATCGGCCGGGCGATGATTTATATGGCGAGTTCTGAGCAATGGATCGCTCCCCATCACCTTCAACTATCGACACGGACCGTCACGGCGCGATCAGTCGAAGCCGTATCGCTTCAAGACGCCGTCGCTCGCTATGAACGAGACTTGATCGACCGGGCGATCGCTGAAGCGGACGGGAACAAATCAGAAGCAGCGCGGCGGTTACACATCTCGATCCGGACGCTGTATAATAAACTTGAACGTCTGCAGTAATATGCATGCATAATTCTGCTTACTATGCAATGTATTGCAGGGTGACCCTTCGTTTAAAGCGCTTTCAAAAGCGGAAGCAAACTTGCATAATATAAAGTGTAGACAGGTTAGGGGGGACAACGATGAACTTTGACAGGATGCTTGAACGGGCAAAACGGTTAGATGGATGTACCGTGTCGATTGCCGGGGCGGCCGACGTGGAAGTGATCCGCGCCGTCAAGCTTGCGACCGACCATGGATTGTCACGATTTATCCTATTCGGGGATGCCCGGGAGATTAAACGCTTGTGTGATGAACATGACATTGCCGAGTCGACGATCGATATTTTACACGTCAAGGGAGAAGCCGATATCGCCAAACGAGCGACGCTCGCGGTTCGCAACGGTGAGGCTGATGTCCTCATGAAAGGAATGGTGTCGACATCGATCTTCATGAAGGCGGTGCTCAGCCGGGAGGCGGGACTAAGGACGAATCGCACGCTAAGCCACGTCGCCTTGTTCCAAATTCCAAATCGGGAGCGGTTGATCGGTGTGACCGACGCGGCGATCCATATCGCTCCGACGCTCGAAGAGAAAGTCGATATCATTCATAATGCGGTCGGCGCGATGCGAGATATCGGTTACGAGTTGCCACGTGTCGCTGCAATCGCGGCAGTTGAAGTGGTCAATCCGCAAATGACCGCGACGACCGACGCCGCGCTCCTTGCCCAGATGAACCGGCGCGGCCAAATCAAGGGTTGCGTCGTCGATGGACCGCTCGCACTCGACAACGCGGTCGACATGATTGCCGCCAAACAAAAAGGGATCGCTAGTGAAGTGGCCGGACAAGCCGACTTGTTGCTCGTCCCATACATAGAGGTCGGCAACGTCCTTTATAAATCGATCATGTACTTCGCCGGGGCCAGCGTCGCGGCGATCGTCGTCGGGGCCAGTGCCCCCGTCGTCTTGACGAGCCGGGCCGATACGGCCGAGGCGAAACTTTATTCGCTCGCGTTCGCGCTACTGCACGCTAAAAAATAAGTGATGACCCAGGAGGAATAAAAAATGATGGAAACAAACATGGAACCACGCTTTCGAATTTTTGACGTATTGCAGGCTGAAGACTATGAGCAGATTGTATTTTGCCAAGATCAAGCATCAGGCTTGAAAGCGATCATCGCGATTCATGATACGACGCTCGGACCAGCCCTCGGCGGACTGCGGATGTGGAATTATACATCAGAAGAAGAAGCGCTCACAGACGTGCTACGTCTCGCCAAAGGGATGACGTACAAGAATGCGGCGGCGGGACTCAACCTCGGCGGCGGGAAAGCCGTCATCATCGGGAACGCGAAGACGGACAAATCGGAAGCATTGTTCCGTGCCTTCGGCCGTTACGTCCAGTCGCTCAGTGGTCGCTACATCACGGCTGAAGACGTCAACACGACTGTCGCCGACATGGACTTCATCCATATGGAGACCGACTACGTGACGGGCGTCAGCCCAGCGTTCGGCTCGAGCGGCAACCCGTCTCCTGTTACCGCGTACGGTGTCTATCGCGGCATGAAGGCTGCCGCGAAGTGGAAGTTTGGTTCCGACTCGCTCGCCGGCAAGACGGTCGCCGTTCAAGGTGTCGGGAACGTCGCCTATAATTTGTGCCGCCACTTGCACGAGGAAGGCGCACATCTGATCGTCACGGACATTAACGAAGACGCGCTCAAACGGGCCGAGACGGACTTTGGCGCGACAGTCGTCAAACCGGATGAGATTTATGCGGTCGAGTGTGACATCTTCGCGCCATGTGCGCTCGGTGCGGTCATCAACGATGCGACGATCCCGCAACTGAAAGCTCAAATCGTGGCCGGTGCGGCCAACAACCAACTCGCTGAAGACCGTCACGGCGACGTGTTAGAGGAGCGAGGTATTCTTTACGCACCAGACTTCGTCATCAACGCAGGCGGTGTCATCAATGTGGCCGATGAGCTTGAAGGGTACAACCGCGAGCGGGCCATGAAGAAAGTCGACTTGATTTATGACAACATGCAGCGTGTATTCGAAATCGCTGAACGGGACGGGGTACCGACTCACGTCGCGGCAGAGAAGATGGCCGAAGAGCGCATCCAGATGATGTCGCGCTCGCGCAGCCAGTTCTTGAAAGTCGAAAAAAGCCTGTTAGGTGGGCGCTAATATGACGAGACAGCTCGTTCTAGCGATCAATCCGGGATCGACGTCAACGAAAGTCGGTTTATTTGAGGGCTCAGACGAAATTTTGTCGAAAACGGTCCGCCACGGAGAAGATGTCACAGGATTGTCACTCCCGGAACAATTGCCTCACCGGGAGCAAGAAGTACGGGACTTGTTAATTGAATCGGGCATCGCCGGCGAATCGTTGTCGGCGATCGTCGGTCGCGGCGGACTGCTCGCCCCAATGACTTCGGGGACGTATGCCGTCAATGAACTCATGCGCGAAGATCTTACGAGTGGGCGCTACGGCGTGCACGCATCCAACTTGGGCGGCTTGATCGCCTATAAGCTCGGAGAATTATTTCAAGTACCGAATTTTATCGTCGACCCGGTAGTCGTCGACGAGATGCATGACTTCGCACGAGCGACGGGCATGCCAGAAATAAATCGACGGAGCATCTTCCACGCCTTGAATCAAAAAGCCGTGGGCAAGCGCTTCGCCGCAGAAAATGGAAGCGATTACAACGAGCTCAACTTGATTATCGCGCATCTCGGGGGCGGCATCACGGTCGGGGCGCACGCGTCCGGGAACGTCATCGATGTGAACAATGGACTCGACGGCGACGGTCCGCTCGCACCGGAACGAGCCGGCTCGATTCCTGTTGGACAGGTAGTAGAACTATGTTATAGTACCAGGTATAATAAAGACGATATGAAACAGAAAATCGTCGGTCGCGGTGGATTGTATGCGCACCTCGGGACGGTCGACGCCATCGAGATCGAAGACCGGATGGCGGCAGGTGACGATAAGGCCGCACTTCTCTATGAGACGATGGCGTACCGAGTCGCCCAAGAGATCTCCAAGCACGGGGCCACGCTGTCAGGGAACGTCGATGCCATCATCTTGACGGGCGGGATCGCCTACTCGGATTGGATGACCGGGAAGATCAAAGACCGGGTCGGCTACTTGGCACCCGTCCACGTCTATCCGGGTGAGGATGAATTGAAGGCGCTCACGGAAGGGGCCCTCCGGATCATCCGGCAAGAAGAAGCTGTAAAAGCATATGAGGGGGATACACATGGCACGAGAATTTGATGTCATCGTCATCGGCGGCGGACCTGGTGGTTACGTCGCCGCGATCAAAGCGGCGCAGGCCGGTAAGCACGTCGCGATCGTCGAGGCGGAAAAACTAGGCGGGACATGTCTACATAAAGGCTGCATCCCGACAAAAGCGCTCTTGAAGGCAGCGCACGTCTATCAAACGGCGAAACATGGCGAAACGTATGGCGTAGAAGTCGGGACGGTCACGTTCAACATGGGACGGGCACAAACGTTCAAACGAGAGCTCGTCTCCGGCCTTGAGAAAGGCATCGAGCACTTGATGAAGCAAGGGAAAATCGAAGTGTTCCGCGGCAAAGCCTCGATCTTGGGACCGAGCATCTTCTCGCCCCAACCGGGAACGGTCGCGGTCGAGGATGAAACCGGCGAGTCGGAGCTGTTGTTGCCGAACCAGTTGATCATCGCGACGGGATCGATCCCCCGGGAGCTCCCAGGGTTGCCGTTCGATCATGAGCGCATCCTCAATTCAGACGACTTGCTCCAGTTCGAGCAGTTGCCGACGTCCATCGCCATCATCGGAGGCGGCGTCATCGGCGTCGAATGGGCGTCGATGCTGATCGACCTCGATGTCGACGTGACGCTGATCGAGGTCGGCGAACGTCTGTTACCGCTCGAAGACAAGGCCGTCTCGCGAGAAGTCGAGCGACTGCTCAAGAAACGCGGCGTGCGTGTGAAGAAAAATGTGACGGTCGACCCGGAACGCACGACCGTGTCAGCGGACGATGTCGCGCTCGCGGTCGGCGACGAAGAGATCACGGTCGACTGTGTGCTCGTCTCGATCGGTCGGATCGCGAATACGGAAGACCTCGGGCTGCAGAACACGTCGATCATCGTCGAGAACGGCGTCATCCAAGTCGACTCGCAATATCGGACGAAAGAACGTCACATCTTTGCGATCGGCGACTGCATCGGAAAACTCCAGCTCGCCCACGTCGCGTCAGCTGAAGGTGTCAAAGCGGTCGAAGCGATTCTCGGTCAAGAACCGACACCGCTCGACTACAACGTCATCCCGCGCTGTGTATATGGTGTACCCGAAGTCGCATCGGTCGGATTGACCGAAGAGGCGGCAAAAGCAGCGGGACACGTTGTCAAGACGGGGACGTACCGTTTCAACGGTCTCGGGAAAGCCCGGATCGAAGGACAGGCCGACGGATTCGTCAAGCTGATCTCAGATTCGGACACTGACGACCTGCTCGGAGTGCACATCGTCGGACCGAAAGCGACAGAACTGATCACTGAAGGCGGGCTCGCCCTCGTCTTGAACGCGACGGCTTGGGAGATGGGTCAGCTCGTCCACCCGCACCCGGCACTGAGCGAAGCATTCCAAGAAGCGGCGCTCGCCGTGGACGGGTTACCGATTCACGCCTAAGGAGGAAACAGAAAATGGAACAAATGACTGTGAATTCATATGAAGAGCTCGGTTTGTCGAAACAAGACCTCACCGCGATGTTTGAGACGATGGTCCGGGCCCGTAAAATCGATGAACGGATGTGGAAATTGAACCGAGCCGGGAAAATCCCGTTCGTCGTCTCGTGTCAAGGACAAGAAGCGGCCCAAGTCGGGGCGGCGTTCGCCCTCGAGAAAGGGACCGACTACATTCTCCCATACTACCGGGACGTCGCCGTCGTCTTGCATTTCGGTCAGACGGCGCGTGACTTGATGTTGTCGGCGTTCGCCAAAGCGGAAGACCCGAACTCGGGCGGCCGGCAAATGCCAGGTCACTTCGGCTCGAAACAACTTCGCATCGTGACGGGGTCGTCTCCGGTGACGACGCAAGTACCGCATGCGGTCGGTGTCGCACTCGCGGCCAAACTGAAAAAAGAAGAGCTCGTCACGTTCGTATCGTTCGGTGAAGGCTCGTCGAACCAAGGGGACTTCCACGAAGGGGCAAACTTTGCCGGCGTGCATAAGCTTCCGGTCATTTTGTTCTGTGAGAACAACAAGTACGCGATCTCGGTACCGCTGTCGAAGCAACTCGCCTGCGAGCGCGTCTCGGACCGGGCGAAAGGATACGGGATGCCAGGAGTGACGGTTGACGGGATAGACCCGATCGCCGTCTACGTCGCCGTGAAAGAGGCCCGCGCCCGCGCACTCCGCGGAGAAGGGCCGACGTTGATCGAGGCGGAAGTCGAACGGCTCGTGCCGCACTCGTCGGATGATGATGACAAGGCGTACCGCTCGTCAGAAGAACTCGCCGAACTGAAAAACCGCGACGGGATCCAGTTGTTCCGGAAGCGATTGCTCGAAGATGGCGTCGCAACCGAGGCCGAACTCACAGACATCGAGACGAAAGTCGACGTCGAAGTGAACGAAGCGACGACGTACGCCGACAAGGCGCCTTACGCGTCACCGGAATCGACGATGGACCACGTGTACGAGGGGGATAACTGATGAAAACGTTTATTGAAGCGATCAACGAAGCAATCCATGAAGAGATGGAACGCGATGAGAACGTGTTCGTGCTCGGTGAGGACGTCGGCGTCCGCGGTGGTGTCTTCCGGGCGACGCAAGGCTTGATTGAAAAGTATGGTGAGGACCGTGTCATCGATGCTCCGCTCGCTGAAAGTGCGATCGCAGGCGTTGGGATCGGTGCGGCCATGTATGGGATGCGGCCGATCGCCGAGATGCAGTTCGCCGACTTCATCATGCCGGCCGTCAACCAAATCGTGTCCGAGGCGGCGAAAATCCGTTATCGCTCGAACAATGACTGGACGTGCCCGATGGTCATCCGGGCGCCGTTCGGGGGCGGGATCCATGGCGCGCTCTATCATTCACAGTCGGTCGAGGGCATGTTCAACTCGACGCCTGGTTTGAAAGTCGTTATCCCGTCCGACCCGGTCGACGCCAAAGGACTGCTCAAGGCGGCGATCCGTTCGAACGATCCTGTCCTCTTCTTTGAGCATAAACGGGCGTACCGCTTGTTAAAGGCGGACTTACCGACTGACGACTATACGGTCGAAATCGGCAAGGCCGCCGTCAAACGCGAAGGCGACGACGTGACGATCATCACGTACGGCCTCTGTGTCCATATGGCCCAAGAAGCCGCGAAGACGCTCGAGGCGGAAGGGATCAGCACGCATATTTTGGATTTACGCACGGTCTATCCGCTCGATCAAGACGCGATCGTCGAAGCCGTCAAGAAGACGGGTAAAGTCCTGCTCGTGACCGAAGACAACAAAGAAGGTAGCATCATCGGGGAAGTTGCAGCCATCATCGCCGAGAAAGCGCTGTTTGAACTCGATGCGCCGATCGAGCGCTTGGCAGGGCCGGACGTGCCGGCGATGCCATACGCGCCACCGATGGAGAAGTATTTCATCGTATCCCCTGAAAAAATTGCGGAGCGGGCCCGTCAGCTCGCTGCGTTTTAAGGAGGGGTCTCATGGAACAGACAATCAAAATGCCACAACTCGGGGAAAGTGTGACCGAAGGGACGATCACGACATTCCTCGTCAAGCCGGGCGACCGGGTCGAAGAGTATGAACCACTCGCTGAAGTCATGACCGATAAAGTGACGGCCGAGATCCCGGCGACGAGTGCTGGGATCATTAAAGAGCTGTTGATTGGTGAAGGCGATACCGTTAGCGTCGGAACACCAGTCTTGACGATGGAAGTCGCAAGCGCTACCGATGAGCCCGCCGAAGTGACAACTGAAGACACGAAGCAGCCGGAACAGGCTGCGGTCGTCGCGACCGTTCCTGTTTCCGCGCCGCCGCGTAATAGAAGCGCGAACGGGCGTTTCTCACCGGCCGTCATCCGTCTCGCGAGTGAGAATGATATCGATTTGGATCAACTCGACGGCTCAGGACTCGGTGGCCGGATCACGCGGAAAGACGTCCTTCGTTACTTATCGGAAGGTCGTCCGCGTCAACCGGAACCGGCGACGCAAGTACCGGTCCAAGAGACGATGACGCAAGTGAAGCTCGATGTGCCAGAAACCGTCACGAAACCGTCCGTCGCGCCAATGACCGCATCGACACCGAATGAGTCGTCAGACCGCATCGAGATGATCCCGACGGCGGGTGTCCGTCAAGCGATCGCGAGCAACATGGTCCGCTCGAAGCACGAGGCACCACACGCATGGCTCATGATCGAAGTCGACGTGACGAACCTCGTCGAGGCGCGCGCCAAATTGAAAGATGAGTTCTTCGAACGGGAAGGCGTCAAGTTGACGTTCATGCCGTTCTTCATGAAGGCGGCGGTCGAGGGTCTGAAGAAACATCCGATGATGAATTCGGAGTGGGCCGGGGACCATATCAAAGTCCATAAAGATATCCATCTATCGGTCGCCGTCGCGGCGAACGATGCGCTCTACGTCCCGGTCATCAAGCATGCGGACGAGAAGAACATCAAAGGGCTCGCCGTCGCGCTTCAAGACGTCGCCGGCCGTGCCCGCGCGAACCGTTTGAAAGCCGACGAGATGCGCGGCGGCACGTTCACGATCAACAATACGGGCGCTTTCGGATCAATCCAATCGGCCCCGATCTTGAACTACCCGCAAGCGGCGATTCTCTCGGTCGAATCGATCGTGAAACGTCCCGTCTGGGTGAACGGTATGTTCGCGGCACGCGACATGGTCAACTTGTGCATGTCGGTCGATCACCGCGTCCTCGACGGTCTCGTCGCCGGACAGTTTTTACAGGCGATCAAACAGTCGCTCGAATCAATCGACCCGAACACGTACACACTTTATTGAGCCAAAAAGGAGCCACGGACGCATGTCCGTGGCTCCTTTCGTTAAATTGACCGTTCAATCAATGACTCGATGTCGCGGCGAATGCGTTCGGGCGAAGATAAGTCGGCCTGTGAGTAACTGAGCCGATGTGTCGACTCATCGGTCCCGGTTAAGTCGGCGAATAGACTGCCTAAACTATGGACGCTCTTGTCGACTTGGATCAACAAGTCGAGGCTCGTCTCGTCTTGGAGCAAGATGACCTCGAGTTCGTCGAGCCGACGTCCGAAACTTGTGCCGTTCGGCGAATACTCGAGCTCTTGAGCGATCGGGAGTCGTCCCGAGCGATGTCTGGCCGGCAGCATCTCGGTGTCGGCTTTTTTTAGCCGGAAACCGATATCGTCGAGCACGTCGAGGATGACTTGCTGCTGCCGATTCGGTTTGACGAGAATCGAATCCTCGTCTTTCGGGTCGACCGCTTGGGCGATATCGAGGCCGGTCTCGATCCATGTCTTCGACTGGCTGACGGAGATCGGTGTGTTGAACGGCACCTCGATCGTGAACGGGATCTCTTTCACTTCGTCCGGTCCGATCATGAACGGCGCCTCGTTCAACAAGATTTTTTCGATTGTGAACGTCGAATACGTCGTCTTGTCGTTGACCTCGTGCTTGTAGAGCGTATTGAAGAAAATGTAGATACGGTCGACCGATTGTTCGACGTTGCCGCCTTTGATGTGGACGACCCCGTCGAGCGTACCGCCGGGAACACAACTGTTCTCCGCAAGGCGCGTATCGACGGTCGCGGCCCCGATTCCAATCGATGAAAGTAACTTTTTAAACATATAATGATCCTCCTTTGACGTTTGCACGTGTTCGTGTAATAGTATGTACGGATGCACGTTTAAAAAGTTTCGAAACTACTTAAAAAAAGGATGAATCAAGTGGAATATACAGATTTGATGGAACGGCTCAACGGTCTGATCGAAGATGGGGAGCTCGTGACGGCGACAATCAGTCAACCACGTCAAAAATCGAGCGATTTACGCCGGGTGAAACTGAAGCCGGTATTGTTGAAAGATGAGTACCACATACAGTTTGAATACCAATTTGAGCGCGTCATGAAACATAAAAACTTACGTACGGAAGAAGCGATCGCAGAGCTTGGACAGCTGCTCGAAAACTTTCGGCAAGGACAGTTTCAGCTGAAAGCGACCGAGCTCCATTTTCAACTCTCGAAAAAGTTTAAAGTGACGTATAAAGAGCGGCCAACGGACGTGAAGCAAGTGAAACTGACGCACAACCGCGAAAAGCAGTACGTGCTGCCGGTCGATGAGCCGGTCCCGTTCCTGATTCGCCTCGGCGTCCAGTCGGCAGATGGGAAAGTGAAGCGTCAGAAGTACGATAAGTTTAAACAAATCAACCGGTTCCTCGAGTTCATCGAGGATTCGATCAAATACCTCCCGACCGACCGGACTGTCCGGATTCTCGATTTCGGGTCGGGCAAATCGTATCTGACGTTCGCCTTGTACCATTTCTTGCATGAGATGAAAGGGTATGACGTACACATCACCGGGCTCGATTTGAAGAAGGAAGTTATCGAGGAGTGCGCCGGAATTGCCCGCGACCTCGGCTATGAACGGCTCGAGTTTCTCGTTGGGGACATTAATGAATTTGAAGGCGAGTCGGCGGTCGATATGGTCGTCACGCTCCATGCCTGCGACGTCGCGACCGACATGGCGCTCGCGCGAGCGGTCCGCTGGGGGGCGAAAGTCATCTTGAGCGTGCCGTGTTGCCAGAAAGAACTGAACCGGCAACTCGAGGCGCCGAGCCTCGACGTCATGCTTCAACACGGCCTCGTCAAGGAACGGTTCGCGGCGCTCGCCACCGATTCGATCCGGGCCGAACTGCTCGGTCTCGTCGGCTATGAAGCGCAGTTGCTTGAATTTATCGATATGGAACATACACCAAAAAACATTTTGATCCGCGCCTATTTAACGAACCGTGAAGCGACCGAAGAGCAGCGCGTCCGCTACAAAGCGTTCAAGTCGTTACTCGGCGCGGACCCGTTCCTTGAAGGTCAGTTGAGCGATAGACTTGTCCTAACCGATCCACAAGACGTAAAATAAAGAAGATAAGACGAAAGTCGAAAGGGGAAACAATATGGATTTTCAATTATACTTTCAAGATGTAGTCGAACAGGCACGCAATGAAGTACGGGCAGCAGGATACACCGAACTGACGACACCGGAAGAAGTCGATGCGGCACTGAAAAAAGAAGGCAAGACGCTCGTACTCGTCAACTCGGTATGTGGTTGCGCCGGTGGGATCGCTCGTCCGGCCGCGGCCTATGTGAACAAGATGGAAGGCACGAAACCGGATCAGTTCGTCACTGTCTTCGCCGGGCAAGACCGGGAAGCGACGGACCGGGCTCGTGAGTATTTCGAAGGGTACGCCCCGTCGTCACCATCGATCGCGCTACTCGAAGATGGAAACATCGTCACGATGGTCGAACGGAGCACGATCGAGTCGTCGACGGCTGAAGAGCTCGTCGAACAGTTACAGACGTTGTTCGATATTTATTACGCGTAATCAATGTGTGGGCGCAAAGGCTTTGCCTTTGCGCTTTTCCTTAAGAAGGGATCGATCGAATGGAACCAGTCGTTAAAATCATGAGTGAGGCGGAATATGCGATCGCCTTGTCGCGAGGTGAGATCAACGAAGAATCGCTCCAAACCGAAGGATACGTTCGTTGCTGCACCCCGCAACAGATCAGTAAAGTCGCGAGGCGCCACTATCACGGGGAGCGGGTCGTGCTCGTCTCATTCCATATTAGCCGCCTCGGCAGCTTGCTCCACTACGAGCTAGATGAGGACGGAGATCGCTATCCTCACGTATATAGCGCCATCCCGATCACGTCGGTAAAACGGGTTCAACCTTATGGGTCGACAGATAACGGTACGGTCACGTATTTCGCTTACGAGCGGATGTGACCGTATTTTTTTTGGATTTTATGCATGAATATACTTTACAATTAATAATTATGTGTATATAGTGGTTGAAGAACAAGTCAGACATATGAAGAGCGGAAGAACTATTGAGACAGAAAAACAAATATGTCATAATTTTGTTAAAGTTCTGACAATTCCATCTTATTGAAAAGGGGAAAATGAACATGAAAAAAAGTTTTCTAGCATTATGTATCGCAGCACTGGCTGCATTTTCGGTCGCCTGTGGCGCCGACGTCAATGAAGGCGGGTCATCGTCGACGAATGAGGAAGACGACAAAGTCCTCGTCATGGGGACGAGCGCGGATTACTTCCCTTATGAGTTCGTCGATACGGCGAGCGGTGACGAGATCGTCGGATTCGATATCGACATCGCCAAACAAGTGGCCGACAACATGGGCTATGAATTGAAAATAGAAGATATGGACTTCGGTAGCTTGCTCGGGGCATTGAACGCTGGACGTGTCGATTTCGTCATGGCGGGCATGACGCCGACTGAAGAGCGGAAAGAGAACGCTGATTTCACAGATATTTACTTTACGGCGAAAAACTTGATTCTATCAAAAGGCGACGCGATTCAAACGCTTGAAGACCTAGACGGGAAACAAGTCGGCGTCCAGCTCGGTTCGATCCAAGAAGGGATTGCCAAAGACCAGATCCCTGGTGCGGAAATCGTCGCCTTGAACAAGATCCCTGAGATCATTCAAGAAATCAAGACAGGCCGCATCGACGCAATGGTCATCGAAGACACGGTCGCGAAGAAGTACCTCGACCAAGACAGCGAGCTATCGACGTTTGAAATCGTTGACGAAGAAGAAGCCGGCTCGGCCGCGGCTTTCCGTAAAGACGATGAGCTCCGCGATCAGTTCAACGAAGAGTTGAACAAATTGATCGAATCAGGAGAAATCGAGAAGTTAGCTCAAAAATGGTTCGAAGAAGAAGCAGCACCAGCTGAATAATTATGGATCAAGGCTGACTGAAAACATCAGTCAGCCTTTTTTAGGAGGAACTTATAATGGATTTTAGTCGGATTTATGATTCTATGCCGTACATTCTTGAAGGGATCCCGGTCATGTTCCAAGTCGTGCTCGTCTCGGCGCTGTTCGGGATCACGTTCGGTGTCGTCGTGGCCACGTTCAAGATCGTGCCGAACCGTCTCGTCAACTTCATCGGACACGCCTACACGGCCGTGTTCCGGGGAACACCGCTCATCTTGCAACTCGCCATCATCCACTTCGGCTTGCCGCAGTTGACGGGCTTTATCACGACACCTTATCAATCGGCCGTCATCGCCTTCTCGCTCAACTCGGCGGCGTACATCTCGGAGATCATTCGGGCCGGGATTCAAGCGGTCGACAAAGGCCAGTGGGAAGCGTCTGACGCACTCGGTGTCCCTTACGTCAAACAGCTGCGCTCGATCATCTTGCCGCAGGCGTTCAAAAACATCTTGCCTGCACTCGTCAACGAGATGATCACGCTCACGAAAGAGTCGGCACTCGTCTCGACGGTCGGCGTCCTCGATATTATGCGCCGGGCCCAAATCGTCGGAGGACAGAAGGCGATCTACTTCGAACCGCTCCTGTTCGCCGGTGTGATATACTTTACGATAGTAATGGTGTTGACATACTTTGGTCAACGTCTTGAAAAACGGTTAAGAAAGAGTGATGGCAGATGATACAAGTAAAGGATTTATACAAACAGTTCGGTGACCTTGAAGTGTTGAAAGGGATTACGACTTCGATTGAAAAAGGAGAAGTCGTCGCCGTCATCGGTCCGTCGGGTTCCGGTAAGTCGACGTTCTTACGTTGCTTGAACATGCTCGAAGTGCCGACAAGCGGAACGGTCAGCGTCGCCGGATACGAGTTGACGAAAAAAGGGGCCAACGTCTCGAAGGCACGGCAAAATATCGGGATGGTGTTCCAACAGTTCAACTTGTTCCCGCATATGAACGTGCTCGACAACTTGACGTACGCACCGATCAACGTGTTGAAAGTCAGCAAGGCTGAAGCGATCGAACGAGCGAAGACGTTGCTCGAGCGTGTCGGATTATCGGAGAAGATCGATGCTTATCCGAGTCAGTTGTCAGGCGGACAAAAACAACGTGTCGCGATCGCCCGGGCGCTTGCCATGGAGCCGAACGTCATGCTGTTTGACGAGCCGACGTCGGCGCTCGACCCAGAGATGGTCAATGAAGTGCTCGACGTCATGAAAGGACTCGCCGATTCAGGGATGACGATGGTCGTCGTCACGCACGAGATGGGCTTTGCCCGTGAAGTGGCTGACCGTGTCCTGTTCCTTGATGAAGGCATCTTGATGGAGGAAGGCAAACCGGCCGACCTGCTCCTCAACCCGCAGACGGACCGGGCCAAACGGTTCTTAGAAAAAGTCTTGTGATGACACGTTCCATCTGACACTAGAAAGGGAGGGTTCGAATGAAGATCACTTACTATGGCCATGCGACAGTCCAGCTCGATATCGACGAAATGAGCGTCTTGATCGATCCGTTTTTGACGAGTAACCCGCATACAGACGTCGACCCGGCGACATTGAAAGCCGACTACATCTTGTTGACGCATGCGCATTTCGACCATATCGAGGACGTCGAACTGATCGCAAAGGAAACGGGCGCGACGATCGTCGCGACACATGAACTCGCGACCTATTACGAGAAAAAAGGCTATTCGGTCCACGGCATGAACATCGGGGGCGGGTATTCCTTCCCGTTCGGCCGTGTCACGATGACGCAGGCGTTCCACAGCTCGAGCCTTGACATGGGCGACGTCCCGGTCTATATGGGGATGCCGGGGGGCTTCATCATCGAGACGAACTCGCTGACGCTTTACCATGCGGGTGATACGGCATTGTTCTCGGACATGAAACTGTACGGTGAACGGTTCGAGATCGACGTCGCCTTCCTGCCGATCGGGGACAACTTCACGATGGGGCCGGTTGACGCGCTCGATGCCGCCCATTGGCTGCAGGCGAAACGGATCGTCCCGATCCATTTCGATACGTTCCCACCGATCAAACAAGATGCACGTGCTTTCTGTGACCAGTTACATCAGCGCGGTCTGTTGATCGAACCGAACACGACGATCGAGATTTGATGACGCGTCAAGCGATTCAAGCTACTGAACGTTTCGTGACGAAGCTTCATACCGGGGATCATACCGGGCATGACATGAGTCATCTCGAACGGGTGCGTCGGCTCGCCGAACATCTCGCTGAAGGGATGGCGGTCGACCCGCTCGTCGTCACACTCGCGGCGCTGCTTCATGACGTCGAGGACGCGAAACTCGGTCGAGCCAAAGGGCTCGTCCGGCATCATCTCGAGACGATCGCCCTCAGTACAAGCCAGACGGACCACGTACTCGCCGTCATCGCGGAGACGTCGTTCTCGCAAGGCAGACTGCCGACGACGCTCGAGAGTGCGATCATTCAAGACGCGGACCGGCTCGATGCGATCGGTGCGATCGGCATCGCCAGGACGTTCCAGTATGCCGGATCACGTGGCACACCGCTCTATGATCCGGACGACCCGTCGAGCGCCATCGCGCATTTTAGTGACAAGCTGCTCTTGCTCGCGGACGGGATGCATACGGACCGGGCGAAAGCGATCGCCCGCGACCGTCACGCGTTCATGACGTCTTTCTTGAAGCGGTTCGAGGCGGAATGGGTTGGCGAAGATATGTAAAACGGCCGAGGAGGGATCCTCGGCCGTTTGGCGTTAAAATGGATGTTTATTGAGCCAATGCCCGCCGTCGAGCGAGATGCATTCACCGTTCAAGTAACGCATCTCATCCGACGTCATCCAGAAAGCGAGGTCGGCGATCTCTTCCGGTGTCCCGAAGCGGCCGAGCGGGACGTTGCGGCGGATGCGTTCGACTTCTTTGACGTGGACGGCGAGTTTGTCGGCCCCGCCGGTCCGTTCGATCGGCCCCGGGCTGATCGCGTTCACGCGGGCCCCGAACTGATAGCCCCATTCGACGGCGAGCGTCCGGGTCAAGTTCAGGACGCCTGCTTTAGCGGCGGCGCTTGGTGCGACACCAGCACCCGCCTGCCACGCGTACGACGCGACCATGTTGATGATCGAGCCGTCACGTAGTTGTTCGCGCTCCCAGTGCTTTCCGAGGACGTGCGTACAGTTGAACGTGCCGTTCAAGACGATGTCGATGACACTCGTCCAACCGTTCGGTGTCAAATCGAGCATCGGACAGACGAAATTGCCGGCGGCGTTATTGACGAGCGCATGCACCGGACCGAATCGTTCGACAATCTGATCGAGCGCTTGGGCGCACGCCTCGTAATCGCGGACGTCGTGTTGGACGGGTAACGCTTGTCCCGCACCGATCGCCTCGAGTTCAGCCATCGTTTCTTGCAGGCGCTCCTCGTTACGGCCGCTGATGGCGACGTTCCAGCCTTCGGTTTTAAATTTTAGCGCCATCGCTTTCCCCATGCCGGACGAGCCGCCGGTAATCCAAATCGTTTTCAAATGAATCTCCCCCTTTGAATGAATGGTCGTTCATTTTTAGTATTCGGGTTTGACTCTAGGGATTCCTGCAAAAAAAACGACGGCCGTTTGGCCGTCACTGGAGCTGTTTCAAATAGTTTAATCCGAGCTCGCGGTCGATGCGATACATCGTCCCGGCGACTTTCTCGCCCCAATACGGATCCGAGGCGTAGAAGACGTTGACACCTTCCTGCTTGTTGCCGGGGAACGGGCCGCGGTCGTAGGATCCGGTCACATACTTCTCGGCGAACAAGCGGGCCGCAGCATCGACACTCGCCTCGACTGAAGAGAACGTCGAGGCGTTTCCGCTCGGGTCGTCATCCGTCGCTTTGAACCCGAAGAGATTATTTTTATCGCGGGCGATCGCGGACGTCCCGTATCCCGACTCGTGACCGGCGACGGCGAGTAAGAACAGGGCGTTAATACCGAACTCGGCTTCGGCGTCCTTGAAGGCATCACCTTTTCCGGTGAGCGGACTGTCACCGAGCGTGGCAAGAAATTGATCGAGTTCACGGGCCGAGTACGGCGATTTGGACTGAATCGAGGCGAATTGGTACGGTGAATCGAAGACGTCCCGGACGTTTTCGGTATAAAACCGGTCCGACGTTTCCTGCGGGGCCGGTCCGACCAAAAACGTCCCAGCCAAGTTCCCGTTCGCTTCGACGGTATGGAGCACTTGTCCGTCCCGCATCTCGTAATAGCCGCGTTTCTCGACGACGGCGTCCGGGTACAGCGTCATGTCGGCCAGCGGTACGTACACGTCGGCACCGGAGATGGTGACTCGCAAATGGTCAGAACCCTTTCCGACGAGCCTAAGCCGGGTGCCGCCGGCGACGTACGACTGCCGCTCCTTGAACGCGGCATCTTTATACAGGTTCGTGACCCGGTCGGTCGGCGTGACGGCGATGCCGGTGCCGGTAAAGTCGATGACTTCGCCGGACGGGCCGAGCAAGGCGCGATTGCCGCCGCGTTCCATATAGGTGCGGGCTTCAGCGAGCGACTCGAAGTGACGGGACGAGACGTCACCATCTGCGAACGTCTCGACGGTGTACGTCCCGTTGCCCCGCTCTTGTAACCAAAGAAAGCCGAAGATGGCAAGTGCTAAGCTGAGCAGGGCGGGCAAGAGCCGGCGTCGTTGTTTTTTCTTCAATAGGATCACTTCCAAACTTGAGGATTGCCAAACAGAGAAAACTAGTAAACAATTTTGTATGAGAGGAGGGAATGATATGAAAATTGGTACACGTACGTTAAAGACGGCGGTCGCGGCGGGGATCGCGATGCTCATCGCTGAGACGATCGATCTCGATTACTACGTCTTCGCGGCCATCATCGCCATCCTCAGCATCCAAGAGACGCGCAAGAAGTCATTCCGGGCCTCATATGAACGTGTCATGGCAAGCTTGCTCGCCATCGGGATGGGCGCGTTGATGTTCACGTTACTTGGCTATTCGCCGGCGACGCTCACACTTTATTTTGTCATGTTCATCCCGCTCGTTCAACAGCTCAAACTGCAGGACGGCATGATCACGAGTGTCGTCATCTTGACCCATCTGTACACCGAAGGACGGTTCTCGCTCGACTTGTTCTTGAACGAACTCCTGTTGATCGCGATCGGGGTTGGCGTCGGGCTCGTCGTTAACATGTATATGCCGACGCTCGATAAAGACATCGAGCGCATTAAAGAGAGTATCAACCGGGCGCTCGCGGTCCACTTCTATGACGTCGCAGCCTGTGTCGAGACCGGTGTGTACAATAACCATTCGATGATGCTGTTGAAGACGCGTGACTATTTAAAGAACGGGAAAGACTTGGCGCTCCGCCGGATGGGAAACTCGATCGGGAAGCGCAACGAAGACATGGACTATCTATACTTTCGGATGCGCGAGCGCCAGTACGATATTTTGAAGCGGATTGCTGATAATGCGCGGGAAATCACGATGGTCGTCAATGAGGCGAAACCCGTCGCCGCGTTTTTACGCCGCGTCGGCGACAACGTCAACGAGCAGGCTGACGCCTCGGCGTTTCTTCGCGAGCTCGAGGACATCATCGACCATTATCGAAAAAACGTACCTCTCCCCACATCGCGTGAGGAATTTGAGGTACGCTCGTCGCTGCTCAATATTTTGTCAGATGTGAAGAGTTACTTGATCTTGAAAGAACGGTACATTCTCCTGTTACAGGAACATGGCCATCCCCGACAAAAACGTGCTAAGCAAGAAGATTGATACGATGACGACGACGCCGATTTGAATGATGCGTTGTCGTTTCTGTTGTTTTTTTCTCATGAGGATCCTCCAAAACGTGTTTGACCTCATTGTACAGAATGGAAAAGGTTCGTGCAAACGACATGAGTTTGTTATAATGACCAAGAAATGTTTGGATGGAGGGATGTTTTTATGGTAAACGAGACACGTGTGCTGGACACATTTTTACAGTTGGTCAGCATCGATTCAGAGACAAAAGAAGAAGCAGTCATCTGTGAGCATTTAAAGTCGGTCTTCACAGAACTCGGATGTGACGTCTACGAAGACGACGCATCGACAAAAACTGCACATTCAGGAAACAATCTTATCGTCACGTTGGCTGCGACTAAACAGGGCGTTGACCCGATTTACTTCACGGCCCACATGGATACGGTCACACCAGGTAAAGGCATCAAAACGAGTATTAAAGACGGTTATATCGTCACGGACGGGACGACGATTCTCGGTGCCGATGACAAGACGGGGCTTACGGCGATGATCGAACTCGTTCGGGTCTTGAAAGAGGAGGCGATCCCACACGGTCAGATCCAGTTCGTCATCACGGTCGGTGAAGAATCGGGTCTCGTCGGTGCGAAAGTGCTCGACCTCTCGAAAATCGATGCGAAATTCGGTTTCGCACTCGACTCGGACGGATCGGTCGGCGATATTATCGTGGCAGCTCCAACCCAAGCAAAAGTGAACGCGAAAATTTACGGGAAGACGGCCCACGCCGGCGTCGCCCCAGAAAAAGGCGTCTCGGCGATTCAAATCGCAGCGAAAGCGATCGCAAAAATGAAGCTCGGCCGGATCGATGAAGAGACGACGGCTAACATCGGACGCTTCGAAGGCGGCCGCGCGACGAATATCGTCTGTGATTACGTCGAAGTGCTCGCCGAGGCCCGTTCGCTTATCCACGATAAGATGGAAGCGCAAGCCGAAGCGATGAAACAAGCGTATATCGAAGCGGCTGAGACGCACGGTGGTCGTGCTGAAGTCGAGATTGACATCATGTACCCGGGCTTCAAGTTCGAAGAAGGCGACGAGGTCGTCGAAGTGGCGAAGTCAGCCGTGACAGCAATTGGACGTCCGATTCGTATCCTTCATTCGGGCGGGGGCTCGGATGCGAACGTGATCGCCGGTGGAGGAATTCCGACGGTTAACCTTGCGGTCGGGTATGAAGAAATCCATACGACGAACGAACGCATGCCGCTCGTCGAACTGTATAAGTTGATTGAACTCGTTGTTGAAATTGTCGGGCAAGTCGCAACACCGGAAACAAACTAAAAAAAGAGCCGACGCTAAGTCGGCTCTTCCTATGTGTTCGTGTGTTTATGCGGCGAACTCCAACGATTCTAAAACGAGTTCGTCTGAGCAGTGAAGTTCGGTCGCTATGTCGTGAATTCGGATCGAGGTGCCTGCTTCTTGTTGGTGTTTGCGATTCATTGAAGTCGCTCGTTCCCGAATTACTTCATACAAAGCGTCGGAATGTTCAACTTTATTCATCACGGATCACATCCTTTTCAACGAGTGACTCAAGTATAGCATGGATTAGGCTAGCAGAAAGGACAAATATATTTATGAAGTTACATTTTTTAGGAACTGGTTCAGGCATGCCTTCGAAACAACGGAACGTTTCCGGGCTCGCACTCACATTGCCTAAACAGACGTGGCTGATCGATTGCGGGGAGGCGACCCAGCACCAGATTCTCCATACCACGATCAAACCGCGAAAAGTATCGGCTGTTTGGATCACGCATCTACACGGGGACCATGTCTTCGGGTTGCCAGGTTTCTTATCGACGCGTTCCGCCCTCGACGGAAAGGATCCGCTCACGCTGTACGGGCCGCGTGGCATCAAGCAATGGCTCGAGCTGACGTTGAAACTGACCGGTTCATATTTAGGCTATGACCTGACGATTGTCGAATATGAGGACGGGGACACGTTCGAGCAAGACGGTCACCTCGTCACGGTGCGGAAGCTCGCGCATCGCTTTCCATCTTACGGGTTTCGCATCGAGGCACCGGCGCGTCCGGGGACGCTCCTCGTCGACAAAGTGAGAGCACTCGGTATTCCGAGCGGTCCAATCTATCGGACAATCAAACAAGCAGACACGTTTGAATTTGCAGGGAAAACATACGCGTCTAAAGAATATGTCACAGAATCGGTCCGTGGAGCGATCGTCGCCATCTTAGGGGATACGACTCCGTGCGAGAATGCATTCGTGCTCGCACAAGCTGCCGACGTCCTCGTCCACGAGGCGACGTTTATGCAAGGGGAGTCAAAACTTGCGAGACAGTACGGTCACTCGACGACGATCGAAGCTGCAATGCTCGCGAACAAGGCGGGCGCGGGCCGATTGATCGTCACCCATATCTCAGCCCGCTACCAAGGCCGGGAAGCAGAATTTGAGGCCGAGGTCGTGTCTGGGTTTGCGGATAGCCATGTGGCAACCGACTTTTCCGAGTTTATAGTGGGGGATTGATGTGACAATACAACTATACGTTTGGCTAGGTTTCATCGTCATCAGCATGTTGCTAGGTGTAAGATTGAATCAGTTGAAAGAGCCAGAACCGAACTTTTTCGCCAAGTTCTTATTCTACTCGTTGCTCGGAATCGTTTCGTTTCCGATCGGCGGGTTTCATATCCCAATCGGATTTTTGATGTCATTCTTGTTCTTTCCGAAACGAAACAGCCGGTATAAATGGTACGGGGCGCTCGTCGGCTTCTTCTTCTTCATCGTTTTACTGTTCGTACCTTTGTTCGACCAATCCGAATTCCGGGCCGAATCTCAACAAATCGGGCCGGTGTCGGTGCAAGACGAGTCGTTCGACCGGATGACAGATACGATTTTACGCCGGATCAACGGCGAGGTGATCAAGCTCGATCGTAGCAAAATGATTGTCGACCGGGACGGTGAACTGCAATCACTCGAGTATTTGCTCATGGTCGAACGCAACAGCTCGTTCCAGCAAATCCGCATCAACTATGACGACTCAGGGGAACTTGAATATCGTCAAGTCGATGAGATGAACAAAGGTTCTGGCCGAGCCTTTTTCGAGAAGCTCGTCGACTTCGAACACGTGATCGAAGCCGTACGAGGGACAGTGTGGGAAGACTTTGCCAAACAAGTCGAGGCACCGCTCTTACAGTTCTCATTTGATGGACTGTACGACATGTACACGTTCGAGAACGAAGCGATGCTCATGATCAACCGGGACGGACGAATCGTCAAATTCTGGCTCCAACGAGAACCTGTGCTCGCCAACAGTATTCAATTGACCGGTTTGACCCGTGAAGGCAGAGCGACAGGCGAAAAATATACGATTCTTTACAACTATTCCATCCACCAACGAGAGGATTTGACGGATCAATGAAAAAATTGCTCATCATGAGTGTGATGATACCTTTATTGGCAGCTTGTGCCGGAGAAGAGACGTCGAACGGACAAAGTGAGTCTTGTGACGTCGAACCGACGATTTCCGTTTATGACGCGTCGACGGAAGAGACGTTGTACCATGAGAAAAGTGTCTGCCTAGAGGATGGGGCGACGGTGCTCGATGCCCTCAAAGCGACAGAATTGCCGATTGATTCTGTCGGAAGCGGGGAGATGACCTACGTCACGGCAATCGGTGGGATACAAGAAAAATCGGCCGGTCAGTCATCTGGCTGGGTGTATGCCTTTAACGGCAGCCCTGGCGATGAAGGGGCGGCTGCAAAAGAAGTCGAGTCCACCGATATTATCCAATGGCGGTTTGAAGAAGATGCGATTTCTTTCTTCGAATGAGGCGGATTGGGAGCGTAGACATGCTGTCACGCTCCTTTTCTTTCTACTCGTCCATCTGTACGTCTTGATTCATGTGAACGGTTCGTTAAGTCTGCTCGCCGGGCTGGTCGGGTTGTTACTGTTGGAGCGGCGCTTTCCCGTCGCGATGCTCGGTCTGCTTGTCGCGTTCGCGCTGATCTCGCTCGCACCGATCCTGTTCCAGTGGGACGTCTCCATCCGTGCGCTCAGCGACCAAATTGTCCGCTTGGCGACGTTTTTATTCGGAATGGTTTGGGCGAGCCGTTTCATGCGATTAGAACGGCTATTGCCGCTCTTGCGACGCTTTCCGCAATCGACCCGGTTGCTATACGGTGCTTGGGCGCTCGTCCCGTCCATGGAACGGGCCATCCGTTTGTCGCTCCGCAGTCACCAGCGACAAGACTGGCGAGAAGCGATCGTCGTCGGGATTGACAGCCAGCGCCGTGAACCCGTTTACGCGTTGCCGCGCCTACGTTCATTCCAAGGCGATGATCTCGTTCATCTGTTCATCCTGTTTATTTGCTTTGTGGCGGCGCTTAAGTGGTCACCACTCATCTGGTTGCTTTACCCGTATTTGACGAAAGGAGGTGTGCGAGATGCGTTGGTTATCCTCAGAGCACGGACGTCAGCAAATTGAGGAGTGGGTCGCTTCAGAGCGGGCCCATATCGTCAATCTCGATGACCCGCTCGCCGGTTCGGTCGCCTCACTGCTCGCCGGTGATGATGCGATGCGCGGCGCCGAACTGGCAGCGCTCTTACAAATCGATCATCTGTCCAAAAAACGATTTGATGAATGCTCGAGCGGAGAACAACAGCTCGTTCGAATCGCTCATGTGCTCGGCGAAAATCCCGATGCGCTCGTTCTCATCGAGCCGTTCCGTTATCTCGATCGATTCCGAAGCGAACACTTATCGATGCTACTTCGGCGGCTAGGACAGCTCGGGATTAGCGTTGCTTATACGGACCGGTCGCGTGAAGGCGGTGCAACACATGCGTTCACGGTCGTTAAGTCGTCTAGTGAAGCATCGATTAACGTCAAAGACGTGTCCTATCGTCATCCGTTGCAACCCGCCTACGCGGTCGAACACGTGTCGTATCGGTCTGACGGACCAGGGTTAACCGTGTGCATCGGGACGAACGGCAGTGGCAAGTCGACACTCCTAGAACTGATGGCGAAGAGCCTGCATCCGTTATACGGGAAAGTGAAGTTATCAGAGCGGCCGCTCTATCTTCCGGCAGACCCCGAGTACGGGCCGTTCCCAAAATCATTGAATCGACGGGTCGAACAGTTGCAGGCGGTACTCGCGTCCACGTCGTCACTCATCGTCCTCGACGAGCCGACGGTCGGACTGTCGGAGAACGAACGCGACGCCTTCGTTGCGGCAATCGTACAAAAAGCCGAGACGGCGCGTGTTTTATGTGCGACCCACGATGAACGCTTGATTGCGGCGGCAGGTCATGTCTTATGTATGGCGAGCGGAGCGGTCGTGTTTGACGGCACGCGCGAACAGTACGTGGATCGGAGTACGTTATGGTCACTTACGTCCTCGCCCTCATAACCGCATTCGCACTTTTGTCGAAGTTTGAGCGGACGAAGTCACCTATTTCCGTATTGACACAGCTTCTCGCGCTCGCCGTCATCGGACGGTGGCTTTTCATGGCCATCCCGAACGTGCAACCGACGACCGCACTATTGATGCTGACCGCGCTCTATTTTGGATGGACGAGTGCAGGCATGCTCGCTTTATTCGTCCCGCTTCTATCGGGACTTTTACTCGGCCTCGGTCCGTTCGTTTTGTATCAGTTTCTCGGTTGGTTGCTCGTGATCACGCTCGTTTACTTGTTACGACCGATCTTGTTGCGGTCGCGCATGTTACTTTGGTCAATCGGGCTCGGCTCTGGTTTTTTATTCGGCTGGACGACGAACTTGTCGTTCGCGGAAGTGATTGGAGCCGACTTTATCAAATTGCTCATCCTTAGCTTGCCGTTCGATTTGGCGCACGGAATCGCAAACGTCTTCTTTTTGATCGTCCTACATGATTTATTCGTTCGCATATTTGTCCGCGAAGACGGGTAAACATGAGTACTACTCGAGTGAGGTGGTTGAGCATGGGCGGATACGTCAATATGTATGAAATCGGTTTGTTCCTCTTCATCGGACTATTGTTTATGGCCGTCAATATCTTCTTGATGTCGCGTCGGCTCATTCGGACACGATACGCGATGTTGAGCATCCTCGCTTCGAGCGTCTGGCCGGCACTGATGATCGTCTTGTCCGTTCAAAACGTCAATCTTCTCGAGGAGATGCGAGCCCGAGCGGCGACACTTGAAGCTGTGTTCGCCTGGTCTCTCGTCGTCACGACGGCGCTCATGACGGTTATACCAGCTTTTATCTTTATTCGACGTCTGATTCAGCTGTCACGCCATGGCGGCTGATTCCTCAATCTAAAAAAGCAGAGCGACTCAAACGTTTGAGTCGCTCTGCTTTTTTAGGTTCAAGATGTCGGGAGCTGTTCGACCGAGGCATCTGTCGGTTTTTGGAATCGACGTAAAATTTCGAGACTGACAGCTCGCGGCATAATTTTCGCGAGTCCGACGAGCGCTTGGTTCGACAAGCCCGGGATGATGACCCGTTTATTTTTCATGACGCCCTTATAACCGAAGAAAGCGACGAGATGAGACGGCATTTTCGATACCATCATTTCGCTGCCGGCCCGGTTAAAGAAACCGGTGTCGGTCGGACCCGGGCAAAGGACGCTGACGTTTACGCCTGTGCCTTTCGTCTCGGCATGGAGCGCTTCTGTGAGTGATAAGACGTACGCTTTCGTCGCGTAATAGACGGCCATATACGGTCCCGGCTGGAATGCGGCGACAGAGGCGACGTTTAAGACGTAGCCGTGATTGCGGGCGACCATGTCAGGCAAGTACGCTTTCGTCAACTCGGTCAAGGCGTTGACATTCAACCGGACCTCTTCGGCCTCGGTTTCCGCATCGAGCTCGATAAACTCGCCGGCTGTACCGAAACCAGCGTTATTGATTAAAAAATCGACCGTGAGCCCGGCATCGTCAATCGCGTTCGTCAACCGCTTCACGGCGTTGTGTTCAGATAGGTCGAGTGCGAACACGTGCACGTTAATTGTGTATCGTTTTTCAAGTACTTTTTTGAGTTCATGTAACCGTGGCTCGCTACGAGCTACGAGAATACAGTCAAATCCATCTCGGGCCGCTAAGACGGCGAGATCTAGACCGATGCCAGTCGAGGCACCGGTAATCAAGGCTGTTTTTGTCAAAATCGTCCACTCCTTCGATTAAAAAGTCATACATTGTTACTGATTTCTTCACCAGTTGTTAAATTCCTGCTTCGTCGACACGCTTGAACGTGTGCTAAAGTATATCAAGAATATGTGATTAGACTCACAAAGTCAGGAGAAGAAGCGAAATGATGATTCAGCTAGTGACTACGGCACAAAGCGTCGACCAAGCAGAGGCGCTGATCATGGCGGGCTCCGACCGCATTTATATCGGAGAATCGAAATACGGGTTACGCCATAAAGGCGACTGGTCGTTACCGGCTGTGAGAGAAGTCACAGCGCTCGCCCATCGTTACGGCAAAGAAGTGACGGTCGCCGTCAATAATTTGATGCATAACGATCAAATCGAGGCGTTACCGGATTATTTACACACGCTCAAGCAAATCGGGATCGACAGTGTGACGGCGGGCGACCCAGGTGCCATCCGCTTGATCCGTAATGCCAATATCCCCTATTGGTACGATGCTCAAACGCTCGTCACGTCGGCGCGACACATTCAATTTTGGGGTAAGCGCGACGCCATCGGGGCAGTCGCGGCCCGTGAAGTGACACTGACCGAACTCGGGATGATTCAACAGCAGATCGGGCTCCCCGTCGAGGTTCAAGTGTACGGACCAACATGTATCCATCACTCGAAACGACCGCTATTGACGAACTATTTCAATGAGATCGGCCGGTCGAGAGAGGAGGCGGAAGTGCGCGAGTACTATATGAGCGAACCGTCTGATGCGGACAGTCGCTATCCCGTCTACCAAGACGACAACGGGACGCACGTCTTCTCCGAAGATTTGACGCTCATGGGTCAATTGCCGGCGCTCTTAAAAGGCGGACTGCATACGTGGAAACTCGAAGGGTGGCATGCCGGGGACGCGTTCGTCGACATCGTCCGTCTGTTCGACAAAGCCCGATCGGATTTGTTGAACGGCCAGTTCGACCGCACGCTCATGGAACGGCGTCTCGCCGAACTCCAACCTGAACAATTCCGGCTTGGGACCGGACTGTTGTTACGAAATCCAGAAGAGATCAAGTGAGGGGATCAAGATGAAAAAACGTCCAGAACTACTAGCTCCGGCAGGAAACTTAGAAAAATTAAAGATGGCGATTCTCTACGGGGCCGATGCGGTCTTTATCGGTGGTCAACAGTTCGGGCTCCGCTCGCGGGCCGGTAACTTCGGATACGAGGAGATGGCCGAAGGCGTCGCTTTCGCGCACGCGCGCGGGGCGAAAGTGTATGTCGCCGCGAACATGGTGACCCATGAAGGGGATATCGATGGCGCGGGCGATTTCTTCTGTCGACTCCGTGACATCGGCATCGACGCCGTCATCGTCTCGGATCCGGCCATGATCGAGGTCTGTCTCACGGACGCGCCCGGTCTTCCGGTCCATTTATCGACGCAGGCGTCGGCGACGAACTACGAGACGCTCCGTTTTTGGCAAGAGGAAGGGCTAGAGCGAATCGTCCTCGCCCGTGAAGTGTCGATGGAAGAGATCAAAGAGATGAAACGTCAAGTCGACGTCGAGATCGAGGCGTTCGTCCATGGCGCGATGTGTATCTCCTACTCGGGACGTTGCACGCTGTCGAACCATATGGCGCTCCGCGATGCGAACCGCGGCGGCTGTGCCCAGTCGTGCCGCTGGAAATACGGCTTCTTCGAGGCGGATGAGCTGTTGACAGACGACATGGCAGCGCGCGATGAGGAACCGTTCTCGATGAGTTCGGTCGATCTTGCGATGGTCCGGCACATACCCGATTTGGTCGATGCCGGCGTCGATAGCTTGAAAGTCGAGGGACGGATGAAATCGATCCATTACGTAGCGACCGTCTGTAACGTCTATCGTCAAGTCATCGACGCCTACTGCGGGGATCCTGAAGGATTCGTCTTCGACCCGGCATGGGAAGAAGAGATTTGGAAAGCAGCGCAACGAGAGCTCGCGAGCGGGTTCTATTACGGCATCCCGACCGAGAAAGAGCAACTGTTCGGCAAGCCGCGCGCCATCCCGCAATATGCGTTCGCAGCGCGCGTCATCTCGTATGAAGCGTCGACGGGCATGGCGACGCTCGAGCAGCGTAACCATTTCCGCCGCGGAGAAGAAGTCGAATTCTTTGGTCCCGGGTTCGTCCGCTTCACGCAACGGATCGACGAGTTGTTCGATGAGACCGGGATGCCGCTCGAGACGGCGAACCAGGCGATGATGACGGTACGCGTCAAAGTCGACCAACCTGTCGCGACCGACTTCATCATGCGAAAACGAAAAGCGGCAGCAGTGAAAGTTCCCGCTTCGAGTGCCCGTTGACACATCCGGCAAGGCAACATAGTCGACCGTTCCATCCAATCTTGCTACCCTATTAACATATACGAAAAAGGGGATGGAAGGATGAATCAGAACACGGAGCAACTTCGGACCGATCCGATCGGACGCCTGCTGTTTAAGCTGTCGCTGCCGGCGATGATCGGTATGCTGGTGACGGCGCTCTATAATATAATTGACACGATTTTCGTCTCGCGTGGCATCGGACCGGCTGCGGTGGCCGCGATCGGGATCGCGTTCCCGATTCAAATGATTCTGATGGCCGTCTCGAGTGCGGTCGGTCTCGGCGGGGCCTCGATCAGTTCGCGGAAACTCGGCAAAGGAGACGACGCCGGTGCCGCCGTCACGTTCATGAACGTGCTCGTGCTCGTTGGTGTGTTCGCCGCGTTCGCGGTCAGTTCGGCCATCTTCATGCTCGATTCGATCTTGACCGTGTTCGGGGCGACGTCGGAGATCATGGAATTGAGTCGTCAATACTTATCGGTCACGCTGATCAGTTCGCCGTTCTTCATGTTCACGCTCGCGGCGAGCGCGATGGTACGGGCCGAAGGACAGGCACCTTATCAGATGAAAGTGATGCTCACGACCGTCGTCGTCAACTTGGTGTCGACGCCGCTGTTCATCTTCACGTTCGGATGGGGTATTTACGGGGCGGCCTGGTCGACGGCACTCGCTCAAGTCGTCGGGTCGGTGCTCATGTTACGCTTCTTTTTCGCAAAAAATCGCCGAACCGAGCTCGACTTCCAATGGCGGAAGTTTCGGCTGCGGTTCGGCGAATTGAAGGAGATTATGGCAATCGGGTCATCCTCGTTCGTCATGATGGTGTCGCAATCGATCTTGTTCGTCTTCGTCAACATCATGCTCGGGACGTATGGTGGGACCCAAGAATTGGCCACGTTCGCCATTTTGAATAAGTTCATGGCGCTCGTCGGAATGCCGATCATGGGCATCGTCCAAGGCATGCAACCGATAGTCGGCTATAACTTCGGGGCGCGACAGTTCGAGCGGATGCGCGAGACGATTTGGACGGCGCTACGGGCTGGGATCGCGATTGCGGTCTTCATCTGGCTGACGCTCCAGCTGTTCCCAGAACCGCTCATGCGCATGTTCACGTCCGACGCGAACTTGATTGCTGGCGGGGTGACGGCGATTCATGTCCTGTTCGCTGTCTCGTTCTTAACGAGCGTCCAAATGCTCGTCAACGGCATCTATCAATCACTCGGGAAAGCCCGGGTCGCGATGTTCTTGTCGTTGTCTCGGCAGACGCTTTATACGATTCCGCTCGTCTTTATCTTACCGAACTTCTTCGGTGTGTTCGGTGTGTGGCTCGCCTTCCCAATCGCCGACGGCTTGACCTTCCTGACAGCGATCGGCATGGCGATTTGGGACCGGAAACTGCTGTTCCGTCCGTCAGAAGATGAGGTGGAAGCGAAAGCGAAAGCGACCAATTTATGAAACGACGTCCGTTCTTGTTGAACGGGCGTCTTCTTTTAGGAACAAGTAAATCCCACCGAGCAAAACGGCCGCGCCGATCCATTGCATCACGCCGAGCCGTTCCTCGAAGAAGACGAAGCCGAATAGCATGCCCCAGAGCGCCTCGCCGAGAATGGTGATGCTGACGACGGTCGCACTGACGCGGGCGAGGGCGTAGTTGAACAAGTTATGGCCGAGGAGCGTCGGGAAGAAGGCGAGGGCGATGAAATACCACCAATTCACTCCTTCGAAGCCGACGAACGTCGTGTCCCGAACGAGCAACATGAAACCGAGAACGAACGTGGCGACGAAATAGACGCTGAACGAGTAGTCGTTCGTCTTCATCTCGGTCCGAATGTGTTGACCGACGAGCCAGTAGCCGGCGATCAACAAGGCGGCGAGAAGCGCGAGCACATCCCCGTAGAGCGCGTCGCGACCGATTTGGATATCACCGGCCGCGACGAGCATGCCGCCGAGGACGGCGACGAGTGCAAATGCCAAACCTTTTCGGGTCGGATGTTTTTTAAAGAACAGGGCGTTCCCGATGAGGACGAAAATCGGGCTCGACGTCACGAACAACGTCGAACTTGCGACGGTCGTGTAGTCGAGCGATAAAAACCAGAGCCAGAAATGGAAGGCGAGGAGCGTCCCGCTGAGCAAGATCGCGTAGCGGGTGTTCGAGCGTAACGAGAAGAGCGAGCGGTAATCGAGAAACGGTAACAACATGAGGCTCGAGAACAGCATGCGGTAGAAAGCGGCCGTCTCCGCCGGAGCGGACGTCCATTTGACGAACAAGACGCTCGTCGACAGGAAAAAGACGGCGGCAAATAAAATTAAATAAGACAACAGGCATCCCCCTTTGGTTTTGTACATATTCCTCTAATGATATAATGAAACATACGAGAAAAAACATTCTTTTTCGAAAGTGTCGTTTCGACGAGATCGTTCGAACGACAACGAAAGTAGGGATCACATGAGATTAATCATTGCGGAGAAACCGTCGCAGGCACAAAAGCTGGCGGCGCCGTATCCATCAAAAAAGAGAAAAGACGAGATTGAAATCGCGGCATGCCAACGTTTCCCGGAAGGTGCCATCGTCGTTTGGGCAGTTGGCCACTTATGTGAACTCCAAGAGCCGTCCCACTACCGCCCGGAGTGGAAGTCTTGGAAGTATGAATCACTTCCGATTGTCCCAGACCGGTTCGACTATCGCATCTCGAAGGGCAAGTCGAAGCCGTTCCAGACAATCAAAAAATGGCTCCACGACCGCTCGATCACGGACGTCATCATCGCTTCTGACGCCGAGCGGGAAGGAGAGGCGATCGTTCGTCTCATCTTGCGCCTTGCCGGCAACAAAAAACCGCTCGAGCGCTTATGGATCTCGAGTTTGACCGAGCAGGCGGTCGACCGCGGCTTCGCGCAGCTGTTGCCGGGAGAGCAGACGATTCCGTATTACCATGAGGCGATGAGTCGTGCCTGTGCCGACTGGCTCGTCGGTATGAACGCATCGCGCGCATATACGACGCTCTTGAAGACGATTGGCATCGAAGACGTGTTCTCACTCGGCCGCGTCCAGACACCGACGCTCGCCTTGATCGTCAATCGAGAGCGCGAGATCAAACAGTTCGTCCCGGAGGCGTACTTCGAGGTCGAAGCGACGCTCCAAAAAGGACGGGGCACGTTCAAAGCGAAATACACACTTGGAAAGACGACGAAACTGAAGACGCGTGAACAAGCTGACGCCGTCGTCGACCGATCGACCGGAACGGCGGTCGTGCGGTCGATTGATAAGGAAGACAAGACGGAACACCCACCGTTCTGGTTCAGCTTATCGGGTCTCCAGGCCGAGGCCGGCAAACGGTTCGGCTTCGGGGCGAAGAAGACGCTCGATATCGCCCAAAAGTTGTATACGAAAGGGTGGATCAGTTATCCGCGGACAGATTCTAGTTTCGTCACGCCCGACGAGGCGACGCTGTTCCCGCAGACGAAAGCACGGCTGTTGAAGTCTGCGGCATATGCTGGACTCGCTGACGTGTTGACCGAGAACCCGTCCCGGAACAGCCGCTACGTCAACGCGAAAAAAGTGAGCGATCACTATGCGATCATTCCGACCGAAGCGTGCGGCGATGTGGGTCGACTTAGCGGGGATGAGGCGAAACTGTATGACTTGATCAACCGCCGCTTTCTGGCGGCGTTCGCCCCCTCGGCCAAACTCGAGAAGACGACCGTCGACTTGATGGACGGGGAAGACTTATACCGGGCAAAAGGGACGGTCGTTGTCAGCCCCGGGTACCGTCAAGTCGTCGAGATGAAGTCAAAAGACGTCGAGCTTCCGGTGCTGACAACCGGTGAGCCGTTGACTGAAAAGAAAGTCGAAGTGTTATCGAAACAGACAGAGCCTCCAAAACGGTATACGGAAGGCGCGCTCATCATGGCGATGAAAGTCGCCGGGAAACAGCTCGACGACGAGGAACTGATCCATATCATGAAAGAAGTCGAGGGGCTCGGCACGGAAGCGACTCGGGCGAACATAATCGACGGCTTGAAGAAGCGGGGTTATGTTGAACTTCAAAAGAAAGAGCTCGTTCCGACCGATAAAGGCCGTCTGTTAATCGATGTGCTCGGCGACAGCATTCTCGCCTCGCCGGCCATGACCGCGAAATGGGAGAAGCGGCTCCATGAGATCGGACAGGCGTCTGCGTCTGCGGCCGAATTCATCGACCAGGCGAAAAAGATGTCGATTCATCTCGTCGAAGAAGCCAAAGCGAGAGTCGCGGCGGCGAATCCGGAAGGCTATACGATTGAACCGAGACGATTCGGGAAGAAATCTGCCTCGCGGCCAAAAGCGTCGTTTGGCGTCTGTCCGAGCTGTGGAAAAGGACTCGTCGAGCATCCGAAGTTCATCGGTTGCAGCGGCTACCGCGAAGGGTGCAAATTCACCGTGTCAAAACAAGTGCTCGGTGTCGGACTCGCGAAAGATGAACTGAAACAGATGATCAACGGCGGGCAGTCAAATGTTCATGCGTTCAAAAAAGGCGACAAGACGTTTGAGGCCACGCTCTATCTTGAAAAAGGGGCGATACGCTTCGAGTTCAATTGAACTACCCCCACCTACGCTTCGCTTAGAGGGGGAGGATTCCTGAGTTATCCGACCTAACAGTCGAAACCTGATCAGGCTAGCCCCGTCGTCCCGACGGTTGAAGAGGCGAAGATACGCCGAGCCTCTCGTTTGAGGTTCAGTCCTGCGTTCACATCGCGGTCGTGGTGGGTCCCGCAGCCCGGGCATGTCCACTCACGCAGACCAAGATGCTTCACGTCTTTGTGTCGATGACCGCAACTCGAACAGAGCTGGCTCGAGGCGAAGGTCTTCCCGACCTTCACGACGGTCTTGCCGTACCAGTCCGCCTTGTATTCGAGCATGCGGAAGAACTCCGACCAACTCACCTCCGAGATGGACTTGCTGAGCGCGCGGTTCTTCTGCATGTTCTTCACCTGCAAGGTCTCGATGCCGATAATGTCGTGGTTTTTGACGATCTCGGTCGATACCTTGTGCAGGAAGTCGGTGCGCTTGTTGGCGATCTTCTCATGGATGCAGGCGACCTTCCGTTTCTGTTTCTGATAGTTCTTCGCCTCCGACAGCTTGATGTTCCGGTTCAGGGCGATGAGCCGACGACGGGAGAGCTTGCGCTGCTCACGTGCCAGTTTCTTCTCGAGCGTGCGAAAGTAGCGGTCGTTTTGGTACACCGTGCCGTCGGACAGGATGGCGAAGTTCTTGAGCCCGACGTCGACGCCGACGGTTGAGCCGGTCTTCGGCAGTTCGTCGATTTCCTGCTCGACGAGGAGGGAGACGAAGTATTTGCCTGAGGCGTTACGTCGGATCGTGGCGTTCAAGATACGGCCCTCGACCTGCTTCGAGTTGGCGAACCGGACCCACTTCAACTTCGGCAGCTTGAGCCGGTTGCCGACGATCGACACCTCAGGAAGTTGAGACTTGCCCTGGATGTTCGTCGTTTAGAAGTGGGCGTATTCTCGCCTAATTTTGATAAAAATAGAGCCATCCGTCGTGGATGGCTCTATTTGTCCTGCTGATCTTGTTCGGTGATGCGACGATTAATCTCATCGTAGTCGAGAACGATGTCATCTTTGTTGTCTTTGTAGGCGTATCCTTTTTGGATGACGACGACAGAGGCGATCAAGACGAGCAAAATGATCAATCCACTTACGGCAAATATCCATCCCATGGCGCATTCCTCGCTTTCTTTCTTTTAGTATGACAAAAAGCTGAGACGTTCTCCATGTTTGAGCCTCTCACAACTGTTACAGGTTTGAAATGGTTGGTCTCTTGATTAGATATGATACAATAACATATAGAAGAACACTGACAGAGAAGGTAGGGATGACTATGGCGATTTTGATTGTCGACGACGAACCGGTCAATACGATGGTTCTCGAACAATTATTGCATCAACACGATTATGAGACGGTCTCGGTCTCAAGTGGTGAAGATGCTCTCGCGCTCCTCATGGACCCGCAAGCCCCGTCGCTGTATGACCTCGTCCTGCTCGATGTCGAGATGCCCGGCATCTCAGGGATTGAAACGTGCAAACGGATTCGACAAATGACAGGATATGAAGAACTGCCGGTAATCATGGTGTCGGGCCGGACCGAAGAGAAGCAAATTGCCGAAGGGCTAGATGCTGAAGCGTCCGACTATACGACGAAGCCGATCAAAATCACCGAACTCCTCGCCCGGATTCGCTCGGCGCTCCGTTACAAAGCGGCCGTCGATGAACGGAAAAAATATGAGGCTCGTCTCCAATATGACCTGGATTTGGCCCAAAAGATTCAGCAGAGCGCACTGACCCCACCAATCAGTAGCGCGGAAATCGATATGCGGGCGCTGTACCTGCCATCTAAAAAATTGGCGGGTGACATGTACGCCTGGTTCCAAGTCGCGCCTGATCGTTACGGTGTCATCATTTTCGACGTGATGGGTCACGGCGTGTCTTCAGCCTTGATCACGATGGGAATCCGCTCGATCTTGCCAGGCCTTGTCGCCAACGTCCAGTACCCGGTCGACGTCATGACCGAACTGAACCGACAGATGACGTTCCTGTTTTCAGGCGACGATATGCAAAGTTATTTCACGGCCGTCTATTGTTACATCGATACGACGAATCAACGCATCGAGTATGTCAATGCCGGCCATCCGCCTGTGATCGTGACGTCTCCGGAAGGGATGACTCGTCTCGAGACGACTGGGGTGCCGGTCGGCATGTTCGAGGAACCGAATTATGAATCGAAAGAAATCAAGATCACGCCAGGTATGGTCCTGCATATGTACACGGACGGACTGATGGAATGTTATAGCAAAGACATCGATGACGGCATCCGTTGGCTTGAAAAAGACATCGCCACGTACGGCTTAGATTATGCCCGTCACGTTGCCGAACGGCTCGTCCCGAAAATCGAGATTGACGACGACTTGTGCCTCGTCACGGTAAAGCTAACTTAAACGACAAAAGGATGAGACCGTCGCTCATGACGATTTCATCCTTTTGTCTAGAAATAACGTTTCCGCCATAAAATATAAAAGGCGAGACTCGAAAAACCGACCATCATGGCAAGTGCGAACACGAAACCGATTGATTGACCTTCGAACGGGACTTGGACGTTCATCCCAAAGATCCCGGAAATCATCGTCGGAATGCTGAGCACGATCGTGATCGACGCCAAGAACTTCATGACGAAGTTGACGTTGTTCGAGATGATCGACCCGAACGCATCCATCTTAATGCTGATGATGTCGTTATAAATCGAGGCCATCTCCATCGCCTGACGATGCTCGACGAATACGTCTTCTAACAAGTCTTCGTCCTCTTCATGCTTCTCAAGACTCGGCGTCTTGACGATGCGGTCGAGGACGCTGTCATTCGCTTTGAGCGATGTCATGAAGTAGACGAGCGACTTCTGTAAGTTCATCAACTGGAAAATTTCCTGATTTCGCATCGAACGTTGAAGTTCTTGCTCTAGCTCTTCCATTCGCCGGTCGATCTGGCGAAGGAACCGCAAGTACGTCATGCTGACTCGGTGCAAAATCTGGAAGACGAACCGGCTACGATAGTTTGTCCGGAACAAGCGGGCTTTGCCGTTAGCGAACAAGTTGAGTACATCGAGGTCACGCGAACAGACGGTGATGAAATGTCGTCCCGTGACGATGATACCGAGTGGGATCGTATTATAGGCACGTCCCGTATCGTCTTCTTCAACGTATGGAACGTCAATGATCATGAGCAGGCCTTCGTCATCTTTCTCAAAACGCGGCTTTTCTTCGATATCAAGTGGGTCATACACGAAGTCTTCAGGAATGCCGGAGGCGGCAATGACTTGATCGGCCTCGTCTTTCGTCGGGTTGACGAGTTGGATCCAGCTTCCTTTGTCAAAGTCTTCGATCTCGTGAACGCGACCAGATGCGTCGGTACGGTAAATCGTTAGCATAATCTTCCTCCTACCTTAGCTCAACTTTATTATAGGTAGGCGAGTAGGAGAGTGCAATCGCAAAGAAGGAGATTTTTTGTTTTCTCTCGAAAACATCCTACAGTGAGTTAGAATGTCAGAAGGAATGAGTAGAAGGAGGGATGGAGATGACTCAAACACCCCAAAACGCTCTGTTTAACGAAGATAAATTAGCAGAGCTCCATCAAATCGCAAGTGGAAATAAAGATTTTCTGAAAAAGATTGCCGAGACTTACGTCGCGCAGTTCGAGGCGAAGTTTCCTGAATTAAAGCGCGTGGTCGAGACGAAAGATCATGAACAAATCGAACAACTCGCCCACTTGTTAAAGGGAGCCTCTTATTCGGTCGGACTTGACGAGACGGCGTCGCGTTTCCAACAACTTGAACTCGCCGGTGAGACGAACGAAGTCGAGAACCTTGAACCGGTGCTTGAGGACATCGAGCGTCAAATGCAACGGTTCGCTGTCGAATGGGACGCCTATTTCAATCGATTGGTGTAATGAAAGAGGGGCCGCAATTTTGCGGCCCCTCGGTTTGTCATTTGGCTAAAAACTCATCGAGCGTCGCAATCAACATGCCGATTTCAGGCTTCGTGATTTGTGCGTTCGCGCCGACGGCATCGCCTTTATGTTTCAAGTCGTCTGAGATGAGTGACGAGAAAATTACGATCGGCAACGCCGCGTAGCGGTCCATTTCGCGTAGTCGTCTCGTCAAATGCAATCCGTCCATTTGTGGCATCTCGATATCGGTGATGAGCAGATCGCATTCGACACCATCTTGCTCGAACGCATCAAGCGCTTCTTTCCCGTTGTTGAAGATTGTCGTGTTGAAGTAGCCTGCATCGTCGAGCGTGTCGATGATCAAGGTGCGGAGCATCTCCGAATCTTCTGCGATCCACACTTGTTTGTTCGAGCGTTCCCTTGCACCGAGTCGTTTGACGGATTCACGAGCCATGATGTCTTTTCGTGACAACTCGAGAGCGATGCGCTCATAGTCGAGAAGAATGATCATTTGGTCTCCTGTTTTGACGACGCCGTTCGTGATGCCTTGGACACCGCGGGCAAGATCTGACGGTGTGTCGATCTGTTCCCATGAGATGCGCTTGATCTCCGTCACTTGGTCGACCCGGAGCACTGATTTCTCGCCGTTAAACTCACAGACGATCAAGCGGTCCCCGTCTCCGGCTTCACGAGGATGACCGATGACCATCGGGAGATCGATGACCGTCATGACTTCGCCGCGCAATTCGATCAATCCCATGATCGCCTCAGGCGTTCCGGGTAACGGGGTAAGTGGAAGCATCGTGATGATCTCGCGAACCTTCATGACGTTAATCCCGAAAATAAACGGGCCTGACTGGAAAATGACGATTTCTAACTCGTTCGTACCTGCTTCAAGTAAAATATTATGATCCATGCTCAATGGTGGTCCCTCCTATATCGCGTTCTCTCTTCCTTTCTATCGGTCAAATCGACCAAAGTCTTCAGTTGAAAAGTGTCAAAGTCGGGTCAAAAATCACGAAAAGTCATTGAGTAACCGCTTACATTACACAAACTGAATCTTTATAGTTGTTCAACGGAATTGATTTTGCATACAATGAGGGTGGCAACGAGATATCACAGCTTACTCAGGAGGCAGATAGAGATTATGAGTATGAACACGTATCCATATTTAATTAACGGGCAATGGCAAGAATCAACAACAAATGAAACGATCGAACTCGTTTCACCTTATACAGAAGAAATCGTCGGACACGTCCAAGCGATGTCGCGCGACGAAGTCGACGAGGCGATTCACGGTGCCAAACGTGCACAACAAGAGTGGGCGGCGCTTCCGGTCAACAAGCGCGCCGAGCTGTTGTACGCATGGGCGGACAAACTCGAAGAGCGCGTCGATGAGATCGGTCAAATCATCATGCGCGAAGTTGGGAAGAACTTGAACGACGCGAAAAAAGAAGTCGTCCGCACAGCTGAGATTATTCGTTATACGGCTGAGGAAGGACTTCGTTTCACAGGTGGATTCATGCAAGGCGATTCGTTCCCGGGCGGATCAAAGAACAAAATGGCGATCATCAAAAAAGAGGCACTCGGTGTCGTTCTCGCGATCTCACCGTTCAACTATCCGGTCAACTTAGCCGCTGCTAAAATCGCCCCGGCCCTTATTACGGGGAACGCGGTCGTCTTCAAACCGGCGACGCAAGGTGCGATCAGTGGCGTCAAAATGGTCGAGGCACTGCAAGACGCCGGTCTTCCGAGCGGATTGTTGAACCTCGTGACGGGTCGCGGTTCGGTCATCGGCGACTACTTGACGTCGCACCCAGGTGTCGACATGATCACATTCACAGGCGGTACAGGAACCGGTCAACATTTGTCACAACAGGCATCGATGGTCCCGGTCGTCTTAGAGCTCGGCGGCAAAGACCCGGCGCTCGTCTTAGAAGACGCGGACATGACGCTTGCGGCGGATCAAATCGTCAGCGGTGCGTTCTCTTACTCGGGTCAGCGTTGCACAGCGATCAAACGCGTCTTCGTGCTCGAAGATCAAGCGGACGAACTCGTCGCCATGTTGAAACAGCGCGTCGAGAAACTCACGGTCGGTTCGCCGGTTGACAACAGCTTCATCGTCCCGCTCATCGACAAGAAGTCGGCTGACTATGTTCAAGGCTTGATCGACGACGCCGTCAACAAGCGTGCGACGGTCGTCCACGGCAACGAACGCGATGGCAACCTGCTCCACCCGACGCTGCTCGACCACGTCACGCGTGAGATGCGTGTCGCTTGGGAAGAACCGTTCGGACCTGTTCTTCCGATCATCCGTGTCAGCTCACTCGACGAGATGATCGAACTGACGAACGAGTCAGAGTTCGGTCTTCAAGCGAGCGTGTTCACGCAAAACGTGAACAGTGCGTTCACGGTCGCCGACAAGCTCGAAGTCGGTACGGTCCAAGTCAACGGTCGAACGGAACGCGGTCCTGACCACTTCCCGTTCATCGGTGTGAAACAATCAGGTCTCGGTGTCCAAGGGATTGGACGCAGTCTTGAAACGATGACACGTGATAAAGTGACCGTCATCAACTTATAAACGATTGGAGGGGAGACATCCCCTCCTTTTTTTGTGCCATTGAAATCCCTTCATTCTGACAGGTATAATGAATGAAGATAGGTGGAAGGGGTTGTGTGGACGTGGCGAACTGGATTTCAAGTCAACTGGCAAGACTCGATATTCCGACACCGTTTGAGGTCGGTAACGTGAACGTATACATCGTAGAGCATGGGGGCCGGTTTTTCATGGTCGACTGTGGGCCAGATACGGAAGAGGCATGGGCGTCCTTGAACGACGAATTGGCTGAACTCGAACTGACGCTCGCGGACATCGATTTTCTATTTTTAACGCACCATCATGCTGACCATGCCGGTCAAGCTTGGCGGCTGCGGGATGTCTCGATTCCAGTCTATGGTCACGAGAAGCTCGTTCGTTATTTGGAACAGACACCGAACTTTATTAAAAAAGGCAATCACTTCTTATATGAACTGGCTCATTGGTTTGGGGCACCGGAGTCGATCATCACCAAGTTGCCGGACTACCGGGAGGCGCTACGTTGGATCGGTCCGACGACCGTCACGATGACGTTCGAAGAAGGACAAGACGTGACGAGCGACGGGGCTTGGAAGACGATTCATCTACCGGGACACGCGAGCGATCAACTCGGACTGCTCGGGCCGGGCGGCGTCTTGATCGCCGGTGATCATTTGATCGATGCGGTCGAACCGAACCCGTTGATCGAACAACCGTATGAGGACGAAGGGTTTGCGTCACCGGTCTTACTTTATCTCGATTCGCTTAGAAAGTTACAGGCGCTTGATATTAAGCTTGTCGTGAGCGGACACGGCAATCCGATTCAGCATCCGCGGGTACTCATCGAATCAAGGATCAGTCAACGCTATGAACGGAGCGAGCAGCTGCTGAACGACTGGGCCGACGGCTTGAGTGTGTTCGATTGGTCGATGCGGCTGTACGGGCGGAAGATGCGCCGGGCGATGCCGCTTGTCTTCAGCGAAGTGTTCGCGCGGTTGACATTGCTCGAGGAACGCGGTCATGTCGTCAAGCAGTTAGCCGATGGCAAATGGATTTATGTGAGAGTGGAGGAAGCAATGGAATGAGACATATTGTGATCACAGGTGCGTCGAGCGGCTTTGGTGCCGCTTTGGCGCATTCTTTTTCGGCAGCGGGCTATAAGCTGACGTTAATTGCCAGAAACGAGACGCGCCTTCGAGAGCTCGGGACGAAACTATCTGCAGACTGGATGGTCACGGATGTTTTGACAAGTTATGAGACGCTCGTCGACGATGTCGTACAGAAATATGGACCGATCGACGGTTGGATCAACAACGCCGGCGTCGGTGAGTTTGACCGGGTCGTTGATCAAACGACGGACGTCATCGAAGAGACGATGCGCTTGAACGCGATCGCGCCGATGGTGATGTCGCGTGACTGTGGGCGCCGGATGAAGCGAGGCGGGACGATCATAAACGTTTGCTCGCAAGCTGCCAAAGTGCCGACCCCGAAGTCGGCCGTGTACGCCGGATCGAAAGCGGCATTGCTCCAGTTTTCAAACGCGCTCCGGCTCGAGCTGAAGCCGGCAGGTGTCCATGTACTGACGGTCAATCCTGGTCCGATCAACACGCCGTTCTTTGACCGGGCTGATAAGACGGGGCGCTATGAACAGAGTGTGCGTCGTATCATGCTCGACCCAGATCAGTTGGCACAGCGGGTCGTCTCAGCGTTTGAACAGTCGAAACGTGAAGTCAACGCCCCGTGGTGGATGGACTTAGGCGGAAAACTGTACGCAATGTGCCCGATTTGGTTCGAACGGTTGGCAAAACGGGGATTTGACAAAAAGTAGTAGAGAGAGGGGAAGTACGATGCGACGAATACGACAATTAGGGCTGCTGTTTGCGCTTGTTTTCCTCAGCGCCTGCGGGACGACGGGAGCAGACCTGGCCCCGACGTTTGACGAGGCGGTTCAAGAGGCTGAGCAAACGACGGTCAACTTTTACTTGTGGGGCGGGGACGACGGCATCAACCGTTACATCGATGACTACGTCGCACCACGCCTGAAAGAGACATACGATATCGAGTTGAATCGCGTCCCGATGGACACGGCCGAATTCATTCGCCAACTGTCACTCGATAAACGTTCGAATCGAGAGGCGGGCACGATCGACCTCATGTGGATCAATGGCGATAATTTTAGAAACGCGGCCGAGGCGGAGCTTCTACAAGGCGACCTGCTCGATAAAATCCCGAACGCAGCACTTTTGAACGAGACCGCGCAAGCGACCGACGCCGGGACGCCGACCGACGGACTCGAGGTGGCGTGGGGCAACGTTCAGTTCGTGCTGCACTATGATGCCGACAAAGTGACGAATCCTCCGGCGACGTTCGAAGAACTACATCGTTGGACCGAAGCAAATCCAGGCCGTTTCACGTATCCTGAAGTGACAGACTTCACCGGTAACGCGTTCGTCCGCCATCTGCTCTATGCCGAGTACGGGGAAACGATCCGAAGCGATCAAACGATCCCGGATGCATTTTGGGATGAACTCGCGACGTGGTCACCGAATCTGTGGAAACAAGGAGCGACGTATCCGAAGTCACTCGCCCAACTCGACCAACTTTATGCGAAAGGTGACGTGTGGATGACGATGGGATTCAATGAGCGTCGTGCTGAGGCCGAGCGAAACGACGGCGTGTTTCCAGACGGGACGCGTGCACTCGTCCTCGACCATTCAATCGCCTCGACGCATTTTCTCGCGGTCCCGTTCAACGCAAGCAATCCGAACGGTGCCATCGTCGTGATCAATGAATTGTTGTCACCGGAAGCCCAACTCGCCAAACAAGATGCGACGTATTGGGGTGACGGGACATCGCTCGATTTGACGAAGCTTGAACGAGCGGACCGGGAAGCCTTCCTCAAACTGGACACGGGCGTCACGTATCCAGACCCTGAACAACTTGCCGAACGTTCGATTGCCGACTTCGGGCCGAGCGTGATCGATCAAGTTCGTGAAGGATGGTCCCGTGTCGCGAGGTAGCGTCGGCTTGAGCGTCATCGTCTTATTGCTACCGCTCGCCGGTCTTGTATTTCTAGCCGGTGAGACCGCTTCATTCGAATGGACGTCACTTTGGCGCGATGCGGCGTGGCGGGCGAGTTTAGCCGTCACGCTTTACGTGACGCTCGTCTCGACGACGATTTCGCTACTCATCGGGACGTGGTTGGCACGAACGGTCCGGATTCGAGAGGCGGTTTGGCTTTCAGCGCTGCTCAAATTGCCGATGTTCGTGCCGCATGTCGCAGGTGCGTATTTATTTTTGTTGTTGTTCTCGGGCGGTTTTCCGTTTTACGGGCTTGTGGAAGCGAACGAGCGCCATCACTTTGTCGTCATATTGACGTATGTGTGGAAAGAAGTGCCGTTCGTCTTTTTGATGATGCTCGGCACATACGGGCAACTGAATCGCGGCTATCTCGATATGGCGAAGACGCTCCAACTCACACGGTTCGAGCAGTTCAAAGTCGCGGAGTGGCCGTTTTTACTGAAGCCACTCTTGGACTCGTTTTGGATTTTAGTGGCGTTCATCTCGTTCGCTTACGAGGTACCGGCCCTGCTCGGGGTCACATTCCCGGAGCTGCTCGGGGTGCTCGCATACGAACGGCTGACGACAGGGTTGTTTTTAAACGCGAATGAATCCTACGCGGTCGCACTCGTTTGGACACTATTGATCTCAGTCGGGGCTTTTGTATCGTATCTCGTTACGGCCAAACGAAGACGCCGGATTGAAAAAGGGGTGAGGCGATGAGTCGGGTCCTTATCATCAGTTTCATCTTGTTCCCGTTTCTCGGCTTACTCTTCGGTTTGCCTTCTCCGATCCGATTGGATGAAGTGCTCATGAACACGGTGTTCTACGTCATCAGTTTGGCCGTCATCAATGTCTGGCTCGGTCTCGGGACAGCGTGGTGGCTGATTTTTACAGAGTCGAGATGGCGGACACTCGTCGAGTGGCTCGTCTTTATCCCGTTGTTCATTCCGGTCATGGCGAGTATGTTCGGTATGTACATCGTGCTCGCGAACGTCGGGCTCGTCGGGACTTATGCCGGTGTCTTGCTCGTCTTGCTCGTCTCGACGCTCCCGTACTCGATCCGGCTCGCCTACAATGCGATGTATGTGATCGGACGCCCGCTCCTTGAGCAGACGATGACACTGCCGCCGCTGCCTCGATTTAGCATGGTGCTGTTTCCTTTGTTGGCGGCGACGATGCGGGCGATCGTCTTGTTCTCGACGGTCATCGTTCTCGGTCAGTTCGTGCTCGTGCAATTGATCGGTGCGGGGCTCATCCCGACCGTCACGACACAACTGTATCAATCGTATGCGGGAAATGACGTTTCATTGGCACTACAAAACACGTGGGTCCTCATCTTGTTGCCGGTCTTGTTGTATATCGGTCTCGGAGGATTGTTTCGCGTAGCGGTACGAATTATGAAGGAGCGGTTAAGATGAGTTTAGTCATTACAGGAATACAAAAGAACTTCAAACAACGCGACGTATTGAACGGGGTCGACCTGATCGTTGACAAGAAAGAGATCCATGCGCTTGTCGGGGTGAGCGGGTCCGGGAAGTCGACGTTACTGCGGATTATCGCCGGACTTGAGACGGCAGACACGGGGACGGTGACGTGGGACGAAGAGCCGCTCCTCGGGACGCCTCCTCACAAGCGGCGCATCACGATGCTGTCACAATCACCGCTTCTGTTCCCGCATCTGTCGGTCGGGGAGAACGTGACGCTCGCGACTCAAAATCGGTCACGGGAACAGGCGGAGGCATGGCTTGCCCGTGTCCGCCTTCCGGGCCGATATGACGATGACATCCATGAACTTTCCGGAGGCGAGCAACAGCGTGTCAGTTTTGCCCGTGCCCTTGCGGCCGAGCCGCGGCTCATTTTGTTAGATGAGCCGTTCACGAATCTCGATCCGGATTTGAAATACGAGTTGCAGCGGCTGATCCGGGACCTCGTCCAACAACTCGAGTTGACGGCGTTGCTCGTGACCCACGACCGGGAAGAAGCGATGCTCGTCGCCGATCGGGTGACGTTGCTCGAAGACGGAGAAGTCCTGGCGACGGGGACACCAGGCGAACTTTACGAGACTGAGCCGGCGTTTGGAGACTTTATCGAGCTTTCAGGTTCGTCTTATCCGGCGACGATGATGGAAGTGACGAAACAAGCAGGCGAACCGGTCGTACTCGTCCGACAGTTGAATCGCTTCGGCAATCGGCTAGGCGAGTATCGCCTCGCGACCGGTATGTACGTCATTCTCCCCCGGGACGAATCGTTTCAGATCGGGGAGACCTACTATTTGCGGAAGAAAAAAGGAGTGGTTTGATGCTAGACACGTACGGAAGCCGTTGGGTTCGTCCCATCGTTGAACGAGGGGCCGATCGGCTTCTAAAATGGAATTTCACACCGAATGAAGTGACAATCCTTGGAGGGATCATCGGGATCTCGGTCGGGTTCTTTATTTATAATGACATGCTTTGGACAGCGGTCGCCCTGCTTTGGTTGTCGGGCCTTCTCGATGTCATTGACGGGACGATGGCGCGCCGCTCTCGGAAGACGGGGTTTGGCACAGTGCTCGACCTCGTCTTTGATCGCATCGTCGAGATCTCGGTCGTCGTCGCGCTGGCGCTTCGTTACCCTGAGCACATGCCGGTCTTTCTCTTCTTGCTCGGATCCTTCGTCGTTGCGATGACGCTGTTTCTCGCCGTCGGAGCCAGCAGTTCAAAACGTTCTGAGAAATCATTTTATTATCAACCGGGTCTCCTTGAACGGACGGAGTGCTTCATCTTGTTCACGCTCATGATTTTGTTCCCGTCGTGGATCGGGGTCGTCGCGACGCTGTTCCTCATCCTTGAAGTGTTCACGATCAGCCAGCGCCTGTTGGAAGCACGGCGGATTTTACGATGAAGCCGCGGCTCGTCCTAGTCGGGCTCGGTCACGGGCAACTCGAAATTTTAGCGCGGATCGAACAGTTGCGTGAACGGTACGAGGTCAGTTATGTCGGACTTGAGGAAACGATTTATACCGGGGCGTTCCCCCAAGTGATCGCAAATGAGATGGCTTCGGCAGTCGTCAACTTGCGACCGGACGTCACACCGGTCGCGAGCAGACTCATCTCGCTCGACCCGGTCAAGCGAATCATCGAGACCGATCAAGGTATGATCGCTTATGATCACCTCGTGCTCGCGACAGGTGCGAAGAGCCGAGGGATCGGAACGGGCTTGAAACCGATGACGGACGTAGCAATCGAACACATTCAAGCGAGCCGTGCGGTCACGATCGTCGGAGGGGGCAAAGCTGGCGTCGAGCTCGCTTTCGCTTGCGTGAGGTCGAAGCAACACGTCACGCTCTATGCGAAGCAGATTTTGCCGGACTTGCCGAACCGGGTCGGCCGTCACATTGCCCGTCGTCTCGTTGCAAGCGGGGTGACGCTGATCGCGCAACAGTATGAGGGTGGGGACGCGCCAGACGGTCTTGTCCTTGACGCGACTGGAGTCGTGCCGGTCGAGTGGTGGCACCGCTCAGGCCTTGCCGAGGAGGGGTCGTTTATTCCGACCGACGCTTATTTGCGTCACGCGACGTATCAAGATATTTACATCACCGGGGATATGGCAATGGGCTTGAACGGAGGCGTCGACGCGGTCCGATCGGGCCGTCACGTCGCGTCGGCGCTCCTCGGTGACCAAAAGCCATATAAACAGCGGACGTCGCTCAATATTTTATTGACGACTCCGGGACACGCCTTACTCACGTTTGGGCGCTTGACGTGGCACGGCCGGTGTTCGTATTGGATCAAGCGTCAAATCGACAGGCGCTACATGCAGAAATTCACGCACTAAAAAAGACGACCGCGGTCGTCTTTTGATTAGGCGTTCAACGTGTCGAGGAACGACCGAATTTGCATTTCCGTCTTCGCATGCGCCGAATGAAGGTGTTCTTGTTTGACGCCTTCTTGATAGAAGAGCAGTGACGGGATGCCACGGACTTCCTGCGTGTCAGACAGTTCAGGCAGTTCGTCGCGATCGACGACGTACCAGTTGAATTGCGGGTAGTCTTTGACGAGTTCGTCGACGTACATGTCGAGGCGGCGGCAGTCTGGGCACCAAGACGTCGTGAAGATGACCATTCCTTTATCTTGAATGGCAGTTTGGAATTGTTGTTCAGATTGTATTGGTTTCATGATTGATCACTCCTTTCTCTCATTGTCTGTGTCTTCGGTGCGCCCGTCAACCGATTGACATTCTCGGACTTACAAGAGATTGTGCTACACTTAAAAAAACTGAACTGCAAGGGAATGGTGATGGTTATGGCGTTACGTCATGCACTACTCGGGTTGTTGACCCATCAGCCTGCGACCGGCTACGCCTTGAACGCGACGTTCAAAGCGCAAATGATCCACTTTTGGCACGCCCATCATACACAGATTTATCGGGAACTGTTAAAGATGGAAGACGAGCACCTCGTTTCGTCAGAGCATGTGACCCAACATGATCTTCCCGATAAGAAGATCTATTCGATCACAGCGACGGGACGTCAAGAGTTGATTGACTGGCTCAGACAACCGACGTCGTTTCAGCCGAAGATGAAAGATGAGAACCTGCTGCGCGTCAGCCTGTTGCAACTGCTTCCGCTCGACGAGGCGATCCGTTACGTCGAGGAGACGAAAACGCATCATGAACAAGTCGCACATCAAATTCGTGCGTTCCAAGCAGCCCATCAATCGGAAGCGGACACGCTCGGGTACTTATTGACGAGTGAATATGCGATCCGCATGATGGAAAACTATGCCGATTGGGCCGATTGGGCGATCGAACAAATGAAACAGCGCGGTACACATACGACCTGACGTTCAGGTCGTATGTTTTGTATACGGATGAATCGGCAGACGAGCCAGCAGTTTATCGAGTGCACGCTCATTGATGTCACCATGATATGCGTCAATCGTCTGCTGCAACTGCTCGACAGAAGAAGCGCCAGGCAAGACGACGGCACACGTCCGTTTCGCAGCAGCGAGCGCATACGCTTGAATCGGGTGTGGCAACGTCGACAGGAGGTTGCGTAACTCGGGTTCGCTCCACGACTCGAAGCCCTTAGCGCTCAAGCGCTCGGACCATTCATCGGTCAACAACCCTTTAGCGAGCGGTCCCCGACCGACGAGCGGAACGTCTTGCCCGAGCGATTCGATGCGGCGGTCGAGCAGTGAGTACGGTGTCATCAAGACATCGAGCCCCCCGTGCTCAAGCCAGTAGCGGATCACGTTCGGACGAATCGAGGAGAGCCCGATTTGACGGATGACCCCGGCCTGCTTTTGTCGGCGCATGAAATCGATCGTCGCGTCAAGGTCGTCTTCCATCGTTCCACCATGTACGTAATACAAGTCTAAGTAATCCGTCTGTAGTCGTTCGAGAGAACCGTGAAGCGCCTGTTCTAAATAAGAAGGGGCTGGGTTCCAGCGCATTCCGTCTTCGGTCCATTCATTTCCACCTTTGCTCGTCAAAAACAAGTCGTCCCGCCGACCGGCGAACGTCTCACCGACGAGCCGTTCGACATCGTGACGGTCATAGACGTCAGCCGTGTCAAAATGACGGATCCCTGACGCATAAGCCGCTTCGAGAATCCGTCGGCCCTCATCGTCTCCTTGTTTTAAAATCGACATCGTTCCTAGTCCAAGTTCTGCCATCGATAATTCCTCCTTGTTCCGTCCATTGATTTGACTCATAATTACAGTATATAAGAAAACGTGAGGAGTACATAACCATGGAAGAGAAAACGATTGAACGGGAAGTCATCTATCAAGGGAAGATTTTCGATGTCGAGAAGCATGTCGTCGCGCTCCCGAACGGAGGAACGTCGGTCCGAGAGCTTGTGTATCATAATGGGGCCGTCGCGGTATTATTGATCGATGAGGACGACAAGATCGTTCTCGTCGAGCAATACCGGAAAGCGTTCGAATCGATGTCACTCGAGATTCCGGCCGGTAAACTCGAGGTCGGAGAAGAGCCGCTCGCGAGCGCGAATCGTGAACTTGAGGAAGAGACCGGTTATAAAGCTGAGTCGCTTGAAAAGATATTCTCGTTTTACGGTGCACCCGGATTTTGCAGCGAACGCGTCGACGTGTTCGTCGCCAAAGGTTTGACGGCGGGAGCGATGAACCTAGACGAGGATGAATTTTTACAAGTCGAGCGTTACACGTTCGAAGAAGCGGGCGAACTTTTAGCGAACGGGCGGATCACCGATGCCAAGACGATTATGGCGATTCAGTGGTGGCAATTGTCTAAATTGAAATAATTCTAATCTGAAGTAGGTTGTGATAAACTTACATAGTAATAATTTTAATTTGAAAAAACGACGGAATTTCGGTATGCTATGAATAGTGAATTATGTAAAGAGGGGGCGCCTTATGGAAACGCGAATTGAACGGATCAAACAGCAATTGAGCGCCAAAGGATATAAATTGACACCGCAACGAGAATCAACGGTCCGTATCTTGCTTGAGAACGAGACGGACCATCTAAGTGCAGAGAACGTGTTCATGCTCGTCAAGAGTATCGCACCTGAAATCGGTCTCGCGACCGTGTACCGGACACTCGAACTGTTGACCGAGCTCGGCGTCGTCGACAAAGTCAACTTCGGTGACGGCGTCGCCCGGTTCGACCTCAGACCAGAAGGGGCGAACCATTCGCACCATCACCTCGTCTGTGTCGAGTGTGGATCAGTCGAAGAGATTATGGAAGACCTGCTCGTCGACGTCGAGAAGAAAGTCGAGAGCAAGTATGAATTTTTAATCAAAGACCATCGTTTGACGTTCCATGGCATCTGTAAAGTGTGCCAAGCGAAAGGCGTCACGCTCGAAGGGCATAAAGCCGTCATTAACGGTTAACGAAACAAAGGAGGACAAGCCGCTCGGCTTGTCCTCCTTTCTGTTCATCATGCCGTCAAATCGTCAGTTCGATTTTGTTTCGTTCTGGATCGTGGACGACGCTCTCATAATAGCCGTCCCCGGTCAGGCGCGGTCCATCGACGAGTTCATAGCCATCAGCCTGCAAGCGCGCCGTCAATTCGTCGACGGCCTCGGCGCTGCCTAGCGCGAACGCCACATGCGCCCAGCCGAGTGTCGGCATCGCTTCGCTTTGGATGTCGGATCGGCACATTAGCTCAAGTCGGCACGCTGATTCCGGAAACGTTAAAAAATACGATGTGAACTGTTTGTGCCGATTCGTGTATTTGTCGTTGGCGCTGGCACCAAAATACGTCTCATAAAAGTGGCGCATCCGTTCGAGGTCGTGGACCCATACGGCAACGTGTTCGATGTTCATCGTCATCACTCCTTTTCAACTACGTTCATCTTACCAGTGATGCAGCGGGATTGTCAGTCGATTTCCTGGAGAAAACGGGCGTGGAATCGATGACAAAAAACTGTCAAAAAAACTTACAAAAAAATGAGGTCAGACGTCTTCACAACGGTTTACATAAGTGATATGATGTAAGCGTATTCAGGTGTAGCGAGGAAGGAGGGGGATGTCATGCGTTCGCAAGTCGAGTCGTTTTTACAATATATGACGGTTGAGAAAAGAATGTCCACCAACACGAGACAAGCCTATGCGAGCGATTTGACCCAGTACTTATCGACACTAACCCAACTTGGGGTGACCGAGTGGAATGAAGTCACGCGCTCACATATCGTCAAGCATTTAGAGGAACTGTCGCAAGCGGGTCGGGCCGCCTCGTCACTGCGACGAGCCGTCAGTTCGATTCGCACGTTTCATCACCATCTGAAGATGAGCGGCGGCGCCTCGACCGATCCGGCACTTTATTTAGAGACGCCGAAAGCGGAGCGGCATCTGCCGGACACGTGGTCGCAAGACGAAGTCGAGCGGTTGCTCGATAGCGTCCCGACGAACGATCCGCTCGCGCTTCGGGATCGTGCCATGCTCGAACTGCTCTACGGGACAGGCATGCGCGTCAGCGAACTTCTCGGTCTTGATTTGGATGATTTACAGTTTGAACTGGGGTATTTACAGTGTGAAGGCAAAGGCGAGAGCGCCCGGATCATTCCGGTGTCGTCGGTCGCCCAAAATTTTGTCGAACGTTACATCCAGCAAGCGCGAAACGGCCTCGGTGGTCGGGAGACCGAGGCGTTGTTCTTGAACGGACGTGGCGGTCGGCTTAGCCGCCAAGGCTTTTGGAAGATCATCAAGCGACGGGCGAAAGACGCCGGTATCCCGAAAGAGATCACACCGCACGTGCTGCGTCACTCGTTCGCGACGCACTTGCTCGAGAATGGTGCCGATCTGCGCGCCATCCAGCAAATGCTCGGCCATGCCGATCTCTCCACTACTCAAATCTACACACATGTCAACAAGGCGCGGCTCCACGATGTGTACCGTAAGCATCACCCGCGGGCCTAGACACTTAAAGGAGGAACTTTTGTGAAGAAATTTAAACGTATATTCTTAGTCGTCATGGACTCAGTCGGGATCGGGGAAGCCCCAGATGCCGACCAGTTCGGAGACGTCGGTTCAGACACGTTAGGTCACATCGCTCGTGCGCATGGCGGCTTGAACATGCCGAACATGGGCAAGCTTGGGTTAGCGAACATTAAACCGATCGAAGGCATCGAACCGTCAAGCGCGCCGAGCGCGTTCGGCCGGATGGAAGAAATTTCGGCCGGGAAAGATACGATGACTGGTCATTGGGAAATCATGGGTCTCCACATCGATACGCCGTTCCGTGTGTTCGAGGAATTCCCGGACGATTTGATCAACCGGCTTAAAGAGTTCAGTGGACGCGACATCATCGGCAACAAGCCGGCGTCAGGAACGGAAATTTTAGACGAGCTCGGTGAAGAGCATGTCGCGACAGGTGCGTTGATCGTCTATACGTCGGCCGACTCGGTGCTTCAAATCGCGGCCCACGAAGAAGTCGTCCCGCTCGAAGAACTGTACCGCATCTGCGAATACGCGCGCGACATTACGCGCGAAGATCCGTACATGCTCGGACGGATCATCGCCCGGCCGTTCCTCGGAACGCCTGGTGCTTGGGTCCGGACGTCAAACCGTCACGACTATGCGCTCAAACCGTTCGGCAAGACGGTCATGAACACGCTCGAAACAGCTGGTAAAGACGTGATTGCCCTTGGGAAGATCAGTGATATCTATGACGGAGAAGGCGTGACGAAAGCGGTCCGTACGAAGTCAAATATGGACGGAATGGACAAACTCGTCGCTTCGCTTGATGAGGAGTTCGAAGGGCTCTGCTTCTTGAACCTCGTCGACTTTGACGCATTGTTCGGCCATCGCCGGGATCCGGAAGGATATGCGGTCGCGCTCGAAGAGTATGACGCCCGTCTTCCTGAAGTGTTTGCTCGCTTGCGTGAAGACGACTTGCTGATCATCACGGCCGACCACGGTAACGATCCGACGGCACCAGGGACGGACCATACGCGGGAATATGTCCCGCTCATCGTCCATCACCACGGTTCGACTGCGGTCGACCTCGGCGTTCGCGCTACGTTCGCAGATATCGGCGCCACGGTGGCGGATAACTTTGACGTCGACGCACCAGCAATCGGAAACAGTTTCTTAAACGAAATTTGAGGAGGCACTACACATGGTAAATTGGAACGAAACAAAAGCATTTTTACAGGAACGCATGAACGGAACGCCAGAAATCGGACTCATTCTCGGATCGGGTCTTGGCGTGCTCGCCGACGAGATCGAGAATCCGGTCGCGATTCCTTACGAAGATATTCCGCACTTCCCGGTCTCGACAGTCGAAGGCCATGCCGGACAGCTCGTCTTTGGTGACCTTGAAGGGAAACGTGTCGTTGCGATGCAAGGACGGTTCCATTTCTATGAAGGATATTCGATGGAACAAGTCACGTTCCCAGTCCGTGTCCTCAAATTGATCGGTGTCGAGACGCTCATCGTCACGAACGCCGCTGGTGCTTGCAACGAGGCGTTCAACCCGGGCGACTTGATGATCATCACGGACCATATCAATTTCTTCGGCACGAGCCCGCTCATCGGCAAGAACGCGAGCGACTTCGGGACACGCTTCCCGGACATGTCAGAGGCGTATGACAAACAACTCGTCGCGTTGACAGAGCGGGTCGCGTCAGACCTCGGTCTCAAGATTCAAAAAGGCGTTTACTTCGGGAACACCGGTCCGACATACGAGACACCGGCTGAAGTCAAGATGGCCCGTCTGCTCGGCGGCGACGTCGTCGGCATGTCGACCGTACCAGAAGTCATCGTGGCTCGTCACTCAGACATGCGTGTCCTCGGAATTTCGTGCGTCTCGAACATGGCCGCAGGTATCCTTGACCAACCGCTCAACCACGAAGAAGTCATCGAGACGACAGAGCGCGTCCGCCAAGACTTCCTTTCACTCGTACGTGGCACGATTAAAAGCATGTGACTAAAACAATTCTAGGAGGACAAAACTTATGCGTATGGTCGACTTGATTTTGAAAAAACGTAACGGTGGAGAATTAAACGAACAGGAGATCCGCTACGTCGTGGAAGGCTTCACGAATGAGACGATTCCAGACTATCAAATGTCTGCTTTGTCGATGGCGATTTATTTCAACGGCATGACCGAGAAAGAGACGGCGGCGTTGACGATGGAAATGGTCAAGTCAGGTGACGTCATCGACCTTTCTAAAATTAAAGGGAAAAAAGTCGATAAGCACTCAACAGGTGGCGTCGGCGACAAGATCAGTTTGATCGTCGCCCCACTCGTCGCCTCGATCGGTATCCCGGTCGCTAAAATGAGCGGGCGCGGGCTCGGTCATACAGGTGGGACGATCGACAAGCTCGAATCATTCCCAGGGTTCAACGTCGAGCTGACGGAAGCGCAGTTCACGAAGCAAGTGAACGACATCAAGATGTCGATCATCGGGCAGACGGGCAACTTGACGCCGGCCGACAAACGTCTTTACGCGCTCCGCGACGTGACGGCGACGGTCGAGTCGATCCCGCTCATCGCGAGCTCGATCATGTCGAAGAAGATCGCTGCCGGTGCCGACAGCATCGTCCTCGACGTCAAGACAGGCTCTGGTGCGTTCATGAAGTCGTTCGACGACGCGAAAGCACTCGCTGAAGAGATGGTCGCCATCGGGAAGAACGTCGGTCGCAAGACGATCGCCGTCATCACCGATATGGACCAACCGCTCGGCTTTGAGATCGGGAACGCGAACGAAGTGAAAGAGGCGATTGAAGTATTGTCTGGGAAAGACGTCAAAGACTTGAAAACGATCGCACTCACGATCGCCGGTCATATGGCCGTCCTCGGTGAATTTTATAAGACGTTTGACGAAGCATACGCCGATCTTGAACGCCGGATGGCCGACGGTCACGCGCTTGAAGTGTTCCGTCAGTTCGTCGCGGCACAAGGTGGGGACGCCTCACTCGTCGATGATGTGACTAAATTCCCGCAAGCGAAATTTGAGACGACGTTCGTCGCGAAGACAGCCGGTTACGTCGAATCGATCATCGCGGACGAGGTCGGTGTCGCAGCGATGCTCCTCGGAGCGGGACGGGCAACGAAGGACGACTTGATCGACTTCGCGGCCGGTATCACGCTCGAGAAGAAAGTCGGCGACAAAGTCGAGGCGGGTGACGTCATCGCGGTCCTTCGTTCAAACATCGAAGACATGTCTTCGGCACTTGAACGCATGGATCATGCTTACACGATCGGCGCCACTCAACCAGAGGCACGTCCGCTCGTCCACGCGGTCATCCAGTAAGTCAGAACGTCTGTTTCCACAAAACAGTGGAGGCAGACGTCTTTTTTTGATAAGATGGGTAATGTGAGTGATTATTGACTATATGAACATAAAAGGGGTATTTCCATATGAAAAAAGGATCAATGAAATTAGAGAACGGTGAAATGATTGAATTTGATTTATTCCATGACGCAGCACCGATCACGGTCGACAACTTCGAAGAGCTCGCGAACCGCGGCTTCTACGACGGATTGACGTTCCACCGTGTCATCCCAGGCTTCGTCAGTCAAGGCGGATGCCCGGACGGAACAGGTATGGGCGGTTCAGGTAAAACGATTCCTTGTGAGACGTCGACTTCGTTCCCGTACAAACATGAAGCCGGCTCGCTTTCGATGGCACACGCCGGGCGCAACACGGGCTCATCACAGTTCTTCATCGTCCATGCGCCACAACCGCACCTTGATGGGGTTCATACTGTGTTCGGTAAAGTGACGTCAGGTCTTGAGCATGCGGTCAAACTTCGCCAAGGCACGAAGATGGCTGAAGTCAAAGTTTGGGATGAGAATTGATTTCTGCCTAAACGTTATGGCACAATGAGCCATGTCTCTCACGTGTTCACTTCGTGAAACATGTCTGACTAAAGGTGGTGAGACCAGCCATGCTGGTGAAGTATAAACAATCGCACGAGAAGACGGCAATGGGGCTGCTCGCATTTGCATGTAGCGACAAGTCTCCGCTCGCCCTTCTCGAACTCGTACGGTCTTACGAGGAAGACGCTTCGAAGTTCCTCTACTTGTGGAAAGTCGAAGAAGACTTCGTCGGGATCATCGGGATGGAACAGCTTGAGACGACGATGTGCATCCATCATATCGCCTTGTCGCCTTCGTTCCGTGGCGAGAAACGTTCATATGAACTGCTCGATGAGACACGGAACTTGTTACCGTTCGACTTGACACTTGTCGGTCACGGGAAGACGAGCGACTTGCTCGATAAATGGAATCAAGTCTCGATATAAAAAGCTAGGCTCAGCGCCTAGCTTTTTGTCGTTGTTCTAGCGCGAGCAGACGCTCTTTAACGACGGGCGTCCGGTCACGGTGGATATGTTTATGGACGAGCTCGTCGAAAGTCAGGGAGGTCGGCTCGAACGTGGGTTTCAACCGGTCGATTTGTCGGCGTGTCGGCTCGTCTAGCGGGAGTGTGTCCGGGAGCGGCCAACGTTCCAAGTCACGTGTGAACGCCTCCATGTCGATGCCGAGCGGTTCAAGGGCGCTTGCGGCCAAAGGAAGCTTTTGCTTCAACGCAGCGACGCTCTTGACGGCCCCGGCCGTGTTGCCCCGACGGAAGTGATAGTGGGCGACGGCGTACTGGATCAAGACGGCATAGCCGAGATGTTCGCGGTTCCCATCCTGCCACGCCTCTTCGAGCACCTCGTGGCACTCGAAATAATCGGCATGACATTCAAACAGCAACGTATACTGATAAAAAGGGGTAAGCATCAATTTTCTCCTTTCGTGGTCACTGTACTACAAAACATGTTATACTAAAGCGCAAAAATGTTAAATGGCAGGTGTCTCTATGGAAGCGTATAACGTCAAAATCGATACGTTCGAAGGCCCGCTCGACTTGTTGCTCCACTTGATCGGCAAGATGGAGCTCGATATCGCCGACATCTCTGTTTCGGAAGTCACGGACCAGTATGTCGCCTTTATCCGGACGATGCAAAAGTTTGAGCTCGATGTGGCCAGTGAATATTTGGTCATGGCGGCGACGTTGCTCCAATTAAAGAGCAAACAACTGTTGCCACCGGTCCCGATCGAGGACGATGAGATTCCGGATTTCGGCGAAGAGCCGACTCGGGAAGGGTTGATTCGACAGTTGATTGAATACAAAGCTTATAAAGAAGCGGTCGTCTTCATGCGTGAGCAAGAAGAGCAACGGCTCGAACTATATAGCCGTCCCGGCGAAGATTTGACACGGTACATGTCTGAACTGGTCCAACCTTACGATGGGCCGCTCAACTTTTCGGATTTGTTGCACGCCTATTCAAAGATGGTCGAGCGGAAGCGTTGGAAAGAACGGCGTAAAAAGACGATCAAGCGGGAAGAGCGGACGCTCGAACAGCAGATGACCCGTCTGCATGAACATGTGTCGGCGAACCGGAACACGTCGTTCTTTGCATTCTTCGAAGAACGGCCGGACGTGTCCGACCTTGTCGTCACGTTCATGGCGCTGCTTGAGTTGATTAAGTTACGAGTCGTCACGACAAAGCAAGTCGACCGAGATATTCACATTTCGTTTGTCGAAGCGTCAAAGGAAAGGGATGAAGCCGTTGTTGTCTTATGAAACGATCATTGAAAGCCTATTGTTTGTCGTCGGAGAAGAGGGCATGGAAGTCCGGGCGCTAGCAGACACGCTCGATATTTCTGAGGCCGCTGCCCGCGAACAATTGAATAAGCTCGAGGCGTCGTTCACGGACTCGGGGCGCCCGTTTCAATTGATCGAATCGGGCGGTGTGTATAAGCTCGTGACGATCCCGGACGTGTCCGAGTACATTCAACGGTATGTCGGGACGATGGCCGAACAGGCGCTGTCTCGTGCGGCCATGGAGACGCTCGTCATCATCGCCTACAAGCAGCCGGTCACACGGGCCGATATCGAGGAAGTCCGTGGTGTCAAAGTCGAACGCGTCATTCATACGTTGTTGTCAAAAGGGCTGATTGAATCAGCCGGCCGGGCGAAGACGATCGGGCGCGCGAAACTGTACCGGACGACCGAGCATTTCCTTGACCATTTCGGATTCAATTCACTCGAGGAGTTGCCACCATTAACGTTTGTTGACGAGCTGGCAGACGAAGGCGATCTGTTCTTCGGCCAGCCAGCTTCGATTACGGAAGATAGATTGGAGAATGATTAAATGGAACGTTTACAAAAAGTGATTGCCCAAGCGGGTATCGCCTCACGGCGTAAAGCCGAAGAAATGATTTTAGACGGACGGGTTCGCATTAACGGCAAAGTCGTTCGTGAACTCGGGACGAAAGTCGGACCGAAGTCGGAGATTGAAGTCGACGGCGTCAAAATTGAACAGGAAGAACACGTCTACTACGTGCTCTACAAACCGAGCGGCTACGTGTCGACGGTCGACGATGATAAAGGACGCAAAGTCGTTACCGATCTCGTTCCACCAGGGTCACGCGTTTTCCCGGTCGGTCGTCTCGATTACAATACGACGGGACTCATCATCTTGACGAACGACGGAGAGTTCTCGAACATGATGACTCATCCGAAGTTCAAAATCCCGAAACGTTACGTCGCGAAAGTGAAAAACATCCCTTCGTATATCGCCATCAAGCAGCTCGAGTCAGGCTTAGAGCTCGATGACGGTTATAAGACGGGCAGCGCGAAAGTCAGAATGAAGACAGTCGACCATAAGAAGAACTCGGCGATTCTTGAAATCGTCATCTCGGAAGGGCACAACCGTCAGATTCGCCGCATGCTCGAAGCAGTCGGTTCGGAAGTCATCAAACTGAAGCGCGAACAGTTCGGTTTCTTGACGCTCGATGGACTCACGACAGGCGACTGGCGCGAGTTGTCACGCAAGGAAGTGAGCAAGCTCCGTGAGCTAGCGAACCCGGTCGTGCCAAATGAACCACGAGGCAAGAAAAAGAAAAAATAACAAGCTAAAAATCGTCCTTACACAGGATGATTTTTTCTTTTGTGGAGATTCTGTGACAAAAAGATGAAAAAAGTCTGTTAATGTGCGTTATCGTTGTTTTTTCAGTACAATAGCAACTGAAGGATGGTGTGAAATCATGACGAAAGAGACAAAACAAGGCGATCGGATGAATCAAGCGATGGCCCATAAGAAAAAACGGTCATTTTGGCGCCTCATGATTATGACGATGGTGCTGTTTGCCGGTGCGGTCGTCATCATGCAATTGATCGAGCAGGCCGGGAACGATGGCCGGGTCGAGGCCGGAGACGACGCGCCGAACTTTAAACTCGTCAGTCTTGACGGGGCGACGATGGTCGAGCGCGAAACGTATGATGGGAAAGGGATGCTGTTAAATTTCTGGGGTACGTTCTGTGAACCGTGCGAGAAAGAGATGCCGGTCGTACAAGACAACTATGCCACGCTTCAAAATATGGGCGTGGACTTTTGGGCCGTGAACGTCGGTGAGACGCCGCTGCGGGTCGACAACTTTATCAATGACCTCGGCGTCGAGCTCGACTATCCGATCTTGATGGATACACGTAGCGAAGTCGAGAAGGCGTACGGCATTTATAACTTACCGGTGACGTTTGTCATCGATGCCGACGGAAAAGTCATTGAAAAGTATGAAGGTGAACTCACGAAAGAGAAACTGTTAGAGTTAGCCGAGAAGTCATTGTAAGCGAACGGGGGGCGCACACATGCTAGATATGAAGTACGACGGCGCCGATTTACGGTCGAAGCGTCGTCCGAGATCTTGGATTGACCGTGCCTGGAGTTTCTTTGCATCGGTCAAAGTCGGTCTTTGGTTGATTGGACTCATTATCGTCGGCTCTGCGGTCGGGACGACTTTTCCACAAGAGATGTATATTCCGCAACAATTGCCGGCGAGTCAATACTATACCGAAGAATATGGTACGCCAGGAACGATTTATTACACGTTAGGATTCCATAACTTATATACGTCGTGGTGGTACATCACGTTGATCGTGATGCTGACGTTGTCACTGATCGTCGTCTCGATCGATCGATTCTTTCCCCTGTATAAAGCGTTGAAATATCAACCGGTCCGACGCACCGACCGCTTCATGCGCGGGCAACGCTTGATCGGTGAAGGTAAAGGAACGGACGAACAGATCGACGCGCTCGGTGAGGCATTGAAGTCTAAGCGTTACCAGGTGAAACGCGACGGCGATGCATTACTCGCCGAAAAGTATCGGTTTGGTCGTTGGGGCCCATACATCAACCACATCGGGCTTGTCATCTTCTTTATCGGGGCGATGCTCCGCGTCTTCCCGGCATTTCACACCGATACGCTCGAATGGGTACGGGAAGGCGAGACGGTGGCGCTCGAGGCGACCGACGACACGTATTACCTTCGCAACGATCAGTTCATCCTCGAGATGTATGATCCAGAAAATAATGCGGAGGACGCCAAGTTCGCCGAAGCGATTGAAAAAGCCGGGGCTGTCCCGAAAAACTATGAGACGGAACTGACACTGTTCAAGAAGACCGGAACGAACGAGGACGGATCGCCGCAACTCGAGGAAGTTGAAACCGGTTCGACGAAAGTGAACCATCCGTTCAAATTCGATAAGTACGAAGTGTATCAGGAGCAGTATTCAAGCCGACCGGAGTTTTTGTCGATGTCGTTTAACGTCGGTGACAAACAGACAGGTGACGTGTACGGACCGTTCACGGTTGACTTGACGGACCCTGAGACGACATACGATCTCGGCGAGGTCACGGTGACGCTCAACGACTTGTATCCGGACTTTGAAGTTCGAAACGGACAGCCGGATACGAAGTCACCACGGGCGTTGAACCCTGCTTTCTTCTTAGCGGTCGAGAACCCGGATGGGACGACCGAATCGAACTTGATCGGGATTCGACTGAACGTTGCCGATGAAGACAATCGTTACGCGATCCAGTTCGCAGGAACGGAAATGGCGAGTACGAGCGGACTTCGGGTCAAGAGCGATTCGACGTATCCGATTTTAATTGTCGGTGGGACGATCTTCATGATCGGGATCGTCATGGGGATGTATTGGCCGCACCGCCGGGTCTGGATACGACGTCATAACGAGACGGACGTGCTCGTGGCTGGATTCACGAACAAGAACCCGTCGTCGCTTCACCGCGAGATCACACCGCTCCTAGAAAAAAATGGGCTGCCGATTTGGGAAGACCAGGCTCGGTTCGAAAAAAAGGCAGACATCGACTCAACTAAAGAAAGAGGGGAATCATAATGGAGTGGATTCAGTGGAGCAGCCGCCTGCTCTTGATCGCGTTCATTCTTTACGCCGTGGCGACCGTGTTGTTCACAATCGCGGTCAGCGGCATGCGCAAAGACCGAAACGTCAACCGGATCGCTTACGGTAAGTATGCGTTCACGCTAGCCGTCATCGGCTTTGTCGCCCAAACGGGATATTTTATCATGCGTTGGATCGGGGTCGGCTACGCGCCGGTCTCTAATCTTTACGAGTACACGACATTCTTCGGGATGATGATGGTGCTCGGTTTCCTTGTCGTCTATGGGATTTATAAAAACGATGTGCTCGGCTTGTTCGCCATGCCGGTGGCGCTTCTCGTTATCGCGTTCGCATCGATGTTCTCAAGCGAAGTGGCACCGCTCATTCCGGCACTGAACAGTGTCTGGTTGAAAATTCACGTCACGACGGCCGCGCTCGGTCAAGGGATTCTCGCCATCAGTTTCGCCTCAGGTCTCATCTTCTTGCTCAACGAGACGTCGATGCGCGAACGATCGAAATCGCGCACATGGCTAGAAGTGACGATGTTCGTCCTCATGTGCACGCTCGGCTTCATCCTCGTATCGATGCTGTTTAAAGCAATCGGTGCCGGCGGTGTCGTCGAATTTACGAATGACCGCGGTACGCAAGAGTCGTACGAATATTTCATGCCGATCTTGTTCGTACCGGAAGGCGCACAACTGTTATCAGGTGCGAGTGGACTATCGCTCGAATTGCCGACGTTCATCAACACGTTGAAGTTGAACACGTTGCTCTGGTCGATTATCGCTGGCGCCGTCATTTACCTTGTGCTCCGGTTCGTCGTCTTACGCAAACGTATTGCGGAAGCGTTGCAACCGCTCGCGAAGAAAGTCGATCTTGACCTCGCGGACGAGATCAGCTACCGTTCGATTGCGATCGGATTGCCGGTCTTCATCCTCGGTGGGCTCATCTTCGCCATGATTTGGGCGCAGATTGCCTGGAACCGTTTCTGGGGCTGGGACCCGAAAGAAGTATGGGCGCTCATCACGATGCTCATCTATATTTATTACTTGCATATGCGCATCCAGCGGGGCTGGACGGGGACGAAAGCAGCATGGCTCTGTGTCGGCGGATTCGCCGTCATCATGTTCAACTTAGTGTTCGTCAACCTCGTCATCGCCGGATTACATTCATACGCTTGATGAAAAAGAAGTCACTTCGGTGGCTTCTTTTTCGTAAGGGCATACAACTCACCGTTGTTAAGCGAAATAATAGAGTGGTATAGTTATGAAAGAGAGCGAAATGTTCACAATTGTGCAACATTCGCTACATCTTGTAATGGTTCTCTGGGAGGTTTAGTTGATGGCTGATAAAACAAAAATTCTAGTAGTCGACGACGAAGAAAGAATTCGCCGACTGTTAAAAATGTATCTAGAACGGGAGCAATACGTGATCGAAGAAGCGACGAACGGTGAAGAAGCGCTTCAACTCGCACTCGAAGGCGACTTTGACGTCATTTTGCTCGACTTGATGATGCCGAAGATGGACGGGGTCGAAGTGTGTACCGAACTCCGTAAAACGAAAGCGACACCTGTCATCATGCTGACGGCGAAAGGTGAGGAGATCGACCGGGTTCAAGGCTTCGAGGTCGGCGCGGACGACTACATCGTCAAACCGTTCAGTCCTCGTGAAGTCGTCTTGCGCGTCAAAGCGCTACTCCGTCGCTCAGGTTCGACAAAATTTTTGCAAACGGCCGAAAAGTCGAAAGACTTGATCGTGTTCCCGCATTTGACGATCGACAATGACGCACACCGTGTCACGGTCGACGGGGAAGAAATCGCCCTCACGCCGAAAGAGTATGAGCTATTATTCTTCCTTGCCAAACAAGTCGATAAAGTGTTCTCGCGGGAGCAACTGTTAAAAGAAGTATGGAACTATGAATTTTTCGGAGACCTTCGAACGGTCGACACGCACGTGAAACGGCTTCGTGAGAAATTGAACCGTGTCTCTCCATCCGCGGCCCAAATGATCACGACGGTATGGGGTGTCGGGTACAAGTTTGAAGTCGTCAGTGAGTGATGATTCGCCGCAATAGTATTGTCACGAAGCTGTGGCTGACGATCCTCGTGTTGGTCAGCCTGATTTTGTTCATCGTATCCGTCCTGATGCTCGAGTTCTTCAACTCGTTCCATATCGATCAGGAACGTGGTCATTTAGCGAAACTCGGTGGGCAAGTCCAGTCTGTCTTGCTAGAAGAAGGCGATTCGTCACGGACGGTCGACCAAATCATCGAAGTGTACGGAGCGAACTATATTTTAGAGAACGGGTCGGTCCGTTCGAACTTCGGCACGGAAGTCGATGGCTTGATGACTGAACTCGGACGTCAGTCTTGGAGTCCTTATCAAGCTGTAGGGGAGACGGCGATCGGGAACTTCTCGTCGTTCGATGACCAGGCTGCCTTGGCGTATCGGACGACGTTCTCCCTTGAGACGGGCGAGTATACACTCTATTTGTTTGAGCCGCTCAATGCGATCTCAAGCGCAAATGAAGGGGCGCGGACGATCATCTTTTGGACGGTCGCCTCGGCGATCATCGTCACGACCGTGTTCGCTTTCTTCTTATCAACCCGGATCACGGCCCCGCTGCGTGAGATGAGGGACGCCGTCAATAAGACGGGTGAAGGACAGTTCGATCTGCGGCTCGTCCAGAAGACGAACGACGAAATCGGTGAACTTGCCGGCTCATTCAATGCGATGAGCAGCCAGCTGTCAACATACGTGAACGCGCTCGACCGTGAACGGTTGCAGCTCGCTTCGATTCTGCGTTCGATGGCAGACGGTGTCATCACGCTCGATCGCCATGCGAACGTGATCGTGACGAACCCGCAGGCACAGCCGTTGTTGAACGATGATCAACCGCACGAAGTCGTGCTCGCGCTTTACGAAGACCTCGTCGGCGGTGCGCCTGAGAAGACGATTGAAGTGAAGCAAGACGATCGCTACTATACGTTGACGGTCACACCGCTCCTCGGGGAGGAAGATTTTGAGGGAGCGGTCGTCGTCATCCGTGATACGACCGAAAGTCACCGCCTCGACAAGATGCGGACCGACTTCGTCGCCAATATCAGCCACGAGCTGCGGACACCGCTCGTGACGCTCCAAGGCTATTCCGAGGCCATCATCGACGGCATGACCGAGAGTGACGAGGCGACGAAAGAATTCGCTTCGATCATTTACGACGAGTCGTTACGGCTTGCCCGGCTCGTCAACGATTTACTCGATTTGGCAAGAATCGAATCAGGGAAAGAGACGATGCAGTTCGCGGCGTTCGATTTCGGCGAATTTTTACCGCGGGTGATGCGCAAGTTTAACCAGATGGCGAACGAGAAAGGAATCACGTTGTCGACCGTGGCTCCGAAGCGGAAGATTGAAGCGGATGGGGATCGGTTAGAACAAGTGTTCACGAACTTGATCGGCAACGCCATCGCCCACACCGAGAGCGGAGCGATTCGGCTCGAGGCGACCGAAGAAGCGGACGGCTTCTTGATCCGTTTGACCGATACCGGCAGCGGGATCCCGAAAGAGGACTTGCCGTTTGTGTTCGAGCGGTTCTATAAAGCGGACAAGGCCCGGACGAGCGGCGGGAAGACAGGAACAGGCATCGGACTCGCCATCGTCAAGAACGTCATCGATGCCCACCATGGCACGGTCGACGTCACGAGCGTGTACGGCGAAGGGACGACGTTCATGATTCGGCTCCCTTACGACCAACCGCATTCATAACGACAATGGTGACTCCTATGGGTCACCATTTGTGGCATAGAGGAGGAAATGACATGAAGCGCTATACACGTGGAGGCGACAAGGGTGAAACGTCATTGATCGGCGGACGCGTCTTGAAAGTACACCCGCAAATCGAGGCGATGGGATTGTTAGATGAATTGAACAGTCACATCGGTCTCGCGCTCGCGCACCAGACGGACGCGACGTTACGGGATCAACTGACAAAAATCCAGCACGATCTGTTCGACCTCGGTTCAGAACTGATGTACAAACAAGATCCGCCGCAGCAAGTCGACTTAGCGATCGTCACCGAGCTCGAGATGTGGATCGATGAACTAGAGACGAAGTGTCCGGAACTCGTCCGCTTCATTCTGCCCGGGGGCAGCGTGGCCTCGGCGAGTCTGCACGTCGCCCGGACGGTCTGTCGCCGCGTCGAACGCGAGCTCGTCAACATCGATGCGGCCGCTCGTCAATTGTCTTACTATAACCGCTTGAGCGATTATTTGTTCACGGCCGCCCGTTATGCCAACGTGGTGGCGGGCGTACCCGATCAAGAGTATGCGCGCGGTGCGTCCGTGTTCCAACCGAAAACGAAAAAGGAGTAGATGATTCATGAAAGGGATCGAACAATTCCGTAACCAGCTCCACTACTCGGTCTATCCGACCGATAAATTTAAAACGACGACGTGCCTCGTCTCGTTCGCGGCGCCGTTGTCTGCAGAGACGATTGCCGACCGGGCGCTACTGCCGTACGTCATGGAAAAAGCGACGGCGGCGTATCCGTCGATTGAACTGTTTCATACACCGCTCGAGCAATTATATGATGCTAGCCTATTCGCTGGTGCGTCAAAAGTCGGGAAAGAGCATGTCATCCAGTTCCAACTAGAAGTTGTGAACGACCGGCTCGTCGGGGAACCGGTCCTGTCTCAGGCGATCAAGCTATTAGAAGAAGTGTTGCTCCGCCCGAACGTTTACGACGGCGCGTTCCAACCGCTCATCGTCGAACAAGAATCCCGTCTGCAGCGTCAACGCATCGAGTCGGTATACGATGATAAAATGCGCTTCGCCCAGCAACGATTGCAAGAACTGCTCGGCGGAGAGCTCGCGATCCCGTCGCTCGGGACGCTCGAACAACTCGACCAGGTGACGCCGCGATCGCTCTATGAGGCGTACACGTCCATGATCAAGCACGACCGCATCGACGTCTACGTCGTCGGGGACGTCACGCGTGACCAAGTGACCGAGGCGTTTTTGCCACTCGAGACGCTCGGCTCGCCGCTCGTCCGAGAGTATCCTGAACCGGTCGACCGAGAATTTCAGCGACTTGAGGAACAGCAGGACGTGAAGCAGAGTAAACTTCACCTCGCCTATGAGGCCAACGTTGACCCGCGCAGCGAGGACGCGATCAAGATGCAAGTCGTCAACGGCTTGTTCGGTGGGTTCCCACACTCAAAACTGTTCATGAACGTCCGTGAAAAGGAGAGCTTGGCGTACTATGCGGCGTCGCAATACAGTTCGCTTAGCCGGATGTTGTTCGTCTACGCCGGGATCGATGCCTTGAACCAAGTGAAAACAGAACAAATCATTGCCGACCAACTTGCCGACCTGCAAGCAGGGGAGTTCGATGACATGACGCTCGAGCAGACGAAAGAGATGTTGTTCCATCAACGGCGCCAACTCGGTGACAGTCCGCGTCAACTGATCGCCTGGATGAGCGGTTCGGACATCCGCCCGTTCTCACTCGAAGAAGAGATGGCCATCCTTGCCCGGACCACGCGAGAAGACGTGGCCGCGCTCTCGAGTCAAATCAAACTGAAGGCGATTTATTGTTTAAAGGGGGGGACAGCATGAAACTAGATTTTCCAAACGTCGGTGAGACGATTCATCACGTCGTTCTCGATAACGGGCTGACGGTCTACTTGCTGAAGAAAGTTGGATATGAAAAGACGTACGCCACATTCACGACAAAATACGGTTCAATCGACCGTCGCTTCAAAACAGACGACTGGATCGAAGTACCCGACGGCATCGCCCATTTCCTTGAACATAAAATGTTCGAAAAAAAGGACGGCGATGTGTTCCAGAAGTTCGGACAGCTCGGGGCGTCAGCGAACGCCTTCACATCATTCACCCGGACCGCCTATTTGTTCGGTGCCACGTCAAACGTCGAGGCGAACTTAAAGACGTTGATTGATTTCGTCCAAGACCCGTACTTTACAGAAGCTTCGGTCGAGAAAGAGAAAGGCATCATCGGCCAGGAGATTCAAATGTATCAAGACAACGCAGGGTGGCGTCTTTATTTCGGTTTGATCGAGGCGATGTATGAAGCGCATCCGGTCAAGATCGATATCGCCGGAACGATCGATTCGATCAGCGCGATCACGGCCGCTGACCTTTATGCGTGTCATCAAGCGTTTTATCACCCGAGTAACATGACGCTGTTCGTCGTCGGCAACATCGACCCTGACATCGTGCTCGAACAGATCCGTTCGAATCAGGCCGCGAAAACGTTCGAACCGCCTGTACTCAGTGAACGCGAACACGTGCAAGAGCCGAGAACGGTCCGCTTAGCTGCGCGTGTCATCGAGATGGACGTATCGGTCCCGAAAGTCATGATCGGCTACAAGGACACGCCGCGCGCCGGGGAAGACGGGATGAAACAAGAACTGGCCGTCGAACTGCTCATGCACGCCTTGTTTGACACGACGGCGCCGCTCTATGCAGAGCTTTACGCCGAAGGGTTGATCGATGATGCCTTCTCGTTCGACTATACGTCGGAAGAATCGTTCGCCTTCGCCGTGTTGTCGATGGAGACACCGCATGTCGATGCGTTCGTCGCCCGCATCACCGAGGTGCTCGAGCGTCCGCTCGACATCGGAAATGAGACACTCGACCGTAAGAAGCGGATGATGAAAGGGCAGTTTTTGAAGGCGCTCAACTCACCCGAGTTCATCGCCAACCAGTTTTCACGCTACGCGCTAACGGGTGGGAATATGTTCGATTTGCCCGAGCTGCTAGACGCGGTCACGCTTGAAGAACTATACGACACGTATGACCGACTGTTCAAACCGGATCAACGGACCGTCTGTGTCGTCAAAAAACCATGACGACACTCATCACCGGGGCGAGTGGGGCGATCGGTCGTGCCGTCGCCCTTTCCTTTCGCGATGATGAGCTCATCTTACATGCGCACGCGAACACGGAAGCGCTCGAAGCGTTCGTGAAGACAGAGGGTTTGTCAGGCCAAGTCGTCACGTGTGACCTCGGCGACGACCAGGCGCTAGACGCTTGGCTCGCTACGGTCGGCGCGGTCGATCGGATTATTCACGTCGCCGGTAACCATGCCTACGGGCTGCTCGTCGACGCGGACATCACTGAACTCGATCGTCTCTATCGCGTTCATGTGCGCGCAATGGTTCGACTCGTTCAACACGTCGTCGGGCAAAAAGCTTACGATCGCCCGCTCGACATCGTCATCGTCTCGAGCGTCTGGGGGGAAGTCGGGGCGGCCGGAGAAGTGATGTACTCGACCGTCAAAGCGGCACAGCTCGGCTTCGTCAAAGCGTTCGCGCGCGAGGCCGGCCCGTTTAATGTTCGCATCAATGCCATCACGCCGGGGTGGATTGAGACGCCGATGAATGATACGGTAGAAGAAACGAAACAAGACGTTCGAGATGAGATTCCGCTCGGCCGTCTCGGTCATGTCACAGAAGTTGCCGAGACGATCCGTTTCCTCTGTTCACCGTCCGCGTCCTACGTGACCGGCACGGTGTTACGGGTCGATGGCGGTTGGCAGTGAAAACTTTGTCGCCGCGGTTGAAACGAGTTCTTTTCAATTCTTCTAAAATAATTTAGAATGAACAAGGTAGCGAGCCTACATTCGGAAAGGGTGGACGAGATGGATCATAAGTTCGAAGAATGGTATCTCGAATATGAACTTTGCCAAAATCGCCCCGGCATCCTCGGCGATATCGCCTCGCTGATGGGGATGCTCCAAATCTCGATCGTGACCATCAACGGGGTCGATCTTCAACGTCGCGGGATGTTGCTCAAGGCACCGGCCGCCGATCACGTCCATCGGCTCGAGCATATTTTGCGGAAGATGGAAGCAATCGTCGTCATCAAACTCCGCCGCCCGAAACTGAGGGACCGGATTGCGATCCGTCACGGCCGCTATATCGAACACGACAACGATGACAAAAAGACGTTTCGCTTCGTGCGCGAAGATCTAGGGGTACTCGTCGATTTTGTCGCTGAACTAATGAAAGAAGAACGACATCTGTTGATCGGTGTCCGGGGCAACCCACGCGTCGGCAAAACGGAGTCGATCGTCGCGGCGAGCGTCTGCGCAAACAAACGTTGGCTGTTTCTTTCGTCGACACTCATGAAACAGACGGTCCGGACGTCACTGTTTGAAGAAGAGCGAGAAGGTGATCACATCTACATAATCGACGGCGCCGTTTCGACGCGGACGATGGACGAACGTCATCGTCAGTTGATCCGGGAAGTCATGCGTCTTCCTGCCGTCAAAGTGATCGAGCATCCCGATCTTTACGTCCGTAATACCGATTGTGTGTTTGAGGACTTTGACTATATTATCGAACTGCGAAATAACCAAGATGAAATCATCATCATTCCGCAAGAAACGAATCGTGAAGCAGAATGGTTTGAATAATTAATTGAATGGAAGGTGTGGACCCCTTTGACAGAACTAGGGACTTTTTTGAAACAAAGGCGTGAGGCGAGCGGTCTGACGCTTGACCAAATTCAGCAGACGACGAAGATTCAAAAGCGCTATATCATCGCGATCGAGGAAGGTGATTACAAAAATCTCCCTGGTTCGTTTTATGCACGGGCGTTCATCAAAACGTATGCGGAATCGCTCGGGCTTGATGTCGATGAGCTTTACGAGACATATGCCAAAGATTTACCGAAAATCGAACCGCAACCGACCGCTCAATTATCACGTAAGCAAACTTATTCAAAAGCTTCCGAGACGTCGAGCCGCGTCTCAAGATGGGTGCCGAAAATCATGCTCGTGCTTGTCGCCTTCTTGCTTGTGACAGCGGTCTACTACGTCGTTAGAAATCTCGATTTCGGAGGTGGACAGGACGCGACACCGGCTGAACCACCGGCTTCAGGCGTGACGATCAACCAAAATGAAGACGTTCCTGAAGAAGAGCCGACGGAAGAAGCACCGGTCGAAGAAATACCGGCCGAGGAAGAGCCGCCAGAAGAAACCGGACCGATCGCGGTGACGGAAACGAACGGGGCCGACCTCACGTATGAGATCGCAACAGCTGACAAGCTGACGACCGAGATTCACGTCAAAGAATCACCGGCGACTTATGTCGGCGTTCGCGATACATCGCTTGAAGGAGCGTTCCTTGCACCGGAATATCCGAACCAATCGAAACAAAACCCGATCGTCATCGAAGGTGCCGAAACGGATACGCTTCGGATTCGGATCGGTTTGATCGGTGGCGTCGAGAAGATTGTCGTCAACGGCCGTGAGCTTGAGCTTGCTGATTCTCCGGTCACACAAAATATATTTGTGAAGAGAGTCGACGCTGAATAAGTCGACGTCTTCTAGAGGAGGAGTTCTCGATGAACCTACCTAACCGCCTGACGATGTTGCGGGTTTTGCTCATCCCCGTATTCGTCGTCTTGCTCGCTGTAGATTTTAACTGGGGAGACATCGCTTTCCTCGGGGCGGAAGTACCGCTCCATCAATTCATCGCCGCGGTCGTGTTTACGATCGCAGCGATTACGGATTGGCTTGACGGGCACTTGGCCCGTAAGCACAACTTGGTCACGAACTTCGGCAAGTTCATGGACCCGCTCGCTGACAAGTTACTCGTCACGGCGGCGCTCGTCTTGCTCGTCGAGATGGACCTCGTCGCGGCATGGGTCGTCGTCGTCATCTTGTCACGTGAGTTCGCGGTGACGGGGCTTCGTCTCGTCGCGGCTGATGAAGGGATTGTCGTGGCGGCCGGTAAGTCGGGTAAAGCGAAGACATGGGTCCAGCTCTTTGCCATCATCTTCTTATTGTTCGGCAACCCGATTTTCAACTATATCGGCATCCCGTTCGGGGAGTGGGCGATGTGGCTCGCACTCGTCTTGACGATTTATTCTGGGGCCGAGTATTTCGCACAAAACTATAAGATCATTGTAAAATCGATGTAAATCGACGACAGGCGAGTTGTGGGAGCAACTCGTCTTTTTTTTGAATCAAAGGAGGAACTTCGATGAAACGGACCGAAATCATTGCGGTAGGTTCTGAACTACTCTTAGGGGAAATCTCGAACACGAACGCCCGTTACTTATCAGAGCAGTTGTCGAAATATGGACTGTCCGTGCTGTATCATGTAGTGGTCGGGGATAACTTCGATCGCTTAAGAGAAACATTCGAGCAAGCGAACCGACGGAGCGAACTCGTGATCGTCACCGGGGGACTCGGTCCGACGAATGATGACATCACGAAACAAGTGCTCGCTGACTTGCTCGGCCGCCCGCTCGTTCGGGACGAAGCGTCTTTAGAAACGATCCAGCGCTTTGTCGCCTCGCGGGGACGAGCGATAAACGACGGGGACGCCAGACAAGCGGATGTTTTATCAGGAGCTGAAGTGCTTCACAATCCGGCCGGTCTCGCTCCCGGCATGTGGGTCGAGGACGAGACGACGTGGCTGCTCTTGCCCGGGGTGCCGCGCGAGATGACAGCGATTGTCGAAGCGACGTTTCCGAGCAAGTTTTCGGGTGCGACGATCGTTTCTGAATCACTACGTTTTTATGAGATCGGTGAGTCGGCGCTCGACGAGGCGGTATCCGATCTAATGGACGGGGTGAACCCGACTGTCGCCCCGTACGCGGAGTCAGGGGAAGCGCGACTGCGTGTCAGCGCGAAAGCGGAGACCGAGGACGCGGCCCGGCAGATGATCGACCGCGTCAAACGAGACATTCTGTCCCGTGTCGGCGCCTATTATTTCGGTTCGGACGAGGATACGCTGGCTGCGCATTTGATTCGCGAGCTAAGACGGCGCCACGCGACGCTATCGATCGCCGAATCGTTGACTGGGGGACAAGTCCAAGCGATGCTGACGGCGGTCCCAGGGGCGTCAGAAGTCTTTCTAGGAGGCGTCGTCACGTACTCGGACAAGCTAAAAAATAGGTTTTTAGGGGTATCCCTTGCTACAATTGAGTCACAGTCGGTCGTCTCAAAACAAGTTGCTTTAGAAATGATCCAAGGGCTCGTTGATCAGACGGATTCGGATTACGGATTGTCCTTCACCGGTGAGGCCGGACCCGTCTCAAATTCGGGTCGACCGGTCGGCACCGTGTTCATCGGGGTGAAGACGCCGTCAGGTATGGAAGTGATCGAACGCGTCTATCCGCACCAACAGCGGAACGTCATCCAGGCGCGGGCGGCCAAGGACGGGTTATGGGCATTGTGGCAACGAATGAAAAAAGGCGAATAAACGTTCGTAAAAACCTTGTGTAAAAGGTTGGGTTCGTTTATAATGAAGATACAAATCAAAGGAGGCTCATTAATTTATGAGTGATCGTAAACAAGCGTTAGAAATGGCATTACGCCAAATTGAGAAACAATTCGGTAAAGGCTCAATCATGCGCCTCGGTGAAAATACAGATCAACAAGTATCCGTCACTCCGTCAGGATCGATCGCCCTCGACATCGCGCTCGGCGCAGGCGGCTATCCACGTGGTCGTGTCATCGAAGTGTACGGACCGGAATCTTCAGGTAAGACGACAGTGGCGCTCCATGCGATCGCTGAAGTCCAAAAACGCGGTGGCCAAGCAGCGTTCGTCGATGCGGAGCACGCGCTCGATCCGAAGTACGCGCACAACCTCGGTGTCAACATCGATGAACTGCTCTTGTCACAGCCGGACACAGGGGAGCAAGCGCTCGAAATCGCAGAAGCGCTCGTTCGTTCTGGTGCCGTCGACATCCTTGTCGTCGACTCGGTAGCGGCACTCGTGCCAAAAGCTGAAATCGAAGGTGAGATGGGTGACTCACACATGGGACTTCAAGCCCGTCTCATGAGCCAAGCGCTCCGTAAGTTGTCGGGTGCGACGAACAAATCGAAGACGATCGTCATCTTCATCAACCAGATTCGTGAAAAAATCGGTGTCATGTTCGGGAACCCGGAAACAACTCCAGGTGGACGTGCCTTGAAATTCTATTCGTCGGTTCGTTTAGAAGTTCGTCGTGCAGAGACGTTGAAGCAAGGCCAAGAAATGGTCGGTAACCGGACGAAGATCAAAGTCGTCAAGAATAAGGTTGCCCCACCATTTAAAACAGCTGAAGTCGACATCATGTACGGTCTAGGGATCTCACGTGAAGGTGAACTCATCGATATCGGTGCCGATCTTGATATCGTTCAAAAAAGTGGTGCTTGGTATTCGTACAACGAAGAACGCGTTGGACAAGGTCGTGAAAATGCGAAGCAGTTCATGAAAGAAAATCCACAAATCGCCGCAGCGATCGAACAACAAATTCGTGATCACTACGGTCTCAACGGTGAGAAGACGGTCACGGTCGAAGCCGACAGTGATGAAGTGCTCTCACTCATCGAAGAAGATTAAGCAAGCGACCCGCCGGATGCGTCCGAGCGGGTTTTTTGTATATCACAATATTTTTTAAGGAATTGGGAGTTCTATCCTGTCCTTGCATTGCATTCTAACAGGTAAATAAGTACAATAAAGCTATGCGCGGGTCCACCCGTGTCATTCAATCTTAAAAAAATAAAATAACCTTGCGAAAGGGAGGTGAACATGATGGAATGGCTAAATTGGCTTATTCTGATCCTCCTTTTGCCGATAGCTTTTGTTGCAGGTTTTTTTGTGCGTAAATCGATCGCCGAAGCGAAGATTCAAGGTGCTGAGACGGAAGCGACCAAGATTGTGGAGCAAGCGAAACAACAATCGGAAGCGATGCAAAAAGAGGCACGGCTTGAAGTAAAAGAAGAGATGATTCAACTTCGCAATGAGACGGAACAAGAGTTACGCGAACGTCGCGAAGAGCAGAAAGTGAAAGAGAATCGCTTCGTTCAAAAAGAAGAGCTTCTTGACCGGAAAGCAGACATGCTCGAACGGAAAGAAGATGCTTTGGATGAACGCGAGGCGGGCATTGCGAAACGGAAACGGGAAGCAGAGACGCTCGAAAGCAAAGTGGAGGAATTATACGAGGAAGCCCGTCAAGAACTTGTACGCGTGGCGGCCTTGTCGAAAGAAGAAGCACGAACCATCATCATGGACGAAGCGAAGCAGGAAGCGCTTCACGATGCTGCTCTCCTTCAAAAAGACATCGAGCAAAAAGCAAAACTTGAAGCTGATAAAAAAGCGAAACACTTGTTGTCTCTCACGATGCAACGTTATGCGGCTGAACATGTCGCTGAGACGACGGTATCCGTCGTCAACTTGCCGAGTGACGAGATGAAAGGGCGCATCATCGGTCGTGAAGGACGTAACATCCGCACGCTCGAGACGCTCACTGGGATCGATCTCATCATCGATGACACGCCTGAAGCGGTCATCTTGTCCGGATTTGACCCGGTCCGTCGTGAGATCGCCAAGATGACGCTAGAAAAACTCGTGCAAGACGGACGGATCCATCCGGCCCGGATCGAAGAGATGGTCGAGAAGTCACGCCGCGAAGTCGATGAGCGCATCCGTGAATACGGTGAGGAAGCGACGTTCGAGGCTGGTATCCACGGGGTACATCCTGACCTTATCAAAACACTCGGACGCATGCGTTACCGGACGAGTTACGGTCAAAACGTACTCGCCCATTCGGTCGAAGTGGCCCACCTCGCCGGCATGATGGCCGCCGAGCTCGGGGAAGACGTGACGCTCGCCAAGCGAGCGGGACTCCTCCACGATATCGGGAAAGCGATCGACCATGAAGTCGAGGGCAGCCACGTCGAAATTGGCGTTGAGCTGGCCACGAAGTATAAAGAACATCCGGTCGTCATCAACTCGATCGCCTCGCACCATGGAGACGTCGAAGCGACATCGACGATCGCTGTTCTCGTCGCAGCGGCAGACGCGCTGTCTGCGGCACGGCCGGGCGCTCGTCAAGAGACGCTCGAGAGTTACATTCGCCGCTTAGAACGCCTCGAGTCAATTTGTGAGTCGTTCGAAGGTGTCGAGAAATCATATGCGATCCAAGCAGGACGCGAAGTCCGCATCATCGTCCGCCCAGACGTCGTCGACGACGTCGTGGCGAACAAGATGGCCCGCGATATTTGCAAACGGATCGAAGATGAACTGGATTATCCAGGACAAATTAAAGTGACGGTCATTCGTGAAACGCGTGCCGTCGATTATGCGAAGTAAAAAGCGGAGACATTCTCCGCTTTTTCTGTTTTGAAGGAGGAAATATTTATGAAGATTTTATTTATCGGTGACGTCGTCGGGAAACCGGGTCGTGACATCTTGGCAGCACAAATCGGGCGCTTGAAAAGCAAATACAGTCCGACGTTCATGCTCGTCAACGGTGAGAACGCAGCCAACGGGCGCGGTATCACAAAAAAAATATACCAACAATTTCTCGAACTTGGATTCCACGGCGTGACGATGGGGAACCATACATGGGACAACCGTGAAATCTTTGATTGGATCGACGACGCCGAGCGCATCGTCCGTCCGGCCAACTATCCGGACGGCACGCCCGGTGTCGGCATGATGGTGCTCAAGCAGAACGGGAAGAAGCTTGCCGTCATCAACGTCATGGGGACGGTGTTCTTGCCGTCGCTCGATTGTCCGTTCCGCAAAGTCGACGCCCTCGTCGATGAGGTTCGGGACGATGTCGATGCCATCTTCGTCGACATGCACGCCGAGGCGACGAGTGAGAAGATCGCGATGGGGTATCACCTAGACGGCCGTGTCCAAGCCGTCGTCGGGACGCACACCCATGTCCAAACCGCTGATGAGCGCGTGCTCAAAAACGGGACGGCGTATATCACTGATGTCGGGATGACCGGTCCGCTCGACGGTGTCCTCGGCATGGACGCGTCTGTCGTGTTGAAAAAGTTTGTGACACAACTCCCGGTCCGGTTTGAAGTTGCCGAGGGACGGGAACAACTTAATGGAGTTTTAATCACGATCGACGACCAGTCGAAACGAGCGACCAAGATCGAACGCATACACCTAGATGATCAGACCGTCTGGTTTGATTGAACAACCTACCCGAGGGGGAAACAAGAATGGACGTACTCAGAGTTTCAGCAAAATCGAATCCCAACTCCGTTGCGGGTGCATTAGCTGGCGTTCTTCGTGAAAAAGGAACGTGTGAGATTCAAGCGATCGGCGCCGGTGCGCTCAATCAATCCATCAAAGCTGTCGCCATCGCCCGCGGTTTCGTCGCGCCGAGCGGTCTTGATTTGATCTGTATTCCAGCGTTCACGGATATTCTAATTGACGGAGAAGAACGAACTGCCATCAAGCTCATCATCGAACCTAGATGAGCTTGTGCGGTCGGGACATAGGTCCTATTCTTGTGAAGAGAAGCCATCGGAGCGGATGGCTTCTCTTTTTTGTTGAAAAATGAGGTTCTATCTTCTCAGTTTCGTCATTTTATGACAAGATGAAAGAGAACGTGAAGTTCGACAAACAGACAAGAGGGGGACGTTTTCGATGGAACAGCTCGTGTCAACGACAGAGAAGGAAGCAACGACACCTGTGATGAAAGCGATTCAAAAACACACGGCCGGATTTGGGGCAAAGCTGGTCGAGGTGCCGATTCCGACACCGGGTGCCGGTGAAGTATTGATCAAAGTGAAAGCGACATCGATTTGCGGGACCGACGTCCATATTTATGAATGGGACGACTGGGCGAAGAGCCGGGTCAAACCGCCTTACGTGTTCGGGCATGAGTTTTCAGGGGAAGTCGTGGCGCTCGGGGAAGGGGCGAAGCGCATCAAAGTCGGTCAGACCGTGTCGGCCGAGACACACATCGTCTGCCACCAGTGTAAACAATGCTTGCGTGGTCAGTATCACATCTGTAAAAACACGAAAATTATCGGGGTCGACACCCAAGGCTGTTTCGCCGAGTATGTCGTCATGCCGGAAGAGAACTTATGGGTGAACCCGGAGACGATGCCGTCGAAGCTCGCGTCGATTCAAGAACCGCTCGGTAACGCGGTCCATACCGTGCTCGCAAGTGACGTAACGGCACAATCTGTCGCCATCGTCGGCTGCGGCCCGATCGGTCTCATGGCCGTCGGCGTCGCCAAGGCGGCCGGTGCGAGCCGCGTGTATGCGATTGACATCAATCCGTACCGGTTGAAGCTTGCAGAACAGATGGGAGCGGACGTCGTCATCAACAGCATGGACCAAAATCCGCTCGACCTGATCATGGATGAGACGGACGGGGACGGGATCGACGTCGTCTGTGAGATGAGCGGGCATCCGGTCGCGATCGACCAGGCGTTCAAGATGGTGACGGCGGGCGGCGACGTCAACGTCTTGTCACTTCCGGCACGACCGGTCGCGCTCGATTTGACGCGTGACGTCGTCTTCAAAGGAATCCGGGTCCAAGGCATCACCGGTCGTAAAATGTACGAGACGTGGGGCCAAGTGTCGACAATGCTCGCGTCCGGCCAATTGAACGTCGAACCGATCATCACCCACGTCTTCAAGCTCGAGGAGTTCGAGCAAGGTTTCGAGCTCATGCGGGCCGGGAAATGCGGGAAAGTCGTCTTACTACCATAAACAGGGGGAATCGATATGGCATTTGAACATATTACAGAAGCAGTCAATGAAATGAAACAAGCGGGCACGTTCCGCTCGCTCGTGCCGCTCGAATCGGCGCAAGGGAACGAGGTCACAATCAACGGCAAGTCGCTCGTCCAGCTGTCGTCGAACAACTACCTCGGACTCGCCAACCACCCCCGTTTGAAACAAGCCGCGATCGAAGCGGTCGAAGCGTTCGGAGCCGGGACGGGCTCGGTCCGGACGATCGCCGGAACGTTCGAGATGCACGAGGCGTTCGAGCGTGAACTCGCCGAGTTCAAGCATACGGAAGCGGCACTCGTGTTCCAATCGGGATTCGCGACGAACCTCGGCGTCTTGTCGGCGCTGCTCGGACCGGAAGACGTCGTCATCAGTGACGCGCTCAACCACGCCTCGATCATCGACGGCATCCGTCTGACGAAAGCGGCCCGTCGCATCTACAAGCATACCGACCTTGAAGACTTAGAGGCGGCCTTGAAAGAGACGCAAGACTACCGGACGCGGCTCGTCGTCACGGACGGCGTCTTCTCGATGGACGGCAACATCGCACCGCTCCCGGAGATCGTCGAGCTCGCCGAGAAGTATGATGCTGCGGTCATGGTCGACGACGCGCACGCGTCGGGCGTCCTCGGTCAGAATGGACGCGGGACGGTCAACCACTTCGGTCTCGACGGCCGCGTCGCCCTCCAAGTCGGGACGTTGTCGAAAGCGATCGGGGTCCTCGGCGGCTACGTCGCCTGTTCGAACGACGTCCGTGACTTCTTGATTCAAAAAGGGCGTCCGTTCTTGTTCTCGACGTCACACCCGCCAGCGGTCGTCGCGGCGAACCGTGAGGCGATCCGGGTCATGAAAGAAGAAGAGGAACTGTTCGACAAGCTATGGGCGAACACCGAGTTCTTCAAATTGGGTCTCCGTGACCTCGGCTTCGACATCGGCCACGCGACGACGCCGATCACGCCGGTCATGCTCGGTGAAGAGACGCTCGCGCACACGTTCTCGGACAAGCTGAAAGACCACGGCGTGTTCGCGCAAAGTATCGCCTTCCCGACGGTCGAGAAGGGCAAGGCCCGCATCCGGACGATTGTGACGGCGGAGCATACCCGTGACGACCTCGACCGCGCGCTCGCTGCCTTCAAGGCGGTCGCGGAAGAGTTGAACGTGACGCTCCACGCGTAAGATTGGACTGCAGACAAATCGTCTGCAGTAGAGGAATGAACCACAGCATGCCTATATCGGGCATGCTGTTTTTGTTTGAAAATTTTGGTAGACATTTAAGAGGACAGGTTCTAAAATTTGAAAAGATGCACTAGAAGATTGAAGTACATATTATTTCAAATACCGAATTTAGAATAAGGAGCTTATACGAATGATGTTAGGGAGCTTTAAGGACGTCGGGATGTACATCGGATTATATGATGAGATTGTTCCGTATGTAAAAGAGATAGGGGAGCGAGGATGATGCAAGCTTCAAGTGTAGTGAGCGGCACGCTCCTGTCCGCTGAAACATTCTCTATCCTGACGATTTCACCGCCATTCATCATCAATGTCATCTTTAGCGTAGTGGCTTTGATGGCAGTGTTCTATTTCCGAAGTGAGAGCTGGAAAGGCCGATTGCTGAATATGGTTGTAATGATGTGGTCGCTATTCTTCATTTCGGTGTATGTGTTCGCTTGGTATGTGAGATTAAAAAACAATATAACTCCGGACTTTGCGGCTTCGTTTGCGCCGGGTCCATTTCCGGGATGGAAAGAGTTGATTGCGCAAAGTATGGAGGAGCCAGATGTTACCGGGAATGCAATCACATATGCTGCGTTTCTATTCCTTACTCGAAAATATAATGATTGGTACATGTGGCCAGTAAAAATCGTCTTTATTTTTTTCGTAGGTCTGTTCTTTGTAAAGTACATCCCCGTCGTCTTTCACTGGCTTATTGGATAAAAAAAGCAAGGCACAAGGCCCTGCTCAAATAGTAAACATCCCGCGGAACCCACGGGCCGCATAGTATGAATCGGCCCCGTTATGGTAGACGAAGATATGGTCATAGCGTCGGTCACAGAACAAGGCGCCGCCTTTTTGACGAATCGTTTCCGGGGTTGAAATCCAGCTCGAGGTTTTCACGTCGAACGCGCCGAGCGTCTGTAAATGGCGATACGTTACTTCGTTCAGTAGCGCTATTCCCATCACCTCAGCCAATGTGACGGCGCTCCCAGACGGCTTGTTCTTCTTGCGAGCCGTCAACGCCGGTTCGTCATAGCACAGGCTGCGGCGACCGCTCGGACTTTCGGCTGAGCAGTCACAGAAGACGAGGTCTCCGTTCGGGAGGCGGATAACATCCGGTTCACCACCGGTCTTTTCCATTTCAGAGAGTGCGATGAGCTTGTTCGAATCCGTCTCAAGCTTCGTCAACACGTCTGACCAGACGGCATCGAGATGTCGCTCCATGTGGGTGTGAAAGCGTGATTCGACGATAGCTAATAACTCGTTTTTGTCTTCAGTTGAGAGGGTGGCCATGTTTTTTCACTCCGTTTCAGCAGTTTCTACCAGTATAAGATATTTTTTCGTCATCCATTCATAATTCATTGAGCGAAAGGGGGATGTATGATGAACTTCGATGATATAAATGTTGAGCAACTACACGCGCATTCGTTCCAGACGATTGAGTTGTTTCAATTAAGAACAATCTGGTCACAAAGTTTGCCGCGTGATGCTTACCGAGTGACAGACTTTTCAGAGCTGAACTTACATGTGACGAAGCCAGAATTGCTTCAGCTTCGATGGATCGATTTGACGTTACCGTTCGGAATCTATTCGAATGAAAAACTAGTTTTTTTGTATGACCCGTATCATCGCAAGCTACATACAGAAAAAGTTGTGCCTATTGAGTTAGCCGGACACGATGTTTCCATTCTCGATTTTTTATTGGCACACAGCCAGACGTTTCATGATCCGGATTCGTTTTCTGCAAAAATGGGATCACTCTATGATTTTTCTTGGGACAGCCAATGGAGAGAGTTCGGTTTACCGAAATTGAAAGAACATGCACCATTCCTTGCTGATTTATTGGTTACGCTTGGAGTGCAATCGTTTCAAGTCGTGTCATTTAAGAATGAATTTTTGTCCAATTTTGATATCTGGGCGAAGCGTACGGGATGCGACCATTCGATAGAACGTATCGGGAAATGGAAGTGGTCGAAGACGTATAAGGTGAGCTGCGACGTTTCAAGGCTTTCAGAACACGAGATGCGTCAACTTGTGTCAGTAGTCGAACACTATGAAGAGTGGGAAGGGTTCCGATTCTTAAACCCGACCGAGACAGAAACCGTCTCATTGTTCATTGGAGGCAATTTGACGCAAGGATATGGCTACGGTGTGTTTCAGTATGAACATCCTGGAGAGGTGGTTTCCAATGAGATTTGAAGATTTGTTCCTGTATGACGGGACGATTGAGGTGTTCGCTTTCAATTATGACATCGGTCCCAACAAAAGCCTGACATTTAATCTACAGCTCTACGACCATCCTAGGAAGCGGAACGCCTCCTTCCGTGAGCGGCTTGAGGCGAATGGAATTTCTCCGCAAAGCGAGGTGGTGAACGTGAAGCTCTGCTTTGAAGACATCATCTACATGGAAGTCATCGATGAATCGTATGCCGATGGGGTGGTGATGACGCCTCACGACCAATATGACGGAAATCAAATCGTTCGTTATACAAGGTCGGGATATCTCGAACAGCTACAAGAAACGCGTTTCCAATTGTGGGAAGACATCAAACCGGATAAATGACTTCATCACAAATCTCCTCCAGAACTATTCAATTTGGGGTGGGATGAATGAAGCCAGCTTACATATTTTCACCGCTTTCAAATTATTTACAGATGGTTTACAATAAAACGATTACGAAAACAATGATTGGAAATCGTTTTGGGGGATTCTCATGTTGACCTATGACATCAATGGACAGCTACAGTTACGGATGTTTACCATCGACGACGCGGAGGCGTTGTTCCAATTGACGATGGCGTCGAAGCCATATCTTCGCGAGTGGCTCGGATGGCTCGATTACATCGAGACGATCGAGGACTCGAGACGAAACATCGAAGGGCGAATCAAAGGATTGATTGAGACGGGCGGCTATCCGAAATCGTTCGCTATCTTCTATCAAGATGAGCTCGCCGGCACGATCGGCTTCAACGATCTTGATGCGGGCATCAAGTGCGGGACGGTCGGCTATTGGCTCGGCCAAGATTTTCAAGGGAAAGGGATCATGAGCCAAGCGCTCGAAGCGATCATCGATTACGGATTTAAGGAACTCCGCTTACATAAAATCGAGATCCGTGTCGCGACCGGGAACGTGAAGAGCCGGGCGCTGCCGGAACGGCTCGGCTTCAAACAAGAAGGCGTGCTTCGAGACGCCGAATGGCTGTACGACCGGTACGTCGACCATGTCGTCTACGGGTTACTAGAAGATGAATGGGCCCATTGATCGACAAAGCAAAACCCGTCCTCGGAAAAGGGCGGGTTTTAGTTCGTCACATTTTCACCGAACAGCTCGGCACCGAACTCGGCATACGCCTGCTCGTATCGGCGGAGCGATGATTCTTTATGCATGCACGTCACGTTCATCCGCTCGAGAGAAGTCATGTCGGTCGCATACGTCTTTAAGACGTGGGCGTTCCGGAGCATCGACGGGGTGACCGAGCGGGTGACGCCGCTGCGCTCGTTCAACTGCCGCATCATCTTCGTGATCATGACGATCGTCAGCTGTTTCGGCTGGTTTTTGGCGTACACCCAGCGGAACGTCATCCGGGCAAAGTCGAACGAGACGAAGACGGGATCTTCCGAGTACCAGCGCGGGCGCACCGGCGTCGGGATGTCGGCGAGATAGTTCATGAGGAGTGATTGGTCCTCAGGCGTCAGCTTCAGCGTGAATTTGTTACCGAGACGGTCATAGACATCGAACTCGTAGCTCGCCAAGTGTAGGTCGTTCATTTTCAGACGGATGATATGATGGACGCGCAAACCGTATTTGTAGAACAGTGTGACGATGAGCGCGTTGCGGTTGACGAGGTACGGATGGGCCTGAAGCTGGTTCTCGCTCAATCCCCGCGGCGACCGGATCGTCCGGACGAGCTTGTCGAACTCGGACTGTAACGCGATCTGGTCGATGGTGAGCGTGTGCGCCGGTTGCGAATAGGCGAGCATCTTTTTGCGGAGCGGGTTCAAAAACTGGGTCAAGCTGTTGATGACGGTGACGATGCGGGCGACCGTCGCCTGTTGGTACTGTTTCTCTTCGATCAAAAAATCGTTGATGAACGTCTTCCATGACTCGAGCGGGACGGCGAGCCATTCCTCGGGGGTGACGAGTTCGACGTTATGGTCGCTGAAGTATTTGTGCACGTCGATCAAGTCGTAGCGATAGCGTTTCAGCGTCGATGGCTGGCGGCCGCTCGCACCGAGATGATATAAATACGTTTCGATATACTCGGGGAGCGAGTACTCTTTTCTGCGTTTCGTCATGGGACGTCCCTCCTTCTCTTCATATCGTACCACAAACGGACGTTCTCCATTCATGGATTCGTGGTAAGATGGAGGATGAGACTTATTAGGAATGAGGGATGTATATGGAACGAGAGAAAGTGATTATCGTCGGGTGTCAGCTACCGACCGTCGACGATTGGACATATGAACAATCGATGGGTGAACTCGTCGAATTGGTCGATACAGCAAAAGGTGAGGTCGTCGCAAGGCTCGACCAGAAACGGCAACAAGTCGACCGCCGGACGTTTATTGGGAAAGGGAAAGTCGAGGAGCTCGCCGTGCTCATCGAACAGTTTGAGCCGGATATCGTCATCTTCAACGCTGAGCTGTCACCGGCCCAATCGAAAAACATTCGGATCTCGTTGAACGACCCGGACGAGATGAAATTGATCGACCGGACGCAACTCATCTTGGACATCTTCGCCGGACGGGCCCAGTCGAAAGAAGGGAAGCTCCAAGTCGAGCTCGCCCAGATGAACTACTTGCTCCCACGCCTGATCGGGCAAGGCACACAGTTGTCACGACTCGGAGGCGGGATCGGGACGCGTGGACCGGGTGAGACGAAACTTGAAAGTGACCGCCGTCACATTAAGCGCCGCATCGATGAGATCAAGAAGCAACTCGAAGGCACGGTCGCGCACCGTGACCGCTACCGTGTGCGCCGGAAAGAGAACCGTGTGTTCCAAGTCGCGCTCGTCGGTTACACGAACGCCGGCAAGTCGACCATCTTCAACCGTCTGACCGATGCCGACACGTATGAACAGGATGAACTGTTCGCGACGCTCGACCCGCTCACGCGTGAGCTCGAACTGCCGCGCGGTGGGAAAGTGTTGATCACCGACACGGTCGGGTTCATCCGCGACTTGCCGACGAAACTCGTCGCCGCGTTCCGCTCGACGCTTGAAGAAGTGCTCGGAGCCGACCTCGTGCTTCATGTCATCGACGCGTCGAACCCGCACTACATGAACCAGATCGATACGACCAATTCGGTCTTGTCCGATCTCGGCGCGAGTGAGTTGCCGCAGCTCGAAGTGTACAACAAGAAAGATCGCTTGACGGCTGACTTCGTCGGTGGACCGCTCGTCATCTCGGCGCTCGACTCGGCCGATATCGAGACGCTCATCGGCGCGATCGAGGACAAGATTTCGGACGTGTTGACGAAAGTGCACGTCGTCTTGCCGGTCAGCTCGTTCGAACATTACCATCCGGCCAAAGATTCGATGTACCGGCTCGAGGAGAACTTCCTTGACGACGGCTCGGTCGAACTTGTCGGTTATATGAGAGAAGACACGCGTCTATATGCGACGCTGAAACCATTTGAGGTGTGAATGATGTGGCAAGAAAAGATTGAGCATTACGATGAACTCGCCCCGTTCGTCAAGCAAGCGGAACAACGGGTGAAACCTTATTTTGAAGCGATCGAGGAAACGGCGGAGTTCAACCAATACCGTGTCCTCGAATCGTTCAAGAAGCATAAAGTGTCGGACTTTCATTTCAATCCGACGACCGGGTACGGCTATGACGATATCGGGCGCGACACGCTCGAGTCGATCTATGCGGACGTGTTCGGGGCCGAACTCGCCCTCTGTCGTCCGCAAATCATCTCGGGGACACACGCGATCGGGATTGCCTTGTTCGGTGTGTTGTTACCGGGAGATGAACTCTTGTATATCACGGGTAAACCGTACGATACGCTCGAAGAGATCGTCGGCATCCGTGGCGACGGCCGCGGTTCATTGAAAGAACTCGGTGTCGGCTACGATACGGTCGAGTTGAAAGACGATCAAATCGATGTCGCGACTGCGATCGAACGGATCCGCCCCGAGACGAAGCTCGTCGGCATCCAACGTTCGAAAGGGTACGCCAATCGACGCAGCATCCCGGTGCGTGAAATCGGCGAGGCGATCGCGGCGATCAAAGCAGCGCACCCGCACGTGTTCGTCTTCGTCGACAACTGCTACGGCGAATTTGTCGAGACGATTGAGCCGACACATGTCGGAGCCGACCTCATGGCCGGTTCGCTCATTAAAAACCCGGGCGGTGGCTTGGCGAAGACGGGTGGCTATATCGCCGGAACGAAAGCATTGATCGAACGATGCTCGTTCCGGATGACGACGCCAGGCATCGGCAGCGAGGCCGGTCCGTCGCTCTATTCGCTGCAGGAGATGTATCAAGGCTTTTATATGGCGCCGCACACGGTCGCCCAAGCGTTGAAAGGGGCCCATTTGACGGCGAGCCTGCTCGGCTTGCTCGGCTTTGAGACCGATCCGCATTATACGTCACGGCGGACCGATTTGATTCAATCGGTCACGTTCCGCGACCGCGACAAGATGATCGCGTTCTGTCAGAGCATCCAGATGGCGTCCCCGGTCAACGCCCACGCGCTGCCGGTGCCGGCCTATATGCCAGGCTATGAGGACGACGTCATCATGGCGGCCGGGACGTTCATCCAAGGCTCGTCGATCGAACTTTCAGCGGACGGACCACTCCGGGCGCCGTACACGGCATACGTCCAAGGTGGCTTGACCTATGCACACGTGAAAGTCGCGTTAATGCTCGCCTTGAGCCAATTGCGGACGAAAGGGCTCGTCACATTTGACCGTGAAAATTCAACTCAAACGTTGTAACCGAAATGTCATGTTAACTTTCTTAACATCTATTGACAGGAAAGTTGTCATGTATTATTCTCACATTGTGAGACAGAAAAGGAGGGGTAAGGGATGGCCGATCAATTTCGTCGCTCCAACCCGTTGTTTCCGATTGGGATCGTCCAAGATCTGACGCAACTGACAGGCAGGCAGATTCGATATTACGAAGAACAGGGTCTGGTTTCGCCTAGTCGGACGGAATCGAAACGACGACTTTATTCCTTTAATGATGTCGAACGTTTGCTCGCAATCAAAGATTTCATTGACCAAGGCTTCAACTTGGCGGCGATTCGCCATATGCTCGACAACGACGGTGCCAAAGAGACAGAACAATCTGCTTCTGCGGCTCCGCCAAGCGAACCGCCAAAGATTTCCGAGAAAGAGTTACATCAATTATTGAAAACACAGCTTCAAGAAGCTGGTCGTTTCAATAAAACGTCGCTCATCCAAGGAGAGTTGTCACGTTTTTATCGATGACGCCAGTACACAAACCATTACACAATGTGAGAGGGGACTTTTACCATGGCCAGAAAAACGTTCACAAAAGAAGACATCAAACGGATCGCACAAGAAGAGGACGTACGCTTTATTCGTCTTCAATTCACGGATATCCTCGGTACGATTAAAAACGTCGAGGTGCCAATCAGCCAATTGGACAAAGCACTTGATAACAAGATGATGTTCGATGGCTCTTCAATCGAAGGGTTCGTACGCATCGAGGAATCAGACATGTACCTCTATCCAGACCTTAACACGTGGGTTGTCTTCCCATGGACAGACGGCAGCGGTAAAGTCGCTCGCTTAATTTGTGATATTTATAATCCGGACGGCACACCGTTCAGCGGTGACCCGCGCGGCATTTTGAAACGCAACCTCGAGCACATGCAAAAGCTCGGCTTCTCAGCGTTCAACGTCGGACCAGAGCCAGAATTCTTCCTCTTCAAGAAAGACTTGAACGGACAGCCGACACTCGAATTGAACGACCAAGGCGGTTACTTCGACTTGGCACCGGTCGATTCAGGCGAGAACTGCCGTAAAGAAATCGTTATCGAGCTCGAAAACATGGGCTTCGAGATCGAAGCGTCACACCACGAAGTCGCACCAGGACAGCATGAAATCGACTTCAAATACGCGGATGCGGTAACGACTGCCGACAACATCCAAACGTTCAAACTCGTCGTCAAGACGATCGCGGCGAAGTATGGCCTTCACGCGACGTTCATGCCGAAACCACTCTTCGGTGTCAACGGTTCAGGGATGCATGCGAACATGTCACTCTTTAAAGGCGACACGAACGTGTTCTACGACCCGAACGGTGACATGGAGCTCTCGGATACGGCACGTGCCTTCACAGCTGGTATCCTCGAGCATGCACGTGCGTTCACGGCGATCTGTAACCCAACGGTCAACTCGTACAAGCGTCTCGTGCCTGGATACGAAGCACCATGCTACGTCGCATGGAGCGCCCGTAACCGTTCACCGCTCGTCCGTGTACCGGCTGCCCGTGGCCTCTCGACACGTATCGAAGTACGTTCGGTCGACCCGGCGGCGAACCCGTACCTCGCGCTCTCGGCCCTCTTAGCTTCTGGTCTTGACGGCATCGAGAAAGACTTGAAAGCACCGAAACCGATCGACAGCAACATCTACGTGATGGACAAGCCAGAGCGTGTTGCGAACGGCATCGACGATCTTCCGGCGACACTCTTCGACGCACTCGAAGTACTCCGCGCCGACAAAATCGTCATGGATTCGCTCGGTGACCACATCGGCGAACACTTCCTCGAGTTGAAAGAGATCGAGTGGGACATGTTCCGCACGCAAGTGACGGAGTGGGAACGCGATCAGTACATGACGCTCTACTAAGTCGAATGAACTTGAAAAAACGCTCGATCCAGTTTCTTGGATCGGGCGTTTTTTTAGTCAAAACAAGCGACCACTCGCAATTGAGTGGTCGCTTGTTTTGCGATTAGAACGCACGTTTGAAAAATGTGGACGCATAGTCGAGTGCCGTATGGAGCGTCGTCGCGAACACGAGACCGAGGAAGAACGGGATGCCGTTCAAGTCGAGCCACGTCTTCACAACCGCTTCATACGAAGTGAACGTAAGGATGAGCGCGAGCGGGAAGCCAAGGTAGATGACACGAATGAGATCGCTCAACACCGGCAAGTGCGACAGCGGAGACCGGTGCGGCATCAGCTTCACGTAAGGGAGCCAAAAGCCACGCAGCGGTCCCCACCGATAGTATGCATCCGATTTCAAATCGAGGTCCGGGGAGAGCCAAAACGTCCCGATAAGCGCACCGAGGAAAAGGGTAGTCGGGATATCGACATCAATAAAAGGCGTGGCAATCGCTAAAGCACCGATTGCCACGAGGTTCGTACGCGTATGTGTCTTGCCGCTAGCCATTAATGGATCGTCCGGTATACACCGATGACCTTCCCTAAAATGGATACGTTATCGAAATACATCGCCTCAAGTTCATCGTTCTCCGGCTGGAGTCGGACTTTCGACGCCTCTTTGTAGATCCGTTTGACGGTCGCCTCACCCTCGTCCGTCATCGCGACGACAATCTCTCCATTGTCTGCCGTGTTCTGTTGTCTGACGAGTACGCGGTCTCCGTCGAGGATTCCGGCGTTGATCATCGAATCGCCAGAGACGGAGAGCATATACACGTTATCCGAACCGACGATATGGGCCGGGAGCGGGAAGTGTTCTTCCACGTTCTCGATCGCCGTGATCGGTGTTCCGGCCGTAACTTTCCCGATAACCGGGACGTACATGACCGTCTCACGCTCCTCGATAGACGGGGCGTCCTCGCTCAACACTTCGAGCGCACGCGGTTTTGTCTTATCGCGCCGAATCAATCCACGTTTTTCAAGACGGTCCAAGTGACCGTGCACGGTCGAGCTCGATGCGAGACCGACGGCTTCACCAATTTCTCGGACTGACGGCGGATAACCTTTCGTCCGAACTTCAGCTTTTATAAAATCAAGAATCTGTTGCTGTCTTGCTGACATTTTTTTCAATGGATTTCACCTCGTTTATGTCGAATAACCTGCGAACGCATCCTATTCTTTATGGATTTATTTTAACACAAGAACATATGAGCGTACAAACATTCGTTCGTTTTTTCTTGACCGAACAGAAGTTCTTGTTTTATGATGAGAACAGATGAACGAACAGACGTTCCTAAGAACGCATATTCTCATATTTGGAGGCGGTTCAAATGAAAGATACAATCAACGGATTCATATTGGTCGGAATGGTAGTGCTCGGGATGTTCGCCTTTTACTTAGTCGGCGAGTTTCGCCAAGGCGAAGTTGTCGAGCCGACAATGATGACGGTCGAAAGAAGTATCGAACAAGAAGTTGCGTTCAACGAAGCGGAAACGCTCGAAGCCCAGCTGTTAGCGGAACGTGCGGAAAAAGAAGAACGGAAAACGACGTGGTTCGCCGCTGAATGATCGATTTGGATTGCGAACACCCGCTCATCCTGTGTATCGTAAAAGGATGACTGGAAAGAAAGGGAGTGACGAGATGCGAGTCGTCATTTATTGTCGCGTATCGACGAACAAGTCAACTCAGGAAACCTCGCTCACGAGGCAAGAAGCGGAATTGTTACAGATGGCCAAACGTCTCGATGCGGAAGTGATCGATGTGATCACCGAACAAGAGAGCGGTTTCGAGGTCAATCGGACGGGTCTGCTCGATCTGTTAGAGCATGTATCGGCGTCAAAGCTCGATGCCGTGCTCGTGAGCGATGACAGTCGCCTCGGCCGGGGGAATGCAAAAATCGCCATCTTGCATACGCTCATGAAGCATAACGTCCGGCTGTTGACGATGCAGTCGTCCGATGAATACGTCGTCTCCGACGCCGAAAAGATGGTGCTTGAGATTGTCAGCGTCGTCGAGGAGTATCAACGGAAGATTCATAACGCCAAGATATCGCGCGGCATGCGCCGGGCGGTCGCGAACGGCTTCAACCCGCAACGCAACATTCAGCACCATGACCAAGGTGGGAGGAGCCGGATCGAAGTGCCGATCGAGGAGATCGTCCAACTTCGGGAGCGGGGGCTCACCTTCGCTGAAATCGCGGCCACGCTCCGCGGATTCGGCTACGAAGTCTCGAAAGCGACTGTGAACCGTCGCTATTTGGAACATGTGGCAGTGCCAGAAACTTGATTCCTGCGCCCTGATTTTGTACAGTAGAACTACAAATTCAGTAGAGAGGGGGCGAACCTCATGTTAGCACCCGAACAATTGGAGCGGATTAACTTCCTCGCCAACAAGGCAAAGACAGACGGCTTGTCACAACAAGAGATGGACGAGCAACAAGCGTTACGTCAACAATATTTAAAAGCGTTCCGTCAATCGTTCAAATCCCAGATGATGGGCATGAAAGTCGTCGATCCGGAAGGCAACGACGTGACACCAGAAAAACTAAAAGACGAACAGAACCGACACCGTTCTGAATGAACTCGAATGCACATCCTATTTCGTATAGGATGTGCATGTTTGTTATACACGAAGCTCGATAAGGTTCGACCATTCCCTCGAAAACAGACGTATGGAAGTAAACGATTCCAACCAATGTGACATACTATTTAATTAGTTGTGACACACGATTGAGTGTGCTAAAATATGACGGGTAGAAACTTTCTTAACAACAGAGAGGATGAAATTAGTGGAAACAACTACTAAAGAATTATTAGCGATTAACTCGATTCGGACGCTCTCGATTGATGCTGTCCAACAAGCGAACTCAGGTCACCCAGGTATGCCGATGGGTGCGGCCCCGATGGCGTTCACGCTTTGGACAGACAAAATGCGTCACAACCCGAAAAACCCGAACTGGTTCAACCGCGATCGGTTCGTCCTTTCAGCGGGACACGGTTCGATGCTGTTGTACTCGCTGCTTCACTTGTCTGGTTACGACCTTTCACTCGACGACATCAAGTCGTTCCGTCAAATGGACTCGAAGACGCCAGGACACCCTGAGTATCGTCACACTGCAGGTGTAGACGCAACGACGGGACCACTCGGCCAAGGGATTGCGATGGCTGTAGGTATGGCGATGGCTGAAAAACATTTGGAAGCAACATACAACCGCGATGAGTTCAACGTGGTCGACCACTATACGTTCGGGATCTGTGGAGACGGTGACTTGATGGAAGGTGTGTCGGCCGAGGCTGCCTCGCTCGCCGGTCACTTGAAACTCGGGAAACTCGTCGTCTTGTATGATTCAAACGACATCTCGCTTGATGGCGACCTTCATAAGTCGTTCTCGGAAAGCGTAGAAGATCGGTTCAACGCTTACGGATGGCAAGTCATTCGCGTCGAGGATGGAACGGACATCGATACGATCGCCAAAGCGATCGACGAGGCGAAAGCTGAGACGTCGAAACCGACGATGATTGAAGTGAAGACCGTCATCGGTTTCGGTTCACCGAATAAATCAGGTAAATCAGCATCACACGGCGCTCCACTTGGAGAAGCAGAGATCGAACTCACGAAACAGTTCTATAAATGGGAAGGCGAGACGTTCTACGTCCCGAACGAAGTGTACGACTTGTTCAACGATAAAGTCGTTGAGCCTGGCGCTAAAGCTGAGTCGGATTGGAACGAACTCGTCGCAGCCTACAAATCGGCTCATCCTGAGCTCGGTGCTCAGTTCGAACGTGCGATGAACAACGAACTTCCTGAAGGTTGGGATAGCGAGTTGCCGACGTTTGAAATCGGGTCGAAAAAAGCGACGCGCCAAACGAGCGGAGAAGTCTTGAACGCGATCGCAAAAGCGGTACCGACATTGTTCGGGGGATCGGCTGACCTCGCCGGCTCGAACAACACGATGATTAAAGGCGCTGCTGACTTCGACGAAGATCCGGCCGGCCGTAACATCTGGTTCGGTGTCCGTGAATTCGCAATGGCGGCAGCTGTCAACGGGATGGCGCTTCACGGTGGCGTACTTCCTTATGGCGCAACGTTCTTCGTCTTCTCGGATTACCTCCGCCCAGCGGTCCGTCTCGCTGCACTCATGGGAATCCCGTCGACATTCGTCTTGACGCATGACTCGATCGCAGTCGGTGAAGACGGTCCGACGCACGAACCGGTCGAGCACTTGATGAGCTTCCGGGCGATGCCGAACTTGTCAGTTCTCCGTCCGGCAGACGGAAAAGAGACGATCGCCGCTTGGAAACAAGCGATCACGACGACGTCAGCTCCGTCACTTCTCGTCTTGACGCGTCAAGCGTTGCCAGAACTCGCAGGAACATCTGTCGAAGACGCGGCAAAAGGTGCCTATGTCGTCGCAGGTGACTCGAGCGAAGCGGACGTCCTTCTTCTCGGTACAGGCTCAGAAGTCCACGTCCTCGTCGAAGCACGTGAACAACTCGCTTCTGAAGGCGTGAACGCTGCTGTCGTCTCAATGCCGTCATGGGAACTGTTCGAAGCCCAATCGGCAGAGTACAAAGAATCAGTTCTTCCTTCGTCGATCACGAAGCGCGTCTCGCTTGAAGCGGGTGCGACGCTCGGATGGTACAAGTACGTCGGATTCGGCGGTAAAGTGCTTGGAATCGACAAGTTCGGTGCCTCGGCTCCTGGGGACCTCCTCATGAAAGAGTACGGCATGTCTGTCGAGAATGTCATCGACGCTGTCAAATCACTATAATTGTCATTAAAAACGTGTGATGGCCTAGCAATGTCTAGGTCATCACTTTTTTTTCTGACGACTAGCGAATTAGCGTAATATAGTGTATAGTAAAAAACGATGTTTCATATGGTAGAGGAGGTAAAACCTTGAGTACATTATTTTGGATTCTTCTTGTCGTGGCAGCACTCATCGGGGGTATCGCGATCGGATTCTTCATCGCTCGTAAATACATGATGAACTACCTTGAACAGAACCCACCAATCAACGAAGACATGATTCGTACGTTAATGATGCAGATGGGTCAAAAACCGTCACAGAAAAAAGTCAACCAAGTGATGCGTGCCATGAACGTTCAAGCGAAGAACGAAAAAAAATCATAATGAGTCACCGAAGCACTTCGCACCCGCGAAGTGCTTTTTTTTATTCATCTTTTGTTCGACAATCGAACAAACTTTCGCTACCATAAATGAATAGTCTTATTTCAAGATATAGGGGGCGTTTCAGATTCGTGTATTTAAACAATTAGCTTGGTTCTTCAGGCTCGAATGGCGGACGTATGCAGTCGGTATCGTCTTGCTCATGTTTGTCGCCGCACTCGAGCTCATACCGCCGCGCATCATCGGCCGAGTCATCGATGGGATGAACCAAGGTTCGCTCGAAGCGGACTTGCTGTGGATGCTGCTAGGCGGGCTTGCGGCTGTCGGGATCGGAAACTATGTGGCGCGCTTTTTTTGGCGCTATTTCATTTTCGGGGCCTCGATCCGGCTCGGACGCCTGCTCCGGAGCCAACTATATCGTCACTTCACGGATTTGGATCAACGGTTTTATAAAAAGTCGCGTGTCGGCGATTTGATGGCGCACGCGACGAACGATGTCCAGGCTGTCTCGACGACGGCGGGGGCGGGTATTTTGACGCTCGTCGACAGTGTGACGATGGGTACGTTCGTCATCATCACGATGGTGACGACGATCAGCTGGAAGCTGACGGTCGTCGCTTTACTGCCGCTGCCGATCATGGTTATTTTGACGACACGATATGGAAAGATGCTCCATAGCAGGTTCGGTGTCGCTCAAGCGGCATTTTCCGAATTGAATGACAAGGTTCAGGAGAGCGTGAGTGGGATTCGCGTCTTGAAATCGACCGGGGAAGTCGACCACGACGTCGAATCGTTCGAGAAGTTGTCAGATGAAGTCATGGCAAAAAACGTCCGCGTCGCTAAAATTGACGCCTTGTACGACCCGACAATCTTCGGGATCGTCGGATTATCTTACATATTGTCGATCGGCTACGGGGCCTATTTGATCGAACAAGGCGAGCTCACGATCGGTCAAATCGTCAGTTTTACTGCTTATCTTAGTCTGCTCACTTGGCCGATGCTCGCTTTCGGTTGGTTGTTCAATATCGTCGAACGTGGTCGTGCTTCGTACGACCGGATCGAGCGCATGCTCGCCATCAAGCCAGAGATCCAAGACGATCCGATGGCGGCGACGAAACTGGATCATTCCGAGCTCGAGGCGGATATCGGTTCGTTCCGTTATGACGATACGACCGTGCTGCGTGATGTCACATTCCGGATCGAGCGCGGCAAGACACTCGGGATTGTCGGTCGGACCGGTTCTGGTAAGACGACGATCGTTCGATTGTTGACCCGGGAATATGACGTGACCGACGGTAAAATTAAAATCGGCGGCGTCAATGTTCGTCAAGTCAAAAAATCACTTCTACTAGATAAAGTCGCCCTCGTCCCGCAAGACCACTTCCTGTTCTCGGATTCGATTGCGAGCAATATCGCCTTCGGAAAACCGGAAGCAAAAATGGATGAGATCATGGCGGCTGCCAAGATCGCCGAAGTGCATGACGATATCATGCGGCTGCCGGAAGGGTATGCCACGCTCGTCGGTGAACGCGGCGTGACACTCTCGGGGGGACAGAAGCAACGTATCTCGATTGCCCGGGCGCTCATGATCGAGGCCGATCTCTTGATCCTTGATGACGCGTTGTCCGCCGTCGATGCGAAGACGGAAGAAGCTATCATCGAACATTTCCGTGTCGGCAATCCGGAGCAATCTCGATTGATCGTCGCCCACCGTCTGTCGGCAGTGGAGCATGCCGATGAGATTCTCGTACTCGCTGATGGCCAAGTCATTCAGCGGGGCCGACACAACGATCTCATTCGAGAACCGGGCTGGTACAAAGAAACGTACGACCGCCAACAACTTGAGGCGATCGTGGAAGGAGAAGGAGGGGGCCACCATGAAGCATGATATTCAAGAATGGGCGGTCATCAAGCGGTTATTGGCCTATACGAAACGATACGGCCGGCCGCTCAGCCTCGCCTTCGTCTTTTTGCTTCTTGCGACGGGAGCGAAGCTTGCCGGACCGTTTTTAATCAAAGTGTTCATCGATGAGTTCGTGACACCGGGCGTCTATCCGACGAATTGGGTCGTCACCCTGCTCGTCGTCTATATGGTGTTACACATCTCGGCCGTCATCTTCGACTATTTACAATCGATTGCGTTTCAGAAGATCGCCCTTAAAATCGTCCAAAATATTCGAATGGACATCTTCCGTCATGTGATGGGGCTGCGTCTCGCCTATTTCGACCGGACGCCAGCGGGTGTGCTCGTCTCCCGGATCACGAACGACACGGAAGCGGTGAAAGAGTTGTACGTCGGCGTGATGAGCACGTTCGTCCAGTCGGGCGTTCAATTGCTCGGGACGTACATCTTCCTGTACATTTTAGAGCCGACGCTCGCCACGATCGGGCTCGTCCTCCTCCCGTTGTTTTGGCTCATCATTTGGGCGTATCGCCGGTACTCGACTAAATATTTTGCCCAAGTCCGTGATTTGTTATCGCGACTGAACGCGCAGTTGAGCGAGTCGATCAACGGGATGGGAATCGTTCAACAGTTCCGTCAAGAAGAGCGTCTCGTCCGTCAGTTCGAAGCGACGAACGAGGCGCATCAAGAAGCGCGGTTCAAGAACTTGAAGCTCGATAGTATGTTGCTCCGCCCGATCATCGAGCTATTGCTTGCGTTCTCGATCATCGGTTTGCTCGGTTACTATGGCTTCCTGTCAATGACGGAACAAGTTCAAGTCGGGGTCGTCTATGCGTTCATCAGTTATATCGAGCGCATTTTCCGCCCCGTGCTCGATATCATGCAACGGCTGAGTGAATTCCAACAAGCGGTCGTCTCGGCAGACCGCGTCTTCAAAGTGCTCGACACCGATGAACCGGCGCCAGGAAAAAGTCTTTCCGGCGAGGCAGCGATCGGGGCAGGAGAAGTTCGGTTTGACGATGTCACGTTCAGTTATGACGGGGAAGTCGATGTTTTGAAGAACATCTCATTCGTCGCCAAGCCGGGTGAGACGGTCGCGCTCGTCGGTCACACGGGGAGCGGGAAAAGTTCGATCATCAACTTGCTCACTCGGTTTTACCCGTACGAAGGTGGACAGATCACCATCGACGGACACCCGCTCGAACAGTTCGAGGAAGTGGAACTTCGCGATAAGATCGGTCTCGTCTTGCAAGACCCGTTCCTGTTCAGCGGCACGATCGAAGATAATTTAAAATTGTTCAATCCGACAGTTAATTCCGATAAAGTTCGCCAGTCGGCGGAATTTGTCCAAGCCAATACGTTCATCGAAAAACTCGAGATGGGATATGGCCACGCAGTCGGTGAACGGGGGGCGACGTTCTCGAGCGGGGAACGGCAACTGCTCGCCTTCGCCCGAACGGTCGCCCGTGATCCGAAAATACTGATTTTGGACGAGGCGACGAGCTCGATCGATACGGAGACAGAGGAGCGGGTGCAGTTCGCGCTCGACCGGATGCGTCGTGGACGAACGACGATCGCGATCGCCCACCGCTTGTCGACGATTCAGGATGCCGACTTGATTCTTGTCTTACATCGCGGCGAAATCGTCGAACGGGGCAATCATCAGGCCTTATTGAAGCATGATGGATTGTACAAAAAAATGTACGAGTTACAGTCAGGACAACGTCTGATGTCATAATTTACAAAGGACACCCGTGGGGGTGTCCTTTTTCCATGGAAAAAGCTCGCCACTAGAAAGTGACGAGCTGGAGTTGATGATTAATTTAAGTTGTCTGCTAGGTGTTTGGAAAGGACGTGAGACGTGATTAACGTGTCTAGCTCTTGGCTGACATGAATCACTTCTGGAGACGTCCAACTGTACTGCGAGGCGATTTCATACAGTTCATCGCGTTTTCGTTCAATGGCATAGTGTAAGGTTTCAGCTGTGATGACCGCCACGGTATTTCCCCCATCATATTAAAATAGAACCTGGTGAAGTAGAATATCCAAATCTTAGCATTCAACACTACACATCACAAGTTACATTTCCATTTCAATAATTACAAAATCGGACGGAGTGAACGGAGAAAAGATGCGAGCATTTTGAAATGGTTTTCGCTATAATGGGGCTGAAAGGTGGAAAAACGCATGGAAGTCACTTTATGGCTCGCTTTTGGGGCGGGCGTCTTGTCTTTTTTATCACCGTGTACGCTGCCGCTCTATCCGGTCTTTTTGTCGTATATCACAGGGGTATCTGTCTCTGACTTGAAAAGCGAAGGGCTCCGGCAACGGACGGCTTGGTTTCATACGTTCTCATTCTTATTCGGATTCTCGATCGTCTTTCTCGTCCTCGGGTTATCGACTTCGTTGATCGCCGACTTCTTCATTCAATTTAAAGATAGTCTACGCATGTTCGGGGCAATCCTTATTTTTGTGTTCGGGGTCTTTTTAGCGGGGCTATGGCAACCGCGCTTCATGATGCGCGAAAAGAAACTCGCACTTGGAGAACGGAAGAGCGGGTATTTCGGGACCGTGTTGATCGGAATCGGGTTCGCAGCCGGATGGACGCCGTGCACAGGACCGATTCTCGCCGGGGTGATCGCACTGGCTGCGTCTAACCCGAGCCAAGGCATGGGGTATATGCTCGCTTACGTCATCGGGTTCTCGATCCCATTTCTCGTCATGGCCGGTTTCGTCGGCAAAATCAAATATTTGGCGCGCAACAGCGCGAAAGTAACAAAGTTCGGAGGCTATTTGATGATGGCTTTCGGAGTCGTATTATATTTTGATGGAATGAACCGCTTCGCTGCCTGGATGAGCGAATTAGTGGGATTCACCGGATTCTAAAGGGGCTGACCATATGTCGATATTTTGGGGATCGACTCTCGTCGCATTGCTGATGGGGGTCATCGCGAGTTTCGTTCGCGTGAAGGCATCGGCCCGACCGACGAATGCGAAAAAAATCTTGATTCCACCGCTCGCGATGTCGACGGGCATGCTTCAATTTTTAGTGCCGGCTTTTCGTCTGACTTGGCTCGAAGTCGGTGAGGCGCTTGTCGTAGGCTTGATTTTCAGTATCTTTTTGATCAAGACGTCCAATTTTGAAAAACGTGATGGTGAGGTTTATTTATCCCGCTCGAAAGCGTTTTTCATCGTCGTCTTCGCCTTACTCGCGATCCGGACGGTCATGAAAGCGTTCCTCGGCGATGAGGTCAACATTTTCGCGACGGGCGGCTTGTTCTATTTGATCGCTTGGGGCATGATTGTGCCATGGCGGATCGCCATGTATCAAAAATATAAGCGCATCGCGACGACATAAATAACGGCATACCTCGAGCGAGGTACGCCGTTATTTTCAGTTTGAGCGTTTGGCCATGGCGACTTCGGTCTTGGCATCGATCCCGGTGTTCGCTTTCACAAGAATCCGTTCGAAGTTTCCGACGGCCTCGTCCGACTTCGTCAAATATGTCCCGACGATGGCAGCAAGGAAACCGAGCGGGATCGACACGATGCCCGGGTTCGTCAGCGGGAACAACGCTGCGCCGACGAAGATGGCTGAGCCGTCCGGTGCCCATAGGTTCGGACTGATTGCGACGAGGAAGAGCGACGAGAACAACCCGACGACCATCCCGAAGATGGCTCCGCCCGTATTGAAGCGTCGCCAGTAGATCGTGAACAAAATGACCGGCAAGTTCGCGCTCGCCGCGACCGCGAAAGCGAGCGAGACGAGAAACGCGACGTTCATCGATTGGGCGAAGAAAGCGAGTCCCATCGAGACGATCGCGACGGCGATCGAGGCGATCCGTGCGGCCAAGACTTGTTCTTTCTCCGTCGCTTCACCTTTTCTGACGATGTGCCCGTAAAAGTCGTGGGCAAAAGCCGATGCCGCCGACAAGACGAGTCCGGCGACGACGGCAAGAATCGTCGCGAATGCGATCGCTGCCACGAAGGCAAACAATAAGTCGCCGCCGAGTACTTGCGCGAGGAGCGGTGCGGCCATGTTACCAGCTGGGTTCGCCGCGATGATGGCGTCTGACCCGACGAAGGCGGCAGCGCCGAAACCGAGGAAGATCGTGAGGATGTAAAACGCTCCGATGATCCAAGTCGCGTAGACGACGGATTGACGCGCGGTCGGTGCGTCCTTGACCGTGAAGAAACGGATGAGAATATGCGGCAGCCCGGCCGTCCCAAGGACGAGCGCCAAGTTCAACGAGATCGTATCGAGCGGAAGTTTGAATTTGTTACCCGGATTCAAGAAGCTTTCCCCGAGCGGTGTCGCTTTGCTGACTTCGGAGAACATGTTGAGCACTGAGAAATCAAATCTCGCGAACACGAGAAACGAGATGATCGCCGTCCCGATCATCAAGAGCACCGCTTTCGTTATCTGGACCCAAGACGTCGCCGTCATGCCGCCGAAGACGACGTAAACGGTCATCAACAAGCCGACAACGACGACACTCGTCGTGTAAGGGATGCCGAGCAGGAGCTCGATGAGCGCACCGGCGCCAACGAGCTGGGCAATCATGTAGAAAATCGAAATGACGATCGCGTTCATCGCCGCGACCCCGCGGACCCGCGGCTTGTTGAATCGGGCAGCGATCATGTCGGCCATCGTGTACTTGCCGAGGTTACGAAGCGGTTCGGCGACGAGGTATAAGACGACCAGATAAGCGACGAGGAAACCGATCGAATAAAAGAAACCGTCAAACCCGGCGAGTGCGATCATCCCGGCGATGCCGAGGAATGAGGCGGCCGACATGTAGTCCCCGGCAATGGCGAGCCCGTTTTGAAAACCGGTCAAGCCGCCGTCGGCCGTATAGAAGTCACTCGCCGTCTTCGTCTTGCGGGCGGCGAAGAACGTGATCACGAGCGTCAAGCCGACAATGGCGAGGAACAAGAGAATGGCTGTCCAGTTCATCGTCCGTCCTCCTCTTGCTTGATTTTCTCGACGAACTTGTCAAAGCGACGAGCACGGCGGCTATACAAAACGCAAAACGTCCACGTCATGAAGAACTGGGCGAAAGCAAGGACCCAGGCCCAAGTGATATCCCCAGCCACAGGGATGTTGAGGAACGTGAAATAGCTCGTAGAGATGGGGAGCGTGAAATAGAAGATAAGGGAAAAGATGATGGACGGAAGAATGAAACGGTTTTTTTCTCGCATCAGTTGGTGGAATGTGGCACTTTCGACGATTGATTCGGCAGAACGTGTACTTTCCGTACGCGTGGCTTGCGTGACGTCATGCATCGGTGGACCTCCTCGGTAATCAAGATAGCTACATTATAGAAACGGTACGAAAGGAAAAGCTATCCATTTTTTATTCGTTATTATCCATTTATTATACTAATATTGGTCATACCAATTAAATGTAAGCGTTTTCAATATTGTCTATAATTTGAACTCTATACAAGAATACTAAAAAGAAGACAAAAAGGTACTTTAGACCTAGTAACCGTATGTCACATATTGGCGAACGTGCATCAAAAAATGAGCCCCGTGGAATCCAGGGGCTCACTGTTGGAAATAACGTTTATAAGTCATCCAATCAATCTGCTCTTCTTCGAGCGCTTTCTTCAAAAACTTGTGGTCCCGCTTCGGTGTGGCGGCGATATATCCTTTGACGACGAGTTCCGTCGTCATCACTTTCGCTCTCGATTCGAGCGCGAACTGTCCGATCTTGCCGGCGATCTTGCGAATGGCGACATCGCGGAACAGCTCAGGCACTGGCGTGACGAGCCGATCGAGTAGCGTCCGTGTCTCGGGTGTCCACAGGTGGCGTGTCTTCGCGATGTAATCGTCCTCGATATCTAGGAGAGAGCGGCCGTCTTCTTTCGGCATCCGTTTTAAAAACTTACGGAACATGAAGTATCCGCCGATCGTCATCAACCCGATCATCACAAATCCCCAGAAGACAATGAAATACATCATCAAGTTTTCTGGCATCGTCTTTCCCCCGTTCTTTCATTTCACAATCATTCAAGCTTAGTATACAAAAAAGACCGCGAATACAAAAGCATGACCATCCCATAATGATGGACGAAACGACGCCGTTTCGTTAGAATAGAGAGCGTTGCAGTCAGAAATGAGAATGAATTTGAAAGTCTGGAAAGGAAAGGACTCTATATGAATCAATTAAAACAAGAAGTAGAGAAACGCCGCATTTTCGGCATCATCTCCCACCCGGATGCCGGTAAGACGACACTCACGGAGAAATTGCTCTTACACGGGGGAGCGATCCGCGAGGCGGGAACGGTCAAAGCCCGCAAAAACTCAAAACACGCCAAGTCCGATTGGATGGAGATCGAGAAACAACGGGGCATCTCTGTCACGTCGTCTGTCATGCAGTTCGTCTATCGCGACAAGGTCGTCTCAATCATGGACACGCCGGGTCACAACGACTTCGGAGAAGACACGTACCGCGTCTTGACGTCTGTCGACAGTGCGGTCATGGTCATCGATGCCGCCAAAGGGATCGAGACACAGACGAAGAAATTATTCCAAGTCTGTCGTATGCGTGGTATCCCGATCTTCACGTTCATGAACAAGTTGGACCGGCAGGCGAAAGATCCGCTCGAGCTCATGGAAGAACTTGAAGAAGTGCTCGGTATGCCTTCGGTCGCCGTCACATGGCCAATCGGCAGCGGGATGCAGTTCGAAGGTGTGTTCGATCGTATCAAGAACGAGATCCACTTGTTCCGTGGCGAGAAAGGCAAGCTCACGTTGAACGAGGACGGGGTCAACGATCCTGTGCTCGCCGACTACTTGACAGAAGAAAACTTGACGAACTTGCGCGACGAGATCGACCTGTTAGACGGTGCCGGCAACGACATCGACGTCGAGGCGATCCAATCAGGTAAGCTGACACCTGTCTTCTTCGGTACGGCGCTCGTCGACTTCGGGGTGACATCGTTCTTAGACCACTACCTCGACATGTCGCCGGCCCCAGAGGCCCGTAAATCGAACGTCGGTCCGATCGACCCGACGTCTGAAGACTTCAGCGGTTTCGTCTTCAAGATTCAAGCGAACATGAACCCGGCCCACCGTGACCGCATCGCCTTCGTCCGCATCTGTTCGGGTGTGTTCGAACGGGGAATGGACGTCACGTTGACGCGGACCGGCAAGAAAATCAAACTGAGTCAATCGACGCAGTTGATGGCCAACGACCGGGAGACTGTCGATAAGGCGTTTGCCGGTGACGTCATCGGGATCTACGATTCTGGGACGTACCAGATCGGTGACACGATCACGACGTCGAAGCAAAAGATCGCGTTCGAGGCGTTGCCGACGTTCCCGCCGGAATTGTTCATGCGCGTCTCGCCGATCAACTCGCTCAAGTCGAAACACTTCCACAAAGGTGTCGAGCAACTCGCCCAAGAAGGAGCGATCCAAGTGTACCGCAACGAGTATAACGAGATTTATCTCGGCGCGGTCGGTCAACTCCAGTTCGAGGTGTTCGAATATCGTCTCAATAACGAGTACGGGGTCGACATCCGGATGGAGCCGGTATCGTACAGTGTCGCTCGCTGGGTGAAGGACAAAGAATTGAAGGCGCTCAAGCCGTTCCAAGACTCACGAAACATGCTCGTGACCGACCGTTGGGAACGCCCTGTGTTCTTGTTCGCCAACGAGTTCACGTTTGACCGTTTCAAAGAACGCTATGAAGATGAGTTGACGCTCGTCGACGCACTCGATGTCAATGTCGAGATCGGTGCCGAATAAGCTAGATTGTAAAGACGGCCTTAGATGGCCGTCTTTTTTCGTGTTTTGAGACGATCAGAGCAATTGATAAGTTTTACTTATGACTAATTTGTGACGGAATGTATTTTACGTCACGCTATAGTTGTATTATGATAAACATGTGATAAGTAAGCGATTACGGCAACTGCTGTGGTCGTCGCTTTCAAAAAGGGGGAAATTGTATGGAACAGACGAACGTAGTAGACGCTTTTTCATCTCGGACACAGTTCGAGGTCAACGGACAAGCGTACGATTATTACCGGCTTAAAAAGTTAGAGGAAGAAGGGGTGACGGAACTCAGTCGCCTCCCGTACTCGATTCGTGTCTTGCTCGAGTCGGTTTTGCGTCAACAAGACGGCCGTGCCATCACGAAGGAACATGTCGAGAACTTGGCAAAATGGGGTACTGCCGGCGTCTCGAAAGACATTGACGTACCGTTCAAACCGGCTCGCGTCGTCTTGCAAGATTTCACGGGTGTCCCGACGGTCGTCGACCTCGCTTCACTTCGTAAAGCGATGGCTGACCTTGGTGGCGACCCGAACAAGATCAACCCGGAAATCCCGGTCGATCTCGTCGTCGACCACTCGGTCCAAGTCGATGCCTACGGATTCGCCGGCGCGCTCATGAAAAACATGGACATCGAGTTCGAGCGGAACGAAGAGCGTTACAAATTCTTGCGTTGGGCTCAGACGGCGTTTGACAACTACCGTGCCGTACCACCGGCGACGGGAATCGTCCACCAAGTCAACCTCGAGTACTTGGCGTCGGTCGTGCTTGAAAAGAATGATGGGACAGGTAATGTCGCGTATCCAGATTCACTCGTCGGAACGGATTCGCACACAACCATGATCAACGGACTCGGTGTCCTCGGCTGGGGCGTCGGCGGAATCGAAGCCGAAGCGAGCATGCTCGGACAACCGTCATACTTCCCGGTACCAGACGTCGTCGGCGTCAAAATCATCGGTGAGGTCAACCCAGGTGTCACAGCGACAGACGTCGCGCTCGTCGTGACCGAGATGCTCCGTAACGAGAAAGTCGTCGGTAAGTTCGTCGAGTTCTTCGGACCGTCACTCCACACGATGCCGCTCTCTGACCGGGCGACGATCGCCAACATGGCGCCTGAGTACGGGGCGACTTGCGGCTTCTTCCCGGTCGATACGGAAACGTTGAACTACATGCGTACGACAGGACGCTCAGAAGAGTTGATCGACCTCGTCGAGGCGTACTCAAAAGCGAACGACATGTTTTACACACCTGATCAAGCCGATCCGGCGTTCACAAAGACGCTCACACTCGACTTGTCTAAAGTAGAACCTTCACTCGCAGGCCCGAAACGTCCGCAAGATCGCATCAACTTGTCTGACTTGCATACGGCGTTCATCGACAGCTTGAGCGCACCGGCCGGGCACAGCGGCTTCGGTCTCGACCGTGCCGAGCTCGACAAGAAAGCTGCCATCCATTATGAGGATGGACCGGTCGACATGCAGACGGGTGACGTCGCGATCGCGGCGATCACGAGCTGTACGAACACGTCGAACCCTTACGTCATGGTCGGCGCTGGCCTCGTGGCCAAGAAAGCCGTCGAGCGTGGACTCACAGTACCGAAATACGTGAAGACGTCGCTCGCCCCGGGCTCGAAAGTCGTTACTGACTACCTCGATAAAGCCGGACTCACGACGTACCTCGACCAGCTCGGGTTCAACACGGTCGGTTACGGCTGTACGACATGTATCGGGAACTCTGGGCCGCTCGACCGCGAAGTCGAAGAGACGATCACGTCGAACGACTTGCTCGTGTCGTCCGTGCTCTCGGGTAACCGTAACTTCGAAGGCCGCGTCCATCCGCTCGTCAAAGCGAACTTCTTGGCGTCACCGCCACTCGTCGTCGCTTACGCGCTCGCAGGATCGGTCAACTTCGACATCATGAACGAATCATTCGGGACGGATAAAGACGGCAACGAAGTCTTCTTCAAAGACATCTGGCCGTCAAACGATGAGATCAAGATGGTCGTTCAAGACGTCGTCTCGCCGGAAGCGTTCCGTAAAGAGTACGACACGGTGTTCACAGGCAACGAACGTTGGAACGCACTCGCCGTCCCAGAAGGTAACTTGTACGACTTCTCGGACGATTCGACGTACATCCAAAACCCGCCGTTCTTCGAAAACCTCGAACCGGAAGCGGGCGTAGTGCTCCCACTCAATGGTCTTCGTGTCATCGGGAAGTTCGCCGATTCGGTGACGACTGACCACATCTCGCCGGCAGGAGCGTTCTCGAAGACGACACCAGCTGGGCAATACCTGCAGTCGAAAGGCGTCGCACCGCTCGACTTCAACTCATACGGGTCGCGTCGTGGTAACCACGAAGTGATGATGCGCGGTACGTTCGCGAACATTCGCATCCGTAACCAAGTCGCGCCTGGCACAGAAGGCGGATACACGACGTACTGGCCGACAGGTGAGATCATGCCGATGTATGATGCGGCTATGAAATATAAAGAGCAAGGCACAGGTTTGATCGTGCTCGCCGGAAACGACTACGGCATGGGCTCGTCGCGTGACTGGGCAGCCAAAGGTACGAACCTGCTCGGCATTCGTGCCGTCATCGCCCAAAGTTTCGAACGGATTCACCGTTCAAACCTCGTGATGATGGGTGTGTTACCGCTCCAGTTCATGGACGGGGAGTCTGCGGAATCACTCGGACTGACAGGCGAAGAGGCACTTGATATCCAAGTCGATGAGTCGGTACGTCCGCGCGATATTTTGAACGTCACGGCCACGCATGAAAATGGCACGGTGACAGCGTTCAAAGTCGTCGCCCGCTTCGACTCGGAAATTGAGATCGACTACTACCGTCACGGCGGGATCCTCCAGATGGTCCTCCGTAACAAATTGAAGTAAGCGTCAGACCTTCCTTTGAAAAAAGGAAGGTTTTTTTCGTGAATGTGCGAATATAAGGTGAGAGGATAACAGATATCGGGAAAGGAACGGGGAGAGGGGGGAGTGTATGGAACGACAAACAAGGTCAGGAAAAAATTGGTGGCAGCGTCTGACGCAAAAAGAAGAAGTAGTGGAGCAAGAAGTCGATATCACGTTGCCGCAACTGCGGGAAGCCATCCATGAGTACGAACAGACATTGCCGAAAGGGGTCAACCGGACGGTACTGTTGGACGAGTCCCAAGAAATCGACCTTGGACGCTTGAAACGTCATTTGCCAGGCAAGCCAAGACAGCGGTTTTACATGTCAAAAGAGACGTTCCACATCGCCCCGGAGGACGAACGTGACGTCGTCTATGAGATGGACCAGGTGCAGCGGGCGCTCGACTTATATTTCGAACAAGAAAAAAAGTTACCGTTACGCAAATTCCAACAGTCGGCGCAACTTGATTTGACACGTCTGCGTGAAGGCGGCTATTTGAAAGTGTTGCCGAAACGACCCTATTATGTCGTCGATGAGACGTTGATTGTATCGTTAGAACCGAAGCCGACCGAGTGACGAGATTACATCGTCACTTTTTTCATCGTGACACGAGCGAACACGTTTTCGGGTTGTGCCGAGATTGTAAACTGTGTTAGGGTGGAAAACGTATATGAAAATAAGAGAATTAAATAGGAGTGAGATTATGGAAAGAGAAAGTCGAGTGACGACCGTATTTATCGTATCAGCCATCATTACGGTCCTCTTTACGATTTGGGGAATCTTCCCTGAGCGTTGGCTCGGAAACACAAGCTTGATCAACGTGACGACGAAACTGCAAGGTTTGCTCTCGAACGGGATGGGCTGGTTCTACCTGCTCAGCGCGACCGGCATTTTACTCGTCGCGATTTTTTTAATCTTTTCGCGCTTCGGGTCGATCCGACTCGGAAAAGATACAGACCGACCGGATTTTGGATATTTAACATGGTTCGCCATGCTGTTCAGCGCCGGGATGGGAATTGGTCTCATCTTCTGGGGAGCGGCGGAACCGTTGCTTCACTTCCACGCGCCACCATTCGAATCGCTGACGCCGGAAGGGAATGCGCGCACGGCGATGCGTTACGCCTTCTTCCATTGGGGCTTCCACCCATGGGCGATTTACGCGATGATCGCTCTCGCCATCGCCTACTCGACGTTCCGCAAAGGGCGTCCGGCGACAATCGGGGAGACGATCGGTTCACTCGTCAACGACCGCTATGAACGTCCGGTCAAACAGACGGTCGACATTTTGGCCGTCGTCGCGACAGCATTCGGGGTCGCGACGTCGCTCGGGTTTGGTGCCAAACAGATTGCTGGTGGGCTTCACTATTTAATTCCGGGCGTACCGAACGCGTTCTCGACGCAGTTGATCATCATCGCTGTCGTGACGGTGCTGTATATGCTCAGCGCTTCGACCGGGCTCGATAAAGGGATTCGCATTCTCAGTAACACGAACATCTTCCTCGCCGTCGTCTTGCTAGTCGCGACGCTCATCGCCGGACCGAGCGCGTTCATCCTCGACTTGTTCACGCAGACGATCGGGACGTACTTGCAACAATTGCCGACGACGAGCTTCCGTACGGGTGCTTTTGAACCGGTCGAGCGCGAGTGGATCAACGGCTGGACGATCTTCTACTGGGCGTGGTGGATCTCATGGTCACCGTTCGTCGGGACGTTTATCGCCCGTGTCTCAAAAGGTCGGACGATTCGCGAGTTCCTCATCGGAATCTTGCTCGTGCCAACGTCGTTCGGACTGCTTTGGTTCTCTGTCTTCGGCGGATCGGCCATTTGGGCTGACTTGTTCGGTGGGGCGAACTTGATCGACACAGTCAACGAGGTCGGAACGGAAGTCGGACTGTTCGCCTTGTTCGAGACGTTCGGTGGATTCGGGACGGTGCTCAGCATCGTCGCCATCTTCTTGATCTCGACGTTCTTCATCACTTCAGCCGACTCGGCAACATATGTGCTCGGGATGCTGACGACAGGAGGGAAACTCATCCCGCCGATGCGGATCAAGTTGATTTGGGGCTTCATCCAATCATCGATCGCAGCCGTGCTCTTGTACGCGGGTGGTCTCGGCGCGCTTCAAGCCGTTGCGATCCTTGTCGCCTTCCCGTTCATCTTCGTGCTGATTCTGATGATCGTCGCCTTGTTCAAGGACTTGGCCGATGAACCGGACGAACGGGATAAGTGGATTGAAAGCTATAAGCGTGATGAAGATAAACTTGGATAACATTAAGGGGTCTCAGTCGAGGCCCTTTTTTTAGTTGTAAATGTTTTGCATGGCACCCTCGCTAGTGTAGGATAGTAAGTGAAGAATATTGGGAGGGCATGTTATGAAACGAGAAGTGAAAAAGCAGCTCAGTTGGATTATTTTTGCCGGCATCCTCATCGTCGGCGCTCTGCTCGCTTATAATTTTTATTTGGTCACCAACTTGAATGATGACGACAACGGTCGTGAGAACCGGACCGAACCGTTCTACACGTCCGTCGAAATCGGCTATGAAGAGAAGAAGTTGCCGGCAGACGGGGAGACGCTCGAAGTACGCAACTACCTCGTCACGTACGATGAGAACGGACATTTCGTATCCGAGGTCGTATCGGGACCGAACGCCGGTGCCCGGGCCGAATGGGATGGCACGATGTACCGTGAGTTCAATCCGGAAGGCGACGAAACGAACAGTCAAGAGACGAGTTCGGGTGCAGTCGCACCCCATCCGTTCTTGTCGCGGGCGACGAACGAACAGATTCGCAAGTGGCTTGATGACGGGACGCTAGGTACGGGTGAAGGAGACGTCAATATCATCGGTCGGACAGCTCAGGCGTTCGTCAAAACGGAATCCGCCGAGGCGGTACCTGCGGAGTGGGTCGAGAAATACCCATCGATCTTCGACGAAGGCGAAAATGAGGAAGCAGTGACGTATTACGTCGATGTGAACGAACGGATCCTGCTCGCTGCCGAGTCACGCAACAACGGGAACTTGTTCCACTCGATTCGCATGACTTCTTTTGAAGCACTATAACCCGACGAGGAGCAGACTGAGACGTCGGCTCCTTTGTCGTCTGAAAGGGAGAACTTTATGAAACAGATCCATTTGGAACAAGTTCAGCATGACTTGGAACGGTGGGAACAAGGCGACAAGGTCGATGAAGCGGCGCTCTTGTCCTATGCCCACTGGTCGCGTGCGACAGAGCATAACGACGAGTTGATCCGGACGTTGACACTGCTCTCGACGAGACGGTTGCAGCACAACCAAACGATCGATCCGCTTCTCAATCGCTGGGTGAAGGAACTCGAGTCGCTCGGCGCCTTACCGGCCGAACTGAGAGTCAGCCAACTGAATGAGAAGTTGCGCCGCTTCAGACAATCGCTCCATGTCGACTGGCCGACTCTTCGCGAAGCCGACTACGCCTCGATGAAAGTCCAAATTTTGACCGAGTACGAAGCGAAGACGTCCGAACTGCTCGATCAGCTCGATCGGTTACACGACGAAATCGAACGGGCCAAGTCAGATCTGCGGGACTCCGAGTTCAAAGATCAATTGGAGCGTTTGTTCGAGGTCGTCATCGAAGCGATGCAAGAAGTCGCGTCACTCGAAGATGACACCGCGTCGCTGCTCGCGTCGATGCAAGGCAACTACTTCAGCCGGGAGGCGTTCCGTCGTTTCGGTGAGCGGGTCGGTCTCGTCAAACAACGGATCGAGGCGATTTGCGAGCTGTTGCCAGAACGTCCGCGGGAGGTCCGCTCGAGTGCGATCGAGTCGCTCGAGTCGATGATCGGTCTAACGGAAGTGAAGCAGCGGGTGAAAGCATGGTATCGGTTCTTGTTGTTCCAAAAAGAACGGGACAAGGCCGGTTTCTCGTCGAAACATCAACCATCGCTCCATCTCGTCTTCACAGGGAACCCCGGTACCGGCAAGACGACGCTCGCCCGGCTCATGGCCGAGATCTATTTCGAGCTCGGTCTTCTCGGACGACCCGATGTCATCGAGGCAGACCGCTCGAGCCTTGTCGGTGCCTTCGTCGGCCAGACGGAAGAACAAGTCATGAATAAAGTCAAGGAAGCCGAAGGGGGCGTCTTGTTCATCGATGAGGCATACGCGCTCAAACGGCAAGATGCGAGCGGGAGCGATTACGGGCAGGCGGCAATCGACACACTCGTCGCCGCGATGACGAGTGGAGAATATGCCGGGAAGTTCGTCGTCATCCTGGCCGGTTATCCGGAAGAGATGCGCCACTTCTTACTCGCGAACCCAGGACTCAGGTCGCGGTTCCCTGAATCGAACCATTACGAGCTGCCGAACTACAGCGACGAAGAGCTCGTCGCGATCGGTGAGAAAGTGGCCGAAGAGAACAACTATGTGCTGACGACCGATGCCAAGCGCGCCCTCATCGCCCGGATTGACCGGGAACGAGTCGATGCGACGTTTGGGAACGCCCGGACCGTCCATAACATCTTGCTCGATGCGATGTTCAAAAAAGGATCTCGTTTCGGTGCCGACGCCCCGCTCGACGAGATGGCTTTGTTGACAGAGCTCGATTTTGAAGAGGCGACGAGCGAAGACGGCACGGCTCCGACGCTCGATGACATGATCGGGATGGAAGAAGCGAAACGACAGCTTCAGGAGATCGAGGCACTGATCACGATTCAAAGACGGCGGCGCGAGCTCGGGCTGAAGACGGCTCCGGTCCAACTTCACGCCGCGCTCGTCGGCAACAGCGGTACCGGCAAGACGACGTTCGCGCACGTGTACGCTCAGTTGTTGAAGAAGACGGGCTACTTGAAACGGGGACATTTGAAAGTCGTCAGCCGTGCCGACCTCGTCAGCGGCTACGTCGGGCAGACGGCCCAAAAGACGAAAGCAGCCATCCGCGACGCGCTCGGCGGGGTATTGCTGATCGATGAGGCGTACAGTTTGAACGGCGGTCCGAACGACTACGGACGCGAAGCGATCGATACGCTCGTCGACGAGATGCCGAAGCACGGGGAGAACCTCGTCGTCATCTTGGCGGGCTATGAGGCGCCGATGCGCCGGTTGATCGATTCGAACCCGGGACTGAGCAGTCGGATCAAGCGAACGATTCAGTTCGACGACTATTCACTCGCGCAACTTTCCCAAATCGCGAACAGCTATGCCGAGAAGTTTGGTTATGCGTTCGGGGACGGTGTCGAAGCTGCGCTGGCCGAACGACTGAAGCATGCAGATAAACCGAACGCACGGACGGCGCTGTCGCTCGTCGATGAGGCGATCGCCCGGCAATCGTACCGGCTCATCGCCGAGAACGCCGAGGATAGCGAGTTAAATCAGATTTTAGTAGTAGATATTAAGAGTAAGTTATAATATACTGTAGACTGAAAAGAGGGCGATTTGATGCATACGATTCAGATTCCTGTACGATACCAAGAGACGGACATGATGGGGATCGTCTATCATGCGAATTATTTAGTCTACCTTGAGATCGCGAGAACCGAGTTGTTACGACAACTCGGAGTGGAATATAAAGACATGGAACAGGCCGGGTTCGTGTCGCCGGTGACGAACGTGACGGTCGACTATAAGAAGAGCGTCACGTTCGGGGACACGGTCAACGTGCGCGTCTGGGTCGACAGTTATTCGAAGATCCGTACTGTCTACGGGTACGAGTTGACCGATCAAAACAATGATTTGGTCGGGACGGCGAAGACGACGCATGTCGTCGTGAAGCGCGGCGATTTCAAGCCGATCCGGCTCGACCGGGAATTCCCGGCATGGCACGATATGTATTTGAAAGTCTTGAGCCCGGTTCAATAACAGTCGTTCCTTTGTACCGTCAGTGTGGTATCATATCTTGACGGTATTTTTTTGTATGAAGAAAGGGGAAGATCGCATGCGAAAACCATCTGTGTTGATGGTGTGCTGCGCCTTGACGCTCACGTTAGTGGGATGTACGACAAGCGAACAAGCTGATCCGAACGAACCGATAGAACAACCGACCGTGTCTGACACGGAGAAGCCGGCGGAAACGCCGACTGATAACGAGACAGCACCGGCAGAGCCGGCTCCGGAAGCGGAAGAGCCGGCCGAAACGGACAAGGACGAACAACCGGCGACCGAACCAGAGCCGCCGGCCGAGGAAGAACCAGTGGCCGAGCCGGCAGAGCCGAGTCAACCGATTGAATTGAACGGGCAAGCAAACCTTGAGTTGGACGCACTCGTCCTCGTCAATAAACAGATTGCCTTGCCGAGTGATTATCAACCGGCTGATTTGGTGACGGCGAACATCGATTTCGTCGATTCGGCGACCGGTGAGCGTAGAATGTTGCGTAAAGAAGCGGCCCGTGCCATCGAGTCACTCATGAAGGACGCGAAAGCGGCCGGGATTGACTTGAAAGGGACGAGCGCGTTTCGGACGTATGCGTATCAAGTGCAGTTGTTCAACGCCTACGTCGCGCGTGACGGCAAGGAGCAGGCCATGAAGTACTCGGCGCCTCCGGGACACTCAGAGCATCAGACAGGGCTCGCGATCGACGTCTCGAGCGCGTCAGTCGGTTATCAACTGACGCAAGAGCTTGAACAGACGACAGAGGGCAAGTGGCTTGCTGATAATGCACACAAATACGGTTTTATCGTCCGTTACCAACGTGCATACGAAACGGAAACCGGTTATATGTATGAACCGTGGCACTTACGATATATCGGGGTAGACCATGCGACGAACGTTCATAAAACGAACGTTCCGTTCGAGCGCTACCTCGAGCAATTAATGGACTAAGGGGAATTGCGATGCCTTACATGACAGAAGTGATAATCATCATCGTCAGCTATTTGCTCGGCTCGATCCCGTTCGCGCTCATCGTCGGAAAGCTCGGCTATCGAGTCGACGTGCGGGAGCATGGGAGCGGGAACTTAGGGACGACGAACACGTTCCGCGTGCTCGGAAAAAAAGCGGGGACGCTCGTATTATTAGGAGATATAGGCAAAGGGTTGGTTGCGGCGCTGTTGCCGCTCCTGTTCGGGAGCGACATGAGTCTCTTGCTCGCAGGGATTCCAGCCATCATCGGCCATTCGTACCCGATCTTTGCCAAGTTCAAAGGCGGAAAATCGGTCGCGACGAGCGCCGGGATCTTACTCGCGGCGTTCCCGTGGTTCTTCTTCGTCGTCGTCGGGACGTTTATCGTGGCGCTCCTCATCTCGAGGATGGTGTCGCTCTCATCGATGGCGGCGTCAGCCGTCGGACTCGTGACGGTCGTGACGTATAGTGTCATCACAAAAGATTGGTTGCCACTCATCGTCATCGTACCGCTCGCCTCGTTCATCATCATCAAGCACCGCACGAACTGGCAACGGATCCGCGCGGGCACCGAACCGAAAGTGCCGCTGTTCCAAAAGAAAAAATAAAGATGTTACCGAACGGAACCTGTCTAGCAGGTTCCGTTCGGTTTTTTAGCGTTTGCGACGAAACGATTTCGAACGACCGACCAATTGTTGTGGATTTCCGTGGATTTTTGCTAAAAAGAATGAAAAAAGTGTTGGATTTGCCCGTTCTTTACTTTCAGTTTACGTTAAATTTACATCCGTTCGCTAAAATGGAAGAGGAAGCGATTTTTGCGGAGGAGGCAGGCTTGTGTCGTTAATTGGAGAAGAACGTAAACAAAAGATTGTCGAGTGGATCGAGCGGGAAGGTAAAGTGAAGACGAGTGAACTGATCGAACGGTTGAACGTCTCGGGGGAGTCGATTCGCCGCTACTTAGAAGAGCTTGAGAAAGAACATCGCATCAAACGGGTATACGGGGGAGCCGTCTTGCATCAAAGCGTCTCGTTCCAACCGATGACGATTTCGAACATGGACGGGATTCGTCGCATCGCCTATACGGCGTTTCAACTCGTCGAAGACGACATGCTACTCTACATCGGGCATGGTGTCGCCCCCGAGCAAGTCGCGTCAAGGCTCCGCGGGCGAAACTTGACGGTCGTCACGCCTTCACTCATGGTTGCGAAAGCGCTATTCGAGCAGCGGGCCAAAGGTGTGTTCACGGGCGATATCCAATTGCTCGGGGGTACGATCGACCCGAAACATCTCGTTACCGTCGGCGAACAAGTGCTTCAACAACTGAAAGCGTACGTGTTCGATATGGCGATTTTGTCTGTCGAAGGGGTCGATGCGACGCTCGGGCTGACGTGTGACGCCCATGGGCTGTCGACCGTGACGCAAGCCGTCATGACGCAGAGCCGTATGTGTTATCTACTCGCCGACCACACCCAGTTCAATCAACAGAGACGATATCGTGTCTCCGACTTCTCGACGGTGACGACGATCATCTCAGATTTTCCAGAACCGACCGATTGGAAGCGGGCGTTGGCCGAACACGAAGTCGAATGGCGTTTCGCTCCATAACTAAAGGAGGAGTCATTTATGATCGAAGTCATCGTCACGACGTTAAACGAAGCGAAAGCAGCGGCACGATATGGGGCGAATCGGCTCGAACTGATTGCCGATATGCGTGCCGGTGGGACGACCCCGAGCTTCGGGACGATCCGTAACGTATTGGAGAACGTCACGGTCCCTGTCCACGTCATGATCCGGCCGCATACCGACTCGTTCGTCTACAGCGAAGATGATAGTGAGACGATTTTGGCGGATGTCGGGCTATGCCGTGCGCTCGGGGCCGACGGGATCGTCTTCGGTGCATTGACGGAAGACGGACGAATCGATGAACGGCTGCTCGGCGAGGTCATCAAGCATAAAGGCGACATGGCGCTCACGTTTCACCGGGCGATCGACGAGGCGGCTGATCTCGTTCAAGCAGTGGACGTGTTGAACGGATTTCCGGAAGTCGATCAAATTTTGACGTCCGGGGGAGCGGTGACGGCCCTCGAAGGGATCGAACGTCTCGAAGCGATGCGGGACGCGGCGACGATGACGATACTGCCTGGAGCCGGGATCACGGCGGACAACGTCGCTCAACTCGTCGCCCGGATCGATGTTCCTTTCGTCCATGTCGGCAACGGCGTTCGGACGGACGGGAGACTCGACGAGGCGAAATTTCAAAACCTGCTCGAGCAAATGAAACGCTAAAAACAGTCGGATGACTGTTTTTTTGCTATAATGAAAAAAACGATAATGAAGGTGACGTCATGCAATCAGCAGTCTATAAACAATTTGCGCTCCGGATGTTGTCCGGAAACTGGGGGATCTCACTCCTTGCCGTGCTCTCGACGATGCTCGTTCAAGCGATGATCACGACGCAACTCGATTTGTCATCGACGGACCCGTCCGTCATGCTCGTCTCGATCGGTCTCTTGTACGGTGCGACCGTCTTGCTCGCCCCGCTCGAGATGGGACGAAACTGGATCTTCCTCGACATCGCCAAAGCGGAAAAACCAAGGTTCGGTCTTTTGCTCGAGTCGTTCGGATCCGTTAAAGACTACGTCCGTGCCGTCACGTATTACGCCGTGTTCTATCTTGGGTTGAACGTGCTCATGCTCTTCTTGATCGTCCCTGGCGTTTGGTTTTACTTGACGTATCGAATGGTCCCGTTCATCCTTCGCGATCAACCTGAACTGACGGCGTTCACGGCGATGCGTGAGAGCCGACGCCTCATGCGCGGGAAAAAACAGATCATGCTCAGGCTTTATGCAAGCTTTATCGGTTGGTACGTGCTTGTCCTCATGACAGGCGGAATCGCCTATATCTTCGTCCAGCCGTATCTTCATACGGCGCTCGGCGGGCTCTACCTCGAAATCAAAGCAGAAAAACAAGCAAACGAAACCACGGCCGGCTGAATCTCAGCCGACCGTGGTTTTTTTATGATTCGTGCCGATCTGACTTCTGTGGATCGGGCGCGTCCTTAAAGTCTTGTCTCTCTTCATTCGTCGCATGTTCATGCCACTTTTTAGCCTGTTCTGTCGCGATCGGTATCGCTTTTTGATCGGAATACCCTTGAGCTATGAGGGCGTTGGCGATATCGATCGCTTTCTTTTTGACGAGCGGGTCGAAGTTTTTCAGTGACTCTGGATAATCTTTCATATTCCAAGGCATCATGATCACTCCCTTCTGTACTACTAATTCCACAACAACGTCGATTCAAACGTCTTGATTCATATAGTATTCGATGAGCGCCTGCGTCCCGTTCTCACCGTATCCGTTCTCTTCTAAAATCGAATAGAGTCGGTATGCGAGCTCGAGGCTTGGCAGTTTGACACCTAACTCTTTCGCGCTCTCGAGGGCGAGCGCCATGTCCTTGATGAAGTGTTTGATGAAGAAGCCTGGCGAATAATCTTCGACGATCATGCGAGGTACCAGGTTCTCGAGCGTCCAACTGCCGGCCGCGCCGCCACGGATCGTCTGGCGCAATTGATCGGGGTCGAGCCCGGCACGCTTCGTGAAGGCGAGTAGTTCGGCGTTGCCCATCATGATGCCTGCGATCGCGATCTGGTTGGCGAGTTTGGCGTACTGGCCGCTCCCGGCGTATCCCATCCGTTCGATCGCTTGCCCCATCGCTTCAAACAGCGGCATTGCTTTCGTGAACGCGAATTCGCCACCGCCGACGAGAATCGATAGCGTCCCGTTCTTGGCGCCGACATCGCCGCCCGTGACCGGGGCGTCGAGCGGGAGCAGGCTGCGGTCGATCGCGGCCTCAGCGATTCGTTCGGCGAGCTTCGGTGACGACGTCGTCATGTCGATGACGAGTGTGCCGGGTTCGGCGGAGTCGAGAATCATCCCTTTACCGAAATAGATGCTTTCGACGTCTGACGGATAGCCGACGATCGTGATGACCGCATCGGCGTTTTGACACGCCGCTTCGATGGAGTCACACCACGCCACGCCTTCTGCGAGCAGGTCGGCGGCCTTGTCTTTCGTCCGCGTGTACGCTTGGACGGTATAGCCTGCCTTCATTAAGTTTCTGACCATCGATTGACCCATGACGCCGAGTCCGATAAATCCGATTGTCTTCATGGTTGATTTCCTCCTAGTAGTTGCTGTTTAACGAGCCGTTCATATAATTTGTTGTCTTGAAGCAGCGTCTTGTGCGTGCCGAGCCCGCTGATCCCTCCGTTCTCAAGGACGATAATTTGATCGGCGTGTTGGACGGTCGAGAGGCGGTGGGCGATGACGAGCGTCGTCCGTCCCCGCATGAGCCGGTCGAGCGCCTCTTGGACGACACGCTCGGACTCTGAATCAAGGCTCGACGTCGCTTCATCGAGCAACAAGATTTGGGGGTCACGGAGCAGCGCCCGGGCGATGGCGAGCCGTTGCCGTTGGCCACCCGATAAACGGACACCGCGTTCACCGATCTCGGTCTCGAGCCCGTTCGGCATCGTATCGATGAACGACCAAGCGTTCGCCATCTCACAGGCGTTTTTAATCTCGGTCTCGGTCGCGTCACGCTTCAGGCCGTACAAGATGTTTTGGCGGACCGTTCCCGAGAGGACGGGTGAGTCTTGGGCGACATAACCGATGACTTGCCGCCAATTGTCGCGGCCGTACGAATCGATGTCGCGGTCGCCGTACAGGATGCGCCCCGACGATGGAACGTAAAACTGTTCGACGAGCGCGAACAGCGTCGTCTTGCCGGCGCCGCTCCGTCCGACGATCGCGGTCGTCGCCCCGAACGGCACGGTCATCGAGATGGCATCGATGACTGGTTGCTCATCGTAGCGGAACGTGACGTCCTCGAACGTCAGTGTCGACTGTTGGATGTGTTCCGTGGCAGCGGCGTAACGTTCCGGTTCGACCGCGAGCAGTTCAGAGATGCGCTCGGTCGCGCCGCGAGCCTTTTGCAGGCGCGTGATAAATTCTGTCATCGTGATGAGCGGGGTGATGATTTGGAACAAGTAGAGCATGAAAGCGAGCAGCGCCCCGGTCGATAACGCCCCGGTCGAGACACGGTACGCCCCGAAACCGAGGATGGCGATCAGCATCGCCGTCAGCGTGACGTTCAAGAGTGGGATCAAGATCGCTTGAATCCGTCCTTCTTTCACACCGTAATCGAACAAGCGTTCAATCCGCCGGCTCCCTTCGGCTACTTCCTCACGTTCGGTCGCCTGTGATTTGACGAGCCGGATCTCACCGAGCAGCTCGGCGAAAAATCCAGACAACCCGCCAAGTTCGTGTTGCGTCTTCTTGGCGATCGTTCTAAGTTTGCGGCCGAGCGGGATGACGATCACGAGCGTCGTCGGGACCGAGAACAAGATGACGAGCGTCATCTGCCAGTCGAGCGTGAACAAGATACCGACGGCCCCGATGACCGATACGAACGAAGTGAGCAGGCGGACGCTCTGTTCCGACAACAGCTGTTGCAGCGTCGTCGTATCGCTGTTCAGGCGTGAGACGAGGTCCCCCGATTTGACACCGTCATAGAACGGGATCGGCAACGCGACGAGGTGCTCCCATAACGTCGTCCGGAGATTGGCGACGACGCGTTGTCCGACGATATGTAGCCAATAGATGGAAATGGCGCTCGAGACGACTTGAACGAGAAAAGCGACGACAAAAATGGCGACGAGCCGGGCATCGAGCACGGCCTCGCTCCAATTGTCGACGACACGTTGCAAAATGAGCGGGATGGCGAGGGCCGCCATCGCTTGGACTAAAGAAATCAATACGGCACCGATAAACAATTGTTTCGGCGGTTTGGCGACTCGGAACAAGCGAAGGAAAGCTTGCCAAGTAGTTGTGGACTCCATCGAACGTCCCCCTTTCCTATTAACTTTCGCTGTTTCGAAAACAAGTGTCAAGACGTCGAATCGTTGCGGTGAAAAATGCTAGAATGGGAAGAGAGGTGAGGACGAATGAAATGGATACATACGGCCGATTGGCATTTAGGAAAAATCGTCCACGGCCGCCATATGACAGAAGATCAACGCATCATTTTATTTGAATCGTTTTTACAGATTGTCGACGAGGAGAAGCCGGACGCAATCGTCGTCGCGGGAGACCTATACGACCGGTCCGTTCCCCCGGTTGAAGCAGTCGATTTGCTTGACGAGATGTGGCAAGCGCTCGTGCTCGAGCGGAACATCCCCGTGCTCGCAATCGCCGGCAACCACGATTCGGCCGAACGGCTCCAATATAGTTCGAAACTGTTGACGAAAGTCGGGCTCCATATCGTCGGGAAGTATGAGCCGGGTGCGGGACCGATCATCGTCGCGGGCATCCCGTTTTACTTGATGCCGTTTTTAGAACCGGCCCGGATCCGCTACACGCTGCAAGACGAGACGATCCGGACCCATCACGACGCGCTCACGGCCGTCGTCGAATCGTTCGGTTCCATCGATGCCCGAGCGGTCGGGGTCGGCCACAGCTTCGTCGCCGGCGGTCTCGAGACCGACTCTGAGCGGCAACTGTCGGTCGGCACGGCCGGACAAGTCGCCAAAGGACTATACGAACCGTTCGGTTATACGGCGCTCGGCCATCTCCATAACCGCGACGCGCTCCGCGACGACAAGATCGCCTATAGCGGTTCGCTCATGAAATATTCATTCTCTGAGGCGAACCACGTGAAATCGGTCGACGTCATCGAATGGGACGGAGGATGGACGCGCCGACGTCGTCCGCTTCAAGCAAGACGCGACTTGCGCATCTTGACGGGCACGTTGAATGAACTACTCGATCCGGTGTTCTATCAAGACGAGAAAACGGATGATTACTTGAAAATCGTCTTGACCGACGAGTCTGCCTTATTCGACCCGATGGCGAAACTGCGGACCGTCTATCCGAACATCTTGCATCTCGAGCTTGAACTGTTGCGCCGCCAAGACGAGACGTCCCGCTTCGAGCGTGAGACGCTCGAACGGCAGTCAATCGAGGACGTCTATATGGAGTTCTATAAAGCTGTCCATGGCCGAGACGCCGATGAGACGGTACGACGATTCGTGGAAGGAGATGGACCGATATGAGACCTGAACGATTGACGATCACCGCATTCGGTCCTTACGCCGAGACAGAACAGATCGACTTCACACAGCTTGAAGGGCGCTCGATGTTCGTCATCAGTGGACGAACCGGCGCCGGCAAGACGACGATTTTTGATGCGATGACGTTCGCCTTGTATGGACGGGCGAGCGGTGCCCTCCGGAACGCCAGCGATTTTAGAAGCCAATACGCCGAACCGGAACGAAAGACGGAGATTGATTTCTCTTTCACGATTCGTGAGGAACGGTACCGGATCGTCCGCCAGCCCCAACAACCGCACCCGAAAAATAAGACACCGATCCCGCATGAGGCGGTCCTCTATGAATGGGCGGACAGCTGGAAACCGCTGGCGACGAAAGTCGGGGATGTCGAGCAGCAGATCGAATCGTTGCTGCAACTTGATTATGAGCAGTTCAGCCAAATCCTGCTGCTCCCGCAAAACCAGTTCCGCCAACTACTCGACTCGGACTCGATGAAGAAACAACAGATCCTCCAGTCGATCTTTAAGACCGAGGCGTATCGAGCGTTTCAAGAGAATTGGGTCGAGCGGTATGGCAAGTATCGGAAACAAGTCGAGTGGGCGACCGAGACGACACGCTTGAAGCTGCTTGAACTTGAAGACGATGACATCGAAACCGTCGCCGAGCGTAACTTGCCGGAGATTCAGGACTGGCTCGAGGCCAGAGAAGAGCGCCTGCTGACGGCGACCGAGTCGTTACGAGGCGAACGGGACGTACAATCGAAACGGGTCGATGCGATACGGAGCGAACTCGAACAGGCGAACGCGCTCGTCCGTTTGTTCGTCGAACGTGACGAGCAGGCACGCGCCCTTGAACGCTACAAATCGGGTGAAGCCGATCGGATGGAGCGCCGCCGATTGATTGAACGGTTGGAGGCGTCAAGCCGTGTCCGGCCGTTATACGATCGCTACTTGGCGAATCGACAAGATATCGAACGGCTAAATCATGACATCGACGGTGTTCAAACACGGTTGACACAATACGCGAGCAAACTAGACGAGCTCCACGCCAAGACGGAGCGCATCGCGACTTCGAAGCAAGAAGTCGAGACGATCACCGCCCGTCTGAAAGCCATCGATGACATGCTTCCGTTCGTTGACGAATGGCAGACCGCCGTGACAGAGCGAGACGAGTTGAAACGCTTGACCGACCAACTCGCTGTCTTCAAGGACGATTCTCGTTTAACCGAACTGAGACGGCAGGAAGAGGTGTTGTCAGCAGAGCTCGCACAGGAAACGACACCGAACCGTCTCGTCGAAGCTGAACGAAAGTATGACCGGCTCACGGCACACACGCAACTCGAAGCAAGATTTCAAGCTGTAACGGAGCGGCTCGCATCGTGTGAGCGCAACGGCAAGGAAGCGCAACGGCGTCACAAGGCCCAGTCGGATATCGTCGAGCAGTTCATGCATGAAGAGCAGGCGTTATGGGCACAGAAGCTCAGTGTGACGCTCGTCGACGGTGAGCCTTGTCCCGTATGTGGATCGCGGACCCATGGGACGGTCGCGTCGCACGAGGTGACGAGTGACCAAGGCGAGCTCGTCGCCGCGACGGAGATGCTGAAACAATATGAGGCGGCCTTGCACGAGGCGAGAGCGGACTATCGGGCGTTGAAGCAACAGGCTGAAGAAGTCCGAGGCGAACTCGAATCGTCAAGACAGGCACTCGACTTGTCCGGGTCGGTACAGGAGGCGATCGCTCTGCAAGAGCGACTCATCCGTTCGCTTCGAGATGAAGAGCGGGCGCGTGCTCAAGCGGAACGCACGTACCGCACGGTCATGACAGAACTAAAACGATTAGAGAAAGAAAAACGCGAACTGACGGAGCGACGGCAGCAATTGCTCGAGCGGTTGCAAGCCGTCCAAGAACGGCTGCAAGTGATGCGGCAACCGGATGCGGCCTCGCTTCAACAACTGCAAGCCGAACGTGACGCGCAATCGACGCAGCTCGACCGGTTGCAGCAAGTTATCGCGCAGTATGAACGCGAACTCGAGGACGTGACACGCTTGAAGTGGACTGAAGCAGAACGTTTGCGGCTTCTAAACGAACGGCTCGACCTCGAGCAGAAACGTTTTGACCAGACCGCGACCGAGCTCGAGGAGTCGCTAGCGAAAAACGAATTGAGCCGTGACGTCTTTTTGACACACGTCGAACAGATCGACACGGTGTCGTCGCTGCAAGAACAACTCGCGGAAGAACAGGCAGACGGGATCCGCCTCGAACATGGCTTCAACGCATTGACCGACAAGATCGGTGATGCGGTCAAACCGGATCTCGTTCTGTTAAACGACCGATTGACGACAGCGCAGGTAAGTCTCGACGCATTGGCGGAACAACTCGTCACAGCGGACAGCCAATTGAAGCGCCATCGCCATGTCATTTCGGAATGGGACCGGCTTCGAGACCAGACCGCAGACGAGCAACGCAATCTCGAGACGGTCAAACTGATCGCCGACACGGGTCGTGGTTTGAACCCACAGAAACTGACGTTCGAGACGTATGTGCAGACCGCGTTCTTCGATCAGATTTTACATGCGGCCAACATTCATCTTGATCTGATGACGAGTGGGCAGTTCCAACTCGAGCGAAAAGTCGAGACGGCGAAAGGGAACGCAAAGTCTGGACTCGAACTATTGGTCTTTGACGCCTATACGGGACAGTCCCGACGCGTCCAAAACTTGTCGGGCGGGGAAGGGTTCAAAGCCTCGCTCGCACTCGCGCTCGGATTGGCCGAGGTTGTCCAGCAACTGAGCGGTGGTGTTAGTCTCGAGACGATGCTCATCGACGAAGGCTTCGGGACGCTCGACGCCGAATCGCTCGACCAGGCGATCGAGTTGCTCATGTCGCTGCAGTCGAGCGGACGGCTCGTCGGTGTCATCAGCCACGTCCAAGAGTTGAAAGACCGCGTCGATGCGCGGATCGAAGTGAAAAAATCAAGAAGCGGGTCGACGATCCAGCTCGTTGTGGAGTGAAACCGATGAAACATATGGTAACAAGTTCAAGTTTGGCTGACCAGTTGCGTGCAGTGGGCATTCAGACAGGAGATTCATTATTTGTCCACAGCTCGTTATCCAAGCTCGGGTGGGTTTGCGGCGGACCGGAGGCGGTGATCGAAGCGTTACAAGACGTCGTCGGGCCGACCGGGCTCATCATGATGGCGACTCAAAGCGGGGATAACTCCGACCCGGCTGAATGGGAAGCGCCGCCCGTCCCAAGCGAGTGGTGGGACGAAATCCGAGCCGAGATGCCTGCTTATGATCAACGGAAGACGGCGACTCGCGGCATGGGCCGCGTCCCTGAGCTGTTCCGGACGTATCCGGACGTACACCGGAGCGAGCATCCGATGTGGTCGGTCGCGGCCTGGGGTCGTGACGCCGGGCAACTGGTCGCGAATCACACGACCGATATCGGATTCGGACCAGGGTCACCGATCGAAAAAATGGTCGAACGAGACGCTCGTATCCTCCATCTCGGGTCGCCGCTCGACGCGACGACGTTATGGCATTATGCCGAATATGGGATCGACGGACCGGTGAAGCAGTTCGGTTGCGCCGTATACGAGAATGGCGAGCGGGTGTGGAAGACGTTTGAACATACGGACGTCAACAGCGACCCGTTCGGTGCCATCGGGGAGAACATCGTCAAGCGGGCGGACGTCAAGACGTTCGTGATCCATGAAGCAACGTGTTACTTGATCCCGGCGTCGACATGGGAGCCGGTGCAACACGCCTTGATCGCGTTACGGAGCTGGCTCCGATGAAACGATCGGGCAATATTTTGAAGATGAAGGAGAGTCGGGCGATGAGTCGATGGGGAAAATATATAGGAATTGCGGTAAGTGTCGTGGTGACCGTCGCCATGTTGGCCGTCGTCGGCATCTCGGCCCATATCGGCGACCAATTGACGTCGCCGGTGCGGGAGACGCTGACGTTCACGCCAAAGGCGCTCGGCATCAAATATGAGAACGTGACGATCCAGGCAGAGGATGACAGTGACCTGTACGGTTGGTGGATCCCTCATCCGACGCCACGGGCAACGATCGTCTTCGCCCATGGTTATGGGAAAAACCGCGAGCAGTCCGACTTGCCGCTGAAAGAACTCATCCCTGAGTTCCATGAGCAAGGCTACCAGTTTTTGACGTTTGATTTTCGTGGCTCGGGCATCTCGGAAGGAGACCGCGTGACGGTCGGGGCGAAAGAACAGACGGACCTGATGGCCGCCATCGATTTTGCGAATGAGCGGACGGATGGACCGATCGTCCTATACGGCGTATCGATGGGAGCGGCGACGGCACTCGCGACAGCCGATGAGATGGATGTCGCGGCCGTCATCGCCGACAGTCCGTTCAGCGATCTTCGCGGTTATCTCGAGACGAATCTGCCGATATGGAGCGATTTGCCGAACGTACCGTTCACACCGGTCATCATGACGGTGACCCCGTGGTTCACGGGGCTGGACGCCGATTTGGTTCGCCCGATTGAAGATGTCGCTCAAATCGAGGCCCCGATCCTGCTCATTCATGGGAAAGGCGACGATGCCATCCCGGTGTCAGAAAGTGAGCAGTTGGCCGAGCGAAACGACGGGATCGAGCTATGGGTGACCGACAATGACGGGCACGTGGCGTCGAACCGGTCGTTCCAAACCGAGTACCGTCAGAAACTGTTCGATTTTTTAGAGCGGTCGTTATGAGTGGGGGCGCATCTTGCGCTCCTTTTTGATATGATTGCTAACGAGAATGAATGAAAGAAGGGTTCTATATGGATGTCACTGCGTTATTATCATTTTTACTGCTCGGAACGCTCATCGGGATTTTGAGCGGATTCTTCGGCATCGGGGGCGGGATCTTACTCACGCCGCTCTTACTCGTCTTCGGATATGAAGCGAGTGCGGCCATCGCGCTCAGCTTGATGCTCACGCTCGGATCGACGACGGCGGGTACGATTTCACATCTCAAACTGAAGAACGTCAATCCAAAACACGCCCTCTTGATTGGGGCGTTCGGGGTTGTCGGGACGTGGGTGGCGACGCCGCTCGTCTTTTACTTAGAGACGCTCGACGGTGCGAAGCCGGTCATCTCGCTCGCCTACATCGCGCTACTCACATACTTCGCCGTCTCGTTTTTCCGTTCGAAGCAACATGAGGAGGGAAGTATCGGATCGGAATCGTTGCCACGACTCGGTTTTATCGGTCTGTTCGGCGGATTCATCTCGTCACTCATGGGCGTTAGCGGCGGGTTCGTGTTGACCCCGCTCCAAGTCAAGCTGCTCAATACCGAGATGAAACGGGCCGTCGGGACGAGTATCGCCGCGGCGTTCCTCATCGTCGTCTCGGGCGTGATCAATTACGCGGTCGCCGGTGCCGATACGAACTATTGGCACGGTTTGGCGCTTATTGCCGGTGCGATGATCGGTTCGCCGATCGGTGCGAAGCAGTTGCAGCGGTTCAGTTCGCAGCTCGTCAAGAAAGCGCTCGGCGGATTTTACGTCGCCGTCGCCATCAGCGTCGCCCTCAACTTGCTCGGCTTCAATGACATCTCTCTCGGACTGCTCGTCGTCCTGGCGCTTTCGTTCATCGTCGCACTGTTCATCCGGCCGCGACGAAAGAAATGACAACAAAACCCCGTCCGTGGACGGGGTTTTAGCGTCTAGAAATATGATCAATGTTCTCTTGGATTTCGCCAACTTTGCTCTTCGCTTCACGGAGTCGTCGTTCGAACGCCTCTGTGTCGCGTTTCTCATGACGCGATTCATCTTTGCCGCGCTTTGGTCCTTTTGTGGAGCGATGGAGATGGGTCGCTTTCATCAAGCGTTTTTTAAACGTTGAATCGCTCATAAGGACACCCCCCTTCCATACTATATAAGTTCCACATAAGGGAGAAGGCGAAACGTTTGAACACTCACGAAGCAAGTAAATGTCGGACTTGCGAATTTGCCGAGACTTTGACGGCGATGGCTGCGGCGAGCACCGCTTTAATGACGTCGCCGAAGATGAACGGGATGTTCACTTTAAGCGCATCGATAAACGATAGACCGAATACGGCTTGGAGGCCGAGGCTGCCGACGAGATAGACGAAGCCGAGACCGATCAACAGGTTGTAGGCGATAAGGGCGGGGAAAGAGCGATATCGTTCTGACAACCACCCGATCAAGTAAGCGGCAAGCGGGAACGCGATCAAATAACCGACCGTCGGGCCGACGAACGGGGCCAAGCCGCCGGAACCGCTGAGCACCGGGAGACCGATCATTCCGAGAAGTAGATAGACGACGACGGCGAGTCCGCCTTTTTTCGCACCGAGAATGGCGCCGATCGTCATGATGCCGAGCATTTGCAGCGTGATCGGGACGGGTCCAATCGGGATGGCGACAGAACCGATACTAGCCAGCAATGCGGCACCGATGGCCACTTGTGTCAAATCATGAATCTTCATATGTAAACCTCTTTTCTGTTAACGTTGACTATATATAGGTTAACATCTAGTGATTTACGTTGGCAAGCATAAAATGAGCACCTGGTCATGAGTGGCCAGGTGCTTTCGTGTCAACTCGTTGGTTGATGAAGTTTGGTGGCCGCTTCCGTAAGTTGCGTCCGTACCGCATCGAAGCCGGTCCCGCCGTAGCTATTCCGGCGTTTGACGGCCGTGACCGGTGAGAGTGCCTCGTAGACGTCAGTCCCGATCAAAGTGGAGTGGGTTTGATACGTCTCTAAAGGAAGCTCTGACAAGTAGAGGCGCTGCTCGATACAGTAGCGGACGAGCGTACCCGTCACTTCGTGGGCCTCGCGGAACGCCAGTCCTTTCGCGGTCAAGTAGTCGGCGAGCTCGGTCGCGTTCGAAAAATCGCGCTCGGTCGCTTGTTTCATCGTCTCGGCGTGGAACGTCATGTCTTGAATCATGCCGGTCATGATGCTCAAACTACCTTGAAGTGTCTTGACCGTGTCGAACATACCTTCCTTATCTTCTTGCAAGTCCTTGTTGTAAGCGAGCGGCAGACCTTTCATGATCGTGAGTAGACCCATCAGGTTACCGATGACGCGACCCGATTTGCCGCGGACGAGCTCGGCCATGTCGGGGTTTTTCTTTTGCGGCATCATGCTCGAACCAGTCGAGAACACGTCTGAGATCGTGATGAATTTAAATTCTTCGCTGCTCCACAAAATCAGTTCCTCACAAAACCGGGACAAGTGCATCATCAGGAGTGACGCGTTCGACAAATATTCTAAAATGAAATCACGGTCGCTGACGGCGTCGAGGCTGTTCGGATAGACCCGGCTGAAACCGAGCAGCTCGGCCGACCGATGGCGGTCGATCGGGAACGTCGTCCCGGCGAGCGCGCCGGCACCGAGCGGACTCATATCGATCCGTTTCAAACTGTCACTGAAGCGTTCCTTGTCACGGTCGAGCATCCAAAAATAAGCGAGCAAATGGTGGGCGAGCGAGACCGGTTGCGCCCGTTGCAAGTGCGTGTAGCCAGGCATGATCGTCTCGACGTTGTTTGCCGCATGGTTATAGAGCGCCGTCTGTAGTGCTTCAATGCCTTCGATCGTCTCACCGACGCGACGCTTCAAATATAGGTGCATGTCGGTCGCGACTTGGTCGTTTCGACTGCGCGCCGTATGCATCTTCCCGGCGACCGGACCGATTTCCTCGCGAAGTAACGACTCGAGGTTCATGTGGATGTCTTCATGGAACACGCTGAACGACAGCTCGCCGGCTTGTGCTTTCTCAGCGAGGGTGTTCAGACCGCCGATGATCTGTTCGGACTCGTCAGCGGTTAAAATGTGCTGGTCCCCGAGCATCGTCACATGGGCGATGCTCCCTTCGATATCTTCTAGCACGAGCTGGGCGTCGAAATGGATCGAGGCACCGAACTCGTCGACCCATTCGCTCGCTGTCTGCTCGAACCGTCCCCCCCATAGTTTACTCATGGGGCATCAATCCTTTCTCGGCTAACACTTCGGCCTGGACTTTTGTCGGTAGGCCCCAAAGTTTGATGAAGCCGACGGCAGCCTGTTGGTCGAACGTATCGGCTGACGTGTACGTGGCAAGTTGTTCATCATAGAGCGAGATTGGCGACTTCCGTCCGTCGACGATGGCTTGACCTTTGAACAGTTTCATCCGCACCGTTCCGGTCACCGTCTGTTGTGTCTCATCGATGAAAGCGAGGAGTGCTTTCGTGAGCGGTGAATACCACAGGCCATTATAGATCGTCTCGGTCAATTTTTGTTCGACGATCGGCTTGAAATGGGCGACTTCACGAACGAGCGTCAACGCCTCGAGCGCGTGGTGTGCCGTGATCAACGTCATCGCCCCAGGTGCCTCATACACTTCACGCGACTTGATACCGACGACCCGGTTCTCGATATGATCGATCTTGCCGATCCCGTGGGCGCCGGCGGCGATGTTCAATTGTTCAAGGATCGACGTGAACGTCGCTGGTTTCCCATCGAGGGCGACCGGGACGCCTTGTTTGAATTCGATCTCGACGTACGTCGGTTCATGCGGCGTATCCTCGAGCGGCGCCGTCAATTCATAGGCGCTTGCTGGCGGAGCGGCCCACGGGTCTTCGAGGATGCCACACTCGACGGCACGACCCCAAATATTTTGGTCGATCGAGAACGGTTCTGCTTGCACGATCGGAATCGGGATATCGTGTTTGGCGGCGTAGGCGATCTCTTCTTCCCGCGACCATTTCCATTCCCGGACCGGTGCGATGATCTCGAGCGACGGATCGAGCGCGTGGATCGATACTTCGAACCGGACTTGATCGTTGCCTTTGCCGGTACAGCCGTGAGCGACAGCGACGGCTCCTTCGGCTTGTGCGACCTCGACTAGCTTTTTCGAGATGAGCGGCCGTGATAAGGCGGAGACGAGCGGATAGACACCTTCGTACATCGTGTGAGCCTGCATCGAGTAACGGGCGAAGTCATTGACGAACTCATCAACGGCATCGATGACGACTGATTTGACGGCGCCGACCTTGAGCGCTTTCTGTTGGATATGCTCCAAATTTTTGCCTTCCCCGACGTTCAAACAACAAGCGATGACGTCATACCCTTGTTCGTTCAACCATTTGATGGCGACCGAAGTATCCAATCCACCTGAATAAGCTAATACGAGTTTTTGTTTCATTTCGTTGCACCCCTTATACATAATTATTCATCTGTTTTTATAAATATACAACTTACATTAAAGGATGCTGGGGTGGAAAGCAATGGTTTTCCTAAAAAAAAAAAAGAACCACTTATGAAAAGTGGTTCGTCACTGAATGATCTCGAGTTCTGGCATCCATTGTTTCATATGCTCGCTCGTCTCGTTGAATAGCTCAGGTTTGGCGGACTGGAGAGGGACGACCTCGAAATGGCCCGCGCTCGATTGCCGTGTGAACGTCGGATAGAACATCGGGTTCGTGAGCTCAAACGTCGATTCGCCGTCGATGGTCGTCTTGACGATGTCGATACCGACGATGCCGCCCGTATTCCGCTCATCGCCTTGCTGGCCAGACAAGAAGTTTCCGAGTGAGTAGGCGACGAACGTTCGATTGCCTGCAGCGCCGTCGACCCAGGCCGTCGGCTGCAGGACGTGCGGATGATGGCCGATGATGATATCGACACCAAAATCGGACAGTTGTTGGACGAGTGTTTCTTGCGATTCGTTCGGGAGCGGCTCGTACTCATTCCCGAAGTGGAGTGCGACGACGGTCAGCTCGGCGGTTTGTTCGGCTGCCTCGATGTCTCGTTTCATCGCTTCGACGTCAATGTAATTGACGTGATACGGCTGCTTCGGTACGACACCGTTCGTCCCATACGTGTAGGCGAGGAACGCAAACGAGATGTCGTTCGCGGTCAGCGTCCGGACGTTGGCTTTATCTGCTTCGGATAAGAACGAACCGGTATACGGCATATCAATTGAGTTCCAGTAGGCGATTGAATTCTCAATCGCTTTCACGCCGCGGTCGAGCGTGTGATTGTTCGCTGTCGTCACGAGGTCGATGCCTGCTTCTTGCAACGCATCACCGATCTCGTAGGGGCTATTGAAGGCGGGGTAACTCGACAACCCGATGTCACTGCCGCCGATCATGCTCTCTTGGTTGGCAACGGTAATGTCGGCCTCGGCCAAAGCGGGCGCAACTTTTTCAAACGCGGGGGTGAAGTCATAGCCGTCACCGCTCTTGGCGGCGTTGTAGACGGAGTCGTGCAATAAAATATCGCCGATCGCGTAAATGGACGTCGTCGTCACGACCGGTTCCGGTTCTTCGGGCACGGTCTCAAGCGGTTGTTCCGTCTCGACCGGCGGATTCTCAGTTTGCTCGGGTTGCGTAGTTTCGACATCGGCTGAGGTGCAGCCGAACAGGAAAAGGAGGGACAAAAGTAGGGCAGGTTGTTTTAGCAAGATCACTCGTTTCAAGTGAGTGGTCACTTCCTTTCGTTTAAAATCGAATGTGTATATAGAGGAGTTCGGCAAAAGCGCTAAATCTCCTTTTGTCACGACAGACAAAAAAGTACCGGGGTAGTGGATCCCGGTACTTTGTGCGGTTCAGATGCCTTCTTTTTTCAATATGTCCTCCATCTGTTCAAACTCGTTCGTGATTGTCGTGCTCGGTGGCGGTGTCATCAAGCTAACGACATAGATGGCAAGCGCCGATAAGAAGAACGCTGGAACCATCTCATACAGTTCACCGACGGTCCCGAACCAGTCGCTGGCGAAGTTCTTCCAGACGATGACGATGAACGCGCCCGTCAACATGCCGGCGAGTGCGCCTTGGCGCGTCGTCCGCTTCCAAAACAAGCTGAACAAGATGAGCGGACCGAACGAGGAACCAAAACCGGCCCAAGCGTAGCCGACGAGGTTCAAGATCGTATCATCGGCACCGAAGGCGAGCCAAATCGAGACGACCGAGACGAGAATGACGGTGATCCGGCCGACCATGACGAGTTCACGGTCACCTGCCTGTTTGCGGAAAAACTTCTGATAGAAATCGGTCGTCGCCGCACTAGACGAGACGAGCAACTGCGACGAGATGGTCGACATGATGGCGGCAAGCAGTGCCGCGAGTAACACGCCCGTGATCAAGTCGATGAATAATAGGTCTGATAGATTGATGAAAATATTTTCTGGATTGTCGATCTCAAGTCCTTGCTGCGTGTAGTAGGCGAGACCGATCAATCCGGTCGCCATCGCCCCGACGACGGTGAAGAGCATCCACGAGATGCCGATCCGGCGGGCCGTCTTAATATCTTGTAATTTTTTGATGGCCATAAAGCGGACGATGATATGTGGTTGTCCGAAGTAACCGAGCCCCCAGGCGAATAAAGACACGATCCCGATGAACGATTGGCCCGTCCACGGATCGAGCAGCGCCGAATCGATATCACCGATCGTTTGGAGCGCGTTCGAGACGCCATCGGTCGCCGTGATCGCGATCGCCGGGACGAAAATGAGCGCGAACAACATGATCAGTCCTTGGACGAAGTCCGTCCAACTGACAGCGAGGAACCCGCCGATGAACGTATAGAGGATGATGATCGACGCTAAAATCAAGACGCCCGTCACAAATTCGATGCCGAAGACGGCGTTGAACAACCGGCCGCCGGCCACGAAGCCGCTCGTCGCGTACAGTGTGAAGAAAATCAAGGTGACGGCGGCTGAGAACGTCCGCAGTGTGCCCCGAGAATCTTTGAACCGCTTCTCGAAGAAGTCTGGGATCGTGATCGCATCCTCCGACAAATATGAATACGTGCGTAAACGCGGGGCGACGAGGAGCCAGTTCAAGTAGGCGCCGATCGTCAACCCGATGACGATCCACCCACTCGAGAGGCCGGTCGCGAACATGGCGCCCGGCAAGCCCATCAGTAGCCAACCGCTCATGTCAGATGCCCCGGCCGACAAGGCGGCGACGCCTGGACCGAGCCCTCGTCCTCCGAGCATATAGTCGCCGATGCTCTCTGTCCGGCGATAGGCGACGACGCCGAGTACGACCATGAGCACCATGTAAATCGTTATGGAAACTAAAATCCCGTTCATGTAACAGCCCCCTCATTCAGTTGTGAAAACGTTTTCAAAATCTATATCTTATACCTTGACAAGATTTTGTCACAAAATTGAATCGGCTGCACGTTTATTTTTCGTCATTGACTAAAATAACAAAAAATCATTTAGCGGGGCAGTTGATCAGATGGTCGTTGACGAGACCGGTCGCTTGCAGATGGGCGTAAACGGTCGTCGGGCCGAGAAATTTAAAGCCGCGTCGTTTCAAGTCTGTGCTCAAGCGATGCGATAGCTCCGTCGTCGCCGGAACCTCTTCGACCGACGTCCAGTCGTTGTTGATGACGCTCCCGTCGACGAACGACCAGATGTACGCATCGAATGTACCGAACTCGTGCTGGATCTCGAGAAATCGTTTGGCGTTGTTGATCGACGCTTCAATCTTGCGGCGATTACGGACGATGCCATCGTTTGACAGCAGCCGTTCGACGTCGACATCAGTATAGTCGGCGACGCGCGTGACATCGAAATCGGCATACGCGCGCCGATAGTTCTCACGCTTCCGTAAGATGGTGATCCAGCTGAGCCCTGCCTGCGCGCTCTCGAGCGTCAAACATTCAAAGTGTTTTTTGTCATCATGAACCGGCTTGCCCCATTCCTCGTCATGATACCGAACGTAGTCCGGGTCTGTGCCGCACCAAGGGCAGCGTGTTGTCTCTTCCATGTCGGTTCAACTCCTTGTCGTTGTCGATTCATTTTAGCACGTCGGAACGATTGCCGACGTTCATGGACGGGTATAATACGTCATATTGGAGGTCGATGGATTTATGCGAGATTGGATGATCAGTATCATTGAACAATACGGTTATTTCGGCATCGCGTTCATGATCTTTATCGAGAACGTGTTCCCGCCGATCCCGTCAGAGGTCGTCTTGCTGTTCGGTGGGTTCTTTGCTGTCAAAACAAATTTGATCGTCTGGGTCGTCGTCTTGGCGGCGACAGTGGGCGCCATTTTAGGAGCGGTCTTGTTGTATGGGATTGGAGTGTATTTAGACGTCGAACAGATCGAACGGTGGACGAAACGGCACGGGAAGTGGATTCGACTCGATATCGATGACGTCCGAAAAGCGGACGCGTGGTTTGACCGCTATGGCGGCTGGATGGTCTTTTTTGGTCGGCTGATGCCGGTCGTTCGGAGTTTGATCTCACTGCCGGCTGGTATGTCGAACATGCCGTTCCTTAAATTTTTGCTGTTGAGCACGGCCGGAACGTTGATCTGGAATTCGATTCTGATTTATATCGGAATTCGGGTCGGGGAGAACTGGGAATCGATCTTAGACTATCTCGACGTGTATTCATACGTGATGTACGCGCTTCTCGTCATCGCGATCATCGCTTTCGTCGTGTGGCGGAAGCGGAAACGGTCAAACAAAGCGTCATCGTTTTGACGGCGACTAAAAAACGGGTCCTCCTAAGAGGGCCCGTTTATTGATGAAGTTCAGGATGGTCGTTCAGAATCTGTACGCGCAACTGCTTCATCTTCGTGATGATTTGCGAACGTGTCTCCCGGAACGCTTCGATCGGCTGACCGGAAGGGTCATCGAGCCCCCAGTCGTCCCGATATGTCGTCGGTACGTACGGACACTCGACCCCGCAACCCATCGTGATCAAATAGTCGAGCCGGTCCGGAATCTCGTCAAGCCGTTTCGGATGTTGTCCCGACGGATCAAGACCGATCTCCCGGACGGCCTCGAGTGCGAGCGGCTTTACTTCCGGATAATCTTCCGTGCCGGCTGAATGGACGCGGGCGATATCTCCGAGCACATCGCGTCCGATTGCCTCTGCCATTTGAGAGCGGCATGAATTATGAATACATACGAATGCAACTTCAACCATGAGTTTTCAGTCTCCTTTATCGGTTTGGTCAGATTTTCTATCGGTTTCCTCGGGCAAGACTCTTTTGAGCGTCTGCTCCATCTTCGCTGCTAAACTTTCAGAGAAGCGGAACAAGACGATGCCGATGATGGCGGAAACGAAAATGTATAACCCGACGAACAAGTTGATGGCCCCGTTCGAGAGGGCGGTGAAAAGAATCGAGAATTCGCCTCGAGGTGCGAGCGAGAAACCGGCCTCGTTCGCTTGAATCCGCGTCAAGCCGTACAGCCTGCCGCCGACACGCCCGACGATCCACTTCGACAGCACGCCCCAGACGATCAACACAAAGAAGAGAGTGTTGATGATCACTCCTTGCTCGAGGTTGATTGAGATTCCGAATGAGATGAAAAAAATCGGTAAGAATAAGTCGCGGACCGGCACGGTCAGACGTTTTAACGGTCTGACGTCGTGAATGCCGGCCAACATGATTCCGGCGATGAACGCCCCGAGTATCTCCGATAATCCGAATATCATGCCGATGCCCGCGAAGAACAAGATCAAGCCGATCAAGCCGATGCTCGCATCGTCCTGAAGTAGCATATGCTTCGCGATCTTCGGTTGTTTCGTGACGAAGCGTGAGCCGACAAATAACAAAACACCGAACACGAGAAAACCGACGAACACTTTGCCGATGTCAGAGAAAGCGATCGGTTCGTCTTGAATGATGAACGGAGCGACGGTCAAGATGAGCGGTGCGAAGATGTCTTCAAAGATGAGCAAGGCGAGCACGAATTCTTTAATATCTTCGTGCTTGTCCGTGTTCCGTTCGAGCAACCGGGCAGAGATGGACGAGCTCGTCGCATAAAGGACGGCCCCGATCAAGAAAGCTTGCGAAAAATCGAGCCCGAACAGCAAAGCGATGCCGATGGTGACACCGAACGCGAGCGCGATGTCTAAAACGCCTGCTTTCCACACTTGTTTCATCCGCTTGACGAGCTCTGTTAACGGGAACTTCAGTCCGAGCAAGAAAAACAATAAGATGATCCCGATCTCACCGGCGACCTTGAACACTTCGTTCCCATCCCAGAAGAAGCCGACGGCGACCCCAATCGCGATAAATGCCAATATACTCGGGAAGAAAAATCGCTCGAAGATGAGGCTAAGAACGGAGATGACGGTCAGTCCTAAACCGAGTAAAATGATAATATTCAATAAATCCATACGTCACCCCTTTGTGACTAGTCGCCGTCCGCGGCGACTAGTCTTGATTCCACTGATATTCCATGCCGACCGATTCCGGCCGCGAGTAGTCAAAACCGAAATGTTTATACAGCCCGTCGGCCGGGATATCGGCAATTAAGCTGATGATGGCCGTTTCGTCCGCTTCTTTCAAGATCCAGTCCATCAAATGTTCCATAATCAGCTTCCCGAGCCCAAGGCCTTGGCAATCCGGGTCGACGACGATATCGGCCAGATGGAATACCATCCCCCCGTCCCCGACGACGCGACCCATGCCGACCATCTCATCGTTTCTATATAAGCACACACCGAATAGCGTGTTGGCCAGTCCTTTGATTGTCCCTTTATCTGAACGCTTTGGCATTCCCGCCTTGACCCTGAGCTGTTGATGTTGCTCCGGTGTCGGTGTTTCAATCCTTACCTCGACTTCGTTTACCATAAGATGAGTCCCCCTCCACACAAGTTGTAATCGTTTTCCCGCTATATTGAATTCATAAACCTTGATTTCATAAAGCCTTTGTCCGAATAATGAAAGAAAATGGAAAGGGTGTGGCGGCTAAATGTTTGAGAACCAATCGATTTTGCCCGCGCTTCGTGATATGCGAGATGTGGAAATTTTTCTAAAAAGTGAATTCGCCATCGGCGTCTTGCTCGAGATCCACATATCGCGTCTCGATGCGGTCTTTCAGTTGCTTGAGACGCACGGCAAGCAGGTCTTCGTCCATCTCGACTTGATCCAAGGATTGAAGGCCGACGAGTTCGCGACCGAATATATTTGTCAGTCGTATAAACCGTACGGTATCATCTCGACGAAAGGAAATGTGATCCTAAAAGCGAAACAAAAACATGTCAAGACGGTGCAACGCCTATTTTTGATTGATTCGAGCTCGCTCGAAAAAAGCTATCGGTTAATCAATCGGACGCAACCTGATTATATCGAGGTCTTGCCGGGACTCGTCCCTAAGTACATCCGGCTCGTCAAAGAACAGACGGGGATCCCGGTGTTCGCGGGCGGCTTGATTTCGTCGCTTGACGAAGTTGAGCAAGCACTCGCGGCCGGAGCGACGGTCGCGACGACGTCCGATCAAGCACTTTGGCGTGCGGCAGGACTTAAGTAAGCACATTCCGGGTAAATGATGTCGAGGAGGGATAGAAGATGAAACAGACAATGATCATTACAGGAGTCAGTCAAGGGATTGGTTACGCGCTCGCGCATCATTTTGCGGAGTCTTATCGCGTCATCGGACTCGACATCGGAGAGGACCCGTTGCTTCGTGATGTGACGTTCATGCAGATGGATTTAGGCAACCATGAGGACGTGTCCAACACTTTCAAGAAGATTGGACAAGACTTTGGTGTCGCGCATATTCTCATCAATAATGGGGGCGTGTCGTCACTTGAGACCCCGATCGAAGAGTTGGACGTCGAGACGTTTAAACATGTCATCGATGTCAACCTTGTCGGGACGTTTGCTTGTTCAAAAGCATTTTTGACGCTAAATAAAGGCGCGGAGTATGGACGCATCATCAATCTCGCTTCGACGCGTGCGCACCAAAACGAACCGGACTGGGAAGCGTACGGAGCGTCAAAAGGTGGGATTGTCGCATTGACCAATTCGATGGCCGTCTCGCTCGCGGCTCGACCGGTCACGGTGAACGCGATCAGCCCAGGTTGGATCCATACGTCCGACGACCCGTTGCGAGACGTCGACCATCGTCAACATCCGTCGGGCCGGGTCGGTACGACGACAGATATCGTCCGTGCCGTTACGTACTTGATCGATCCGATGAACGATTTCGTGAACGGACATAACCTCGTCGTCGATGGTGGAATGACAAAGAAAATGATTTACGAGTCTTGATGAAGTCTGCCGGTAGGACCATTACCCTATATTTTAAATGCGGATGTGAGTGATAAGTCCTAGTCATGGGTATAACAGGAAGGAGTGAGTAAACAAATTTGAAGGGGGAAACGTCGTGCACCAGCTGATCGAAGAGGCTTTACGCTTTGCGGCCGTCCGTCATGACGGGCAGTTTCGCAAAGGGACGAACATTCCGTATGTGACCCACCCGGTCGCCGTCTCGATGTTGCTCGTCGAAGACCGACAACCGATTCCGGTCGTAGCGTCCGGACTGCTCCATGACTTACTAGAAGACACGCTGACGACGGCCGAGGAGATTGAACAGGAGTTCGGACGAGAAGTCGCCCGGTTAGTCCAAGCCGTCTCGGAACCGGGGAAGCATCACTCGTGGGAAGAACGTAAGCGGATGACGATTCAGAAAGTGCACACGCTCCAGTATGATGAAGTCGCGCTTCTAGCGGCAGACAAGTTACATAATCTGCGCTCGATCCGACTCGACATTGAGCGTGAAGGCAAGCAGGTGTGGGGACGGTTCAAGCGACCGCTTCGTGATCAGTCTTGGTACTATCATGAGCTGCTCCACGCGCTCCAACCTTTCAGTCAGACGACGAGTTTGATCGATGAATTTGAGATCGAGTTGAATTTGCTGTTCTACGGTGTCGAAGAAGGCCGTGACGAGAAGTTGAACAAACTGTTCGATGTGATCGGGCATGGGTTCCACGAAGACGATTGGCTCCAAGAGTCGTCGACGCTTTGTCAAACTGCTTACGAGTTGAACGAGTCGATGCGGGAAGGCTATCGTCACGGCTCTGAAGCGGAACAGGTCGAGCTCGAGATGCTGAAAGACCAACTGCAAGCAAGCGGTCTTAGACAAGACTTGTCAATTCCCGTCTTGCAAGCAATCAACGAATTATCTTACCGGGCCGCGCTCCGGTCTGAGGACGTCATCACGTTGTTGAAGTGAAATGATTGTCAAGTGACCTTGAACGTGTTATATTCATCGTGAACATGAGAAGGGGAGTAGCGACCACGAACGTGGTCGATGGGTCGTCATTACGGTGCATGTGCACTCGGTCCATCGAGCTTCTTACCAAGTCCGCAAGACCTTTTTATGGATGCTTTTTTGGCGTCCATAAAAAGGTCTTTTTGAATTCATGAAAAGGGGAGAAAAATTTATATGGTATTTATTTACTTTATTTTGGCCGCTGCGATTACAGTGTATGCTGCCATCAAATTATCGACGTACGCTGATGTCATCAGTGAGAAGTCGACGATGAGCGGGATGCTCGTCGGGACGGTCCTGTTAGCCGGGGCGACGTCACTTCCGGAAGTGACGACGAGCGTATCCGCCGTCTTGATCAACAACCCAGATATCGCGATCGGGAACATGCTCGGTTCGAACTTGTTCAACATCTTCATTTTGGCGATGTTCGATCTATTTTATCGTCAAAAGCGGCTGTTCAATGACGCGAGTCGAGACCACCTATATACGGCCAGTCTCGGATTGATGTTGACGCTCGTCACGATGGTCGCGCTTCTGATCCGGATTGATTATACGGTACTAGGAATTGGCATTGACGCGATATTAATTGCCGTCTTGTATGCGATTGGGATTTACTATATCGGGAAGCGGCCTCAAGAGCCGACGGCCGAACGCGAAGTCGAGCAAGAAGTCGGTGCGAGTGTCACTGATACGATTTCAGTGAAACAAGCCGGCGTCGGGTTCGTTATCGCGGCACTCGTCATCATGGCGGCCGGGACGGCGCTGTCGATCACGGGTGACCAGATCGCTGTCGTCACAGGGCTCGGCTCAAGCTTCGTCGGTAGTTTCTTGATTGCGGCGTCGACGTCGCTGCCTGAAGCGGTCGCGGTATTCGTCGCCTTGAAACTCGGTAACGTCAACTTGGCGTTCGGCTCGATCCTAGGGAGTAACATCTTCAACATGCTCATCATCGCCATGTCGGACGTATTTTATCAGAACGGGTCGATTTTAGCGGATGTGTCGGCATCACACTTGGTCACGGCCATCGGGATCACGATCCTATCGATTTTGGTCATGTACAGCGTGCTTCGACAAGACGTGACATCGAAAGTCAGATACGCCCTTCCTTCGGTTCTCGTCGTTTTTGTCTACGCCGTTTCTTCCTATCTCATCTTTACCGGATGAATCATCAGCTCGTTGATTTGACGTGATGGCGCAAAGCCATCACGTTTTTTTCTTGTCCCGGTATCACTTTCGTCTGACTGGGGTATAAGAGGAAAGAAGGAGGGGTGGCGATGCAAATGCATGCCGTGGAACGTTTAGACGACTATGTCGTGTTAATACCGGCCTATAACCCTGACCAGGCGCTCGTCACACTGGTCCGGGAGTTGAAAGACAAAGGGTTCGTCCATGTCATCATCGTGAACGACGGTAGTGCCGATACGTGCCGCGTCGTGTTCGATGACGTAAAGGCGGACGTCTCCGCTGTGCTCGAGCATGAACAAAACGCCGGCAAAGGCGCAGCGCTAAAGACCGGGCTCCGTCACATCGTCGACGCATATCCTGAGACGACCGGCGTGATCACCGTCGATGCGGACGGACAACATCTGCCGGCGGACGTCTGTAACCTGTACGATGAAGGGGTGAAGTGGCCGCATCATCTGATCATGGGCTGTCGTGATTTCTCGTCGCCTGCGATTCCGTTCCGGAGCCGGTTCGGCAATCAAATGACGAGATTTGTTATGTTGCTCGGCAGCGGTCTCCGGCTGAACGACACACAGACCGGACTTCGGGCGATTCCGCTCCGCTACGCCAAGCAACTGATTGATATTCCGGGCAACCGCTATGAGTTCGAGATGAACATGTTGACGTTCACGAAACGACTGCAAGTACCGATTCATCAAACACCGATCGAAACGGTATACGTTGACGAGAACGCGTCCTCGCATTTTCGTCCAGTCATCGATTCGATTCTCATTTATCGAATGTTTTTGGCCTATTCTTTATCATCAGTCGCTTCATTCTTAATGGACATCGGCGTCTACGCGTTGTTGATCTTCTTATTGAATCCATGGTTCGAATCAGTCCATGTCATCGTGGCGACGGTTTTGGCGCGCATCGTGTCTTCGTTATTCAATTATTACGTCAACCGGAAAGTCGTCTTCAAATCGAAAGCGAAGCGCTCGATGTTGAAATACTTTGGGTTGGTCGCTGTGCAGATGGCGCTGTCGGCGAGTCTCGTCTACGTGTTGTTCCTTGTGTTTCGGGACGGCGAGGTCATCCTCAAGGTCGCCGTCGACAGCGGATTGTTCGTATTGAGTTACTACGTCCAAAAGAGATGGATCTTCAAACGCTGAAAGGCCCGACAGCTGTCGGGCCTTTCGTCAATAAGCGAGCGTTCCGAGTTTGACCGACGTGTAGCGGTGCAACTCGCGCACGTCGGCGATCCCGGTCTTGACCATCATATCGCGCATGAGCAGGGCGCAGACGCGGGCGTCCTCGGCGGCATCGTGGTGGATGAACGGAACGTTCAAATGCTCGGCCATCGTGTTCAACTTATGGTTCGGTAGCCCCGGATAGAGCTTGCGGGACAACTTGACGGTACAGCCGTATTCAATCGTCGGGAAAGAGAACAAGTCGTACTTGGCGATCGCTTTTCGGAGCGCGCCCATGTCGAACGCGGCGTTATGGGCCATGACGACGTCGACGGCGTTCAGAATCGGGTAGAGCTGTTCGAGCACTTCGGGTAATGCTGGGGCGTCCCAGACGTCGCTCGGGCGAATCCCGTGGACGCGAATATTGCCTTGGTCAAAGTCTTCCTCAGGATTGACGAGCCATTGGTTCGTCTCGACGACTTCACCGTCTGTCAGTAGACTCCAACCGACAGAGCAGATGCTCCGACTGTCGCGATTGGCCGTCTCGACATCGATGGCTAGAATAGAATGTGGCATAAAAGTTCCTCTCTTCTCAAAAAATCTGTACAAAAAAAGTCTAACACAAGGTTAGACGGGAAAGCGATCATGCGGCCGAGAGATGCCGGCACGCCTCGGCGCAGCGCAAGCAAGCTTCAGAGCAACGTTGGCAATGGTCGTACAAGTGACGCCCGCATTCGACGGCACACGTATCACACACTTGCGCACAGAGCGCCGCGATCGGTCTTGTGAACGCCGAGTCGGTTTCGAGCGCGTTCAAGGTGAGCGTGGCGACTTCGGCGCATTCTTTCGTCAACCGGATGCATTCCGAGACCATCAGCAGATCTTCTTCTTGTAAACATTTCGAGAAGCAATGATTGCTCGCTCGGATACAATCGATCACGGCCAAAATCGTCTCTTCGACAGCGGCTCGGTTCATTGGAAGTCCCCCTTAAGATAAATGATGTCTTAAAATCATTACCCGGTTCGTGTCGACTTAAACCGAGGCGGGGACACGAAAAAAGTCGGTCCACATCAGTGGACCGACTTAAGGAATGGAGCATAGCGGGCTCGAACCGCTGACCTCCACGCTGCCAGCGTGGCGCTCTCCCAGCTGAGCTAATGCCCCGTTGGAAATTATTATATCATTCTAATAAATGATTTGGCAACAAGAAAAACGAAAGAACTTTGAAAATCATTTTTGAAGTTTATTGGGCGCTAGAGCCGGGAAGAACAGACAGAATGTTATATTAAGAAAGCAGGTGCAACATATGGAGATGATTTTGCTGGCGCTACTGCCCGCACTCATGTGGGGGAGTATCCCGCTTATCGTATCTATTGTCGGCGGCAAGCCGATTCAACAATTGGTCGGCACGACGATCGGCGCGATGGTAATGGCGACTGTCATCGCGCTCGTCTTCAAACCAGAGTTCACGACGCTCGCGATCGTGACTGGTTTCATATCGGGTGTGTTCTGGGCGCTCGGACAATACCTTCAATTCCAGTCATTCCAAATTTTGAGCGTCTCGAAAGCGATGCCAATCAGTACAGGGATGCAGCTTGTCGGGACATCACTGTTCGGGGTCATCGTCCTTGGGGACTGGAAGACGCCGACTGAACTATGGCTCGGCTTCTCGGCCCTCGTCTTGATCATCATCGGGGCCGTCATGACGTCATATCAACAACATAAAGAATCTGACAGCAGTAGTGCTTTGAAAAAAGGGCTACTCGTGCTGCTCGTTTCGAGCATCGGTTACGTGACGTACGCCGTCCTCACCAACTACTTTGAGGTCGATGGCATCACCGCCATCCTACCGCAGTCACTCGGGATGTTCATCGCCGCGCTCTTGTTCAGTCTTCGTGAAAAAGATGTGAAAAAGTTTGATCCGAAGACGTTCAAGAACATCTTCGCCGGGCTTGCCTGGGGGATCGGGAACTTCGGGTTGTTCGTCTCGAGCGGAGAAGTCGGCATCGCGACGTCGTTCGCACTGTCTCAACTGAACGTCGTCGTGGCGACGCTCGGTGGCATTTACTTGCTAAAAGAAGAAAAGACGTCGAAAGAACGCGTCTTCGTCTTTATGGGGACCGGTCTGATCGTGGTCGCTGGATTCATGCTCGGGATTGCGAAGAGCTGAATGGATTTGTTAAGGATGGACCAGGTCGCTTGATGCGACTTGGTTCTTTTTTAGTTGACCAGGAATACTAGCTTTTATCTGGAATGATTGGAAAAATGAAGAATCGGAGGGGATAGAGTGGGAATATACATACTATAAATCATGAAAGGAAGTTAATTTAAGAGGATGAAGCAGTTTTGTTATTTCAGATACCTTATTGAAATTGATGATGTCTTTTTTTCGAAGTTAAAATTCTTGTTCTTTGGTAGAATTAAGTTTTAACTAATGAGTTACATGACAGAAATAATAGCATCTCGTTCCTCCTCTCGTTTCAAGCAACAAAAAAAGCCTTCCGATTGGAACGCTGCGTGCGTGTGCATTAGAATTTGATGTTCTGGTCGACCATCTCGGCGAAGCTTCGGTTCTGTTTTTGTTCTTTTGATGCCATAGTACACACTTCCTTCCCTTGATTCTTGATGTGCAACAGCACATCATTAAGGACAGTCGGATTCGGTGCGGTGGGTTTTTAGCCGTTCGCCCACGAACTCCGTTCCTCGTTGTGATGAGGAACTGTACAGGGTTTTTCGATTACCCGGAACGATGCGGTGACCTTGTGGCGAGTTTTAGGCGACTCTCGCCGAACCATCTATGCGTAAATCCCACCCACCCGGTCACTGATGAGGGACACGCCACTATGTAGTTGGGGGGAGACTATCCTTAAGGATGTGTTAGTACATTCCTACATCGGTGTCGCTTAATATCGAACTCTTTTTTGCTTTTTAACATGAATAAGCTCATCATCCGGGTTCTTGCGTTTGGCCATTACGTGAGCGTCACAGACAACCGTACGGATTCGATAGTAGAGTTGTGTCAGTTGTACTGCCTCTCCGCTTTCTTCCTCGATGCCGATGAACCCATGAAGTTCATAGGTCTTTCCATCGAACGTGCGGACGGAATCGGCCTGTGGCAACTCCTTCAGGTCAAACCAACGTCGCTCGAGTTTCGTGACGTTCCGTTTCACACCATATCCGAAGTCAATGGCGTCCCATGGTACTGTCGCAATTGTATGTCCGAACGCACGGGCCAGGTGATCGATGTCCGCAATCGATGGCACCGATCGATTTTGTTCATACTGGCTGATAGCTGGCTGTGAAATCTCTCCGAATGTCTTTTCCGATAGTTCGACCTGTGACCAGCCCGAGAGCCGGCGGTTCTCCTTCAACCACTCCCCGAATCGATACATGAGGCTTCCCCTTTCTGTAAACCAGAGCGGCGACCAAACAGATGTTTTCTTTTGTTGCTTAGAATATAATAGGAAACATCTATTTAGTCACCAGTTTTCTGATATGTCAGAATTTTACAGATTGCTACTTTTGTCGAAAAGCGCTCTAAAAAGAGATTAGCGAGCAACAGAAACTCAATAATCATTAATTTGTGTTACTACTATACAAATAAATTTATGACTTGAGAAAAGAACTGTAGGTTCACGGATTTCAAGAGATTTATATAGGTAGAGGAATAGAAGCGTTTATAAAGAATAAGAATGTAGAGAGTATTTTGATTGTGGGGTGAATGAGTGGAGTTAAACAAGGCAATCATCGAGCGGATGAAAGAACTCGCTGTTGAACGAAACATGACGATTAATCAAGTTATTCAAAAAGGCGGACTGAATCAAACTACGATTTCAGAATTAATGAATGGTCGTACCAAGCATCCAAAAGTTAGTACGATTCAAAAATATTGTGAAGGGCTCGGAATCTCATTAAGTGATTTTTTTAGTGATAAATTTCAATGAACTCAGAAAGGAAGAGATGATAAAACTTCTTTTTCCTTTCTGAGTTCTTAATATACGAATTCTAATTTTTAATCCCTTTCACGGTACAGATCTATTAACTTCATATGTAAGAACTTTCGTTCTTTAGCGAAGTTACTTGTAAGTTCCGATATAGTTCATGCCATATACCAAATTATTTGGCAACATGTATTCAGTTTGGATTTGAGGTCCGCTCGGACTACCAGTCCTAGAAACTTTTCCTATACTTGTACCCGTCTGTTTATATGCTTGATAAACGAATTTTGAACAGTAATTCCAAGAGACACCGCTTAGGGTCGTGGTAAAAATGTAATAATTTACTTTACTTATGTTATTTGTAGCCCAAGTACTCGCTCTTGAAGATGCCGCACTACTTGAATGCCGGTAAATTTTGACAGGGTATCCACTTTGTGCAGCTAAGTGTGTTGCTAATGTCACATTACGTGAAGGATTTGTAGGTAACACCTCTTTTACTCGCAAATCATTTCCCACGATTGCTACATGTCCAACGAAATTTGTGGCATCCCAAGATTTTGACGAAATCAAGATATCGCCTGTTCGAACGGTTATATTGGAATTGGGGTATTTGATACTCCCTCCACTGTTACCACCTGGATCCGTAATTGCAAATGTCCCTGTGCCAAAATCGTTTGAATTTGTTTCAATCAATTCAAAAGATTCGAAAGATATGGAATCCTCACTTGTAGCATCCTCTTCAGCATATGAGTGGGCCATCGGATAAAGTGAACCTAAAGTCAATACAATACTGAACAAGAAAATCTTAAAGAAATGTTTCACTTGAAAACCTCCTGTCATTATTTTTTAATTACATTATAAATATTACAATTTTGAAAAGGGGAGTGGTTTATTTTGTTAAAAAAACCATCAATTGTTTTCTTGTTAATTACAACCTTTATAGCGATTTTGATTTTTGTTTATTACACCTCTGAGAAAAATAGCAGAGAAGAATACCTTGTACAATTTCTTAGTGATAAATATTCTTACTTGCCCTCTTCCTATGACATAGAATCTGGAGGTTTTGACCAGTTCGGTTTTGCTTATCTTGTGACTTTCGATGATGAAAAAACAATCACTTATTATCTCTACGTTCAAAAAACGGACGGTAAAATGAATTTCTCGTATGGGGGTTATGATCCGGTTGAGAAAATCTCTAAACGTGACAAACAATTCAATCAAACTATGCTCGAACAGATAGACAAGGACAGGAAATAAATTACATTTTTAAAAATTTATGGCTTATCACCATAAGGTGTGGTTGACACATAAAATCCATAGGATTTTGAATTGAACATAGAAAAAAAGCGAAAACCCCGGTATCGTAATTGTTGCTTAGACAAACCACGATTGGAGTTTTCGCTTTGTCCCAACAGTTTATCAAATTACTTCTTCCACTTCCAGCCCTTTTTCAGATCCAAATGTCGTCAGACGAAGAACCAAACGTTTTTCCGGTCATCCCGGGTCGACATGACATCCCTTGTCCGCTGTGCCAGAGAAAGACCATCCTGCATTCGAAAAAGCGGCGTCGCTTTCGACACGGTCATGCGTGGAACGTCGGTGTACTCTGGATCGAACTGGATGTCCCACGTCAAAGATGCACCTCTTGTGATTTGACGTTCGTGTATGACTACGGTCTCGGGCTCGTCCGCACTTCCACCGAGGTTTTCCGGAAAGGCATCGCAGAACGTTGCCACGGACGGACGATCTCAGATGTCGCACGCGAGTACGGCCTCCCTTATACGACGGTGGAGCGCTGGTTCTATCAGTACGCTTCAGTGGAGACGATGGAGCGTGCAACGCACGTCCTGGTCGACGAGTTCGCCACGAGAAAGGGGCACCACTATGCGACAATCGTCCTCGATGCCAAGAGTGGCCAGCTTCTATCCATTGTCCCGGGCCGGGACGTGGCAGCCATCACGGCAGCACTTCAAGGCATATCCGGGGATATCCGTTCTGTCGTCAGTGATTTTGCACCGGCGATGGCGAAGGCCATCAACCATGTCTTCCCGGAGGCAGAACATATGCTGGACCGGTTCCACCTCGTCCAGTTCTTCACGGACGCCCTTCGCCGACGGCGTCGTTTTTTGAACGAGGCAAGACGCCATCACCACGTTCGCGTGATCGATCGTTCGCTCGCGCGTCGTCCGGAAACGCTGACTGGGGAAGACCGGGCGGTCGCCCGTTCCTGTATTCAGGAAGATCCATTCATTCGGAACCTCTATCAAGGTCTCCAGCATATCCGGTATGTGCTGAAGGCGACGTGCGAGATACAGGCGCAACGGCGGCTGACGGACTGGTTGGACCGTTATCAGTTCCATCCGTGCGGGCCCCTGGCGAAGATCGCGAAAGCGATCCGGGTCCGGAAGCAAGCGATGCGCCAGACCATCGTGTCAAGGCTGTCGAACGGGAAGATGGAAGGGACGAACAATAAGATCAAGCTCATCAAACGCCGTGGTTATGGCTATCGAAACCTCGAACGATTCTTTTTAAGATTGCGCCTCGAGATCGGTCGTCAAAATAGCAACCACGAGTTATGGTGATGAGCCAAAATAATTATTAATAAGTGAAGGATTGTAAGGTATCAAAGAGAATATTAACTAATATTGGATTTTTAATATGCAATTGAACTACATAATTAAATGAATCAAACTTGGTCAGTTGAAATAATCCCAAGCGTTAAAAGCCTGAGTGATCAATCAGAACGTTTAGTTTCATATCAAAAGATATGTTGTGCCAATTATATACATAAAGCATCTTTTGAAATTCACACAGGGTCAAGACCAAAAATTAAACGGAGTGATGCATCTAGGCTTTATATGATACTCTCTCACTTTTCTCTTCAATAACGAAAGGGGATTCATGAAATGTCTTTTGATCATGAGTTGTTTGAAGCGTTTAACAGCCAAATACAATATCTATTGAACACATATGACAAGGTATATCGAAGACAGGAAGATACACAGAAACTCGTTTCTAAAACCGTTGACACCATTCAGAATTTCACGGGTATGGACGAACTAGAAGTCGTTAATCACATTTTCGAGAGGGCTAAACTTCATGTGTCGCCTTTTGTTGGTGATAGAATCATCGCCGAATGCTTTCTTTATTTGTTCAATCGACAGAAAGCCAATCTTGAATTTGTTCCTTATGACAAAGAAGAAAACTTGGTGATGAGTTATCTTGACCTGTTAAAAGAAAAAATTACTAAAAACATGGCTCAACATATGGTTGAAACGCACAATGGCAGATACATTCTTCCTGTCTTTCACAGCTTAGGAGAGCTAGTGCAAGGTGTGGAACTTGAAAAAGGATACTTTAAATCATTTGAATATCGATCCACCCGAAAGAATGGATATAGCGATTATGACGATGAAGTAGATGACACAAACGAGGCTCTGTATTGGATCGCCGTAGGAGAAGGTGAAATCGACCCGTCTGAATCTCGAGAAACCACCTATCTGTCAAGGTATGATGAGGATGATGTGCCAATGTCAGACATGTACCGAAACGCCTTGAGATTCTCAGGATACGCTTTAGAGTTCTATTTTGATTTAATTTGTAATTCTCCTGATATTGATGACGGCTTCAAACAGCAACATTTGGAGAAAATTTTAATTCAACTAAAGGCTTTTATAGATACTTCTGAGATGCAGAAGTCGTTAAAAATGGTAAAAGAAAGGGTTATGAAGGATAAAATACAACCTTTCGTAGCCGCCAAAAATGAAAAGGATGACTCCTTCAAACAATTTGTGAGCGGCTATTCTCACAGCCTGTTAAGGGCAACTATTGATAATATTTATCATGTCCTGTCAACGAAACACGGGACGAGGGTGAGTTTCGGTCCTGAAGGAGCCAAAGAGTTTATTGGTAGTATATTATTGGCTGAGTTTGACCCATCTACGCAAGAATATGTGTTCTTCGGTATCGAGAAAGTCTTTGAAGAAGAATGGGGAGCATTAACATTCAGCAACTATATGGATAACGTCATCCATGAGAAGAGCGTGATCACCTACAATTCATGGAGTGACGTATTTCACTATTTGAATGACCATCATCTTTGGATTCGGACTCATGAGTGTTCTAGAAACGGCTAACCTATTAGACAATCAATGCCCTAAAATTTAAAACGAGGTGAGAATATAATGGGAAATCTTGAAGACAAATTCAAACGTTATTATTCGAACGACAACGGTAAAAGCGTAGATGAGTTGATAAGACTCGGGTACTCTGCCCATCAGAACGGTCAAAAAATCGAGGCCATCAAGTATCTCGAAAATGCGTTGGGCAAAATCAACAGTTCCAGTTCGGCCAATGTCAAAAACGAGCTTTTTAACATCAAATTGTATCTAGGCGTCAACTATAAACGTGTCGGTGACTACCAGAAATCTTATTCTATCTACAAAGAACTGCTGCAGATGATTCAGCACCCGGATGATGCTTGCGAAATTCATAACGCTCTCGGGAAAATTTGTTACCTTCTAGGCCGACGTGAGGAATCGACGAATCACTATATGTCATCCATCAAGTACGCAAACGATGATAATATAAAGATGAATCTCTTTCACCATTTAGGTCACGCAGCAATTGACTTAGGTGATACCCGACAACTTCCTCCTGAATGGAAGGCACAGATCATCGAATATAAAAAATCGATCAACGGGGAATCACATTCCTATAATCCTAATCTCATTGAAACCTACATTAATTTCGGGATTGAGACTTGGAATCTAAACAAACGTTGAATTATCTTTTTAGCAAACCGGGACATGGGATGAATCGTATCCCATGTCCTGTTATATTATCAATTAACTTGTGATAATATAGGAAACTCACAAGTTAGCTAAATCTATTTAAATTCTCACCGCCACTACAATAGTTAATGCTGGAATAGTTGAAAAGACGCGACCATATTGAACTGAGCCCTGTTTTTCGGACAGTTTAATAAAAAGTGCGTCGTCTTTTATGCGGCGATCAGATGGCTCCGGTATTGCTCCGGAGTCATTTTTTTTAGGTTCCATTGCTTGCGTTCACTATTGTA